>NZ_CP066775.1:1232594-1540743 GCF_009754905.2 Mucilaginibacter ginkgonis | reverse complement strand
GATCGCTATAAATACATTTCATAAATAACCTATTGCAATTCGACCCCAATGAATAACCAATCTGACCAAATGCCACCATCCGGCCTTGCACTTGACGTTATACAGCGTAACCGGTTTTTTGTCAAGCATTTGAACCGTGTTTTTTGTGTAAAGGTGCATTTGCTTGAACGGCTGCCCGAACTGGAAGACCAATCTGAATTTAACGACCTGAAATTCGCGATAGCAGAAACACTTCAGGACGTTCAAAAACAAATTGCGCGTATGAGGAAGATCTATTTAACGCTTGATAAAGAGGCTGACTTGTCAGAATGTGGTGACCTAACCAACTTTATAGAAGAGGGATTTACCGCTGTTTTTGAAAATAAAGACCAACAAAGTTTGCGCGATCTTTCTATTATATTTTATCTTTCTGTTATAGAAAGCGTAGAAGCTACCTCTTTTCGCTTACTTAAAATGGTTGCAAAAGGGTTTAAGTCAAAAGAAATAGATCAACTGCTCTTGCAGAGTATCGATGAATCTAATGGCGATCGTAAGCTTCTGCTGCAAATAGCGGCACGCCACACTATTTAACAGCTACCGGCCACGCTTAGATAAAAGCTTTAACATCTATCAAAACCATATTAAGGATTGATGTTCTTTTAGCAGTTACTTCCATTCAAAAGAGTAACTTTAGAAACCAATCATTACACCTGCCTATTTATGGTTCACAAGCGAAAAGCCGTGTCTCCCGAGATCTCTGTTACGTCAAAAGTATCGGGTTCTGGCAAAACGGTGAAAACAAGTTCTTTTCCCATAATTGCAATAGGTGGATCGGCAGGGTCTTTCCCCGCTTTCGAGAAATTTTTCTCGCAGATGCCAATTGACAGCGGAATGGCTATTGTTGTAGTAATGCACCTTGACCCAAGCCATAAAAGTGAACTTACTGAGGTAATGCGCAGGTTTACGCCATTGCCGGTTATAGAAGCTACAGACGGCATGCTTGTAGCAGCAAATCATGTTTACATTATCCCATCTAATAAAGATATGGGCATCCACAGTAGGAAATTACTGTTGATGAAAGCATCTAAACCGCAAGGCATCCGTCAACCAATCGACTATTTTTTTCAAAGTCTCGCCAACGATCAATGGAACAGGGCAGTTGCAGTAGTGTTGTCAGGAATGGGTTCTGACGGAGAAACCGGTATACGGATGATCAAAGAAAACCTTGGATTAACCATTGCCCAAGACCCAGAAACTGCTGATTATCCTAGCATGCCAAGTGCCGCCATCGACACAAACCTAATAGATTATGTACTTGCGCCGGAAGAGATTCCGTTAAAGATCATTCAATATTTAAACCATCCAGCCATTGCCGAAGAGACGGGTGAGGATACAAAAATGTCTTTAAAGACAACTAACGCCATGCAGAAGATCCTTATGTTTCTGCGTTCGCAAACCGGTAATGATTTTTCGTTATACAAAAAAAGCACTATTGCCAGGCGTATAGATAGGCGGCTTGCACTTTTTCAATTTACAGATTATGGCCAGTACGCAGATTACCTGCAAGACAACCCAGACGAGATAGATACGTTGTTTGGAGAATTACTGATTGGGGTAACTAAGTTTTTTAGAGATGCCGCTGCTTTTGACTCTCTTAAAACGCTTATTAAAGATAAGCTTAAGGCAGATAATGGGAAAGATAAATTTAGGGTTTGGATTGCGGGCTGTTCGACGGGGGAGGAAGCATACTCAGTTGCGATTATCATTAAAGAAGTTATTAAGGAATTAGACCTTAAGGTGCCGCCAGATTTGCAGATTTATGCAACGGATCTCGACCCCATTGCTCTTGAACATGCCCGGTCGGGCAGATATCGCGGCAATATTGTGTCTGAAGTATCTGAGCAACGTTTAGAGAACTTTTTTACGAAAGAAGAAGAGGGCTATCGAGTAAAAAAAAATCTACGGGAAATTGTGGTTTTTGCGCAGCAAAATCTTATTAAGGATCCGCCGTTTATAAAACTCGATCTGTTGTGTTGCCGTAACATGCTGATTTACTTTACGCCGGAGTTACAGAAAAAAGTTATACCCTTATTTTGCTACGCGCTTAACCCCGCAGGATTAATGTTTATGGGGCCCGCTGAAACTATTGGCGGTTTCTCTGAGATGTTTAAGCCTGCAGATCCCAAGTGGAAGATATTTAAAAGATTGGAGGGCAGTGTAATGTTAAGTAACATGATAGAGTTCCCGTCGCACCCCGCTAAGCAAAATCACGAAAAGACCAAAGATGAAATTGTTGCTCCCGTGCAAAAAAAAGGGGTGAGGGAGATTTTTACACAGGCTTTGATCGATAAGATTTTACCGGCGTCTGTATTGGTTAATGAAAAAGGGGATATTCTTTATAACAATGGCAATACAAGCAAATTTTTAGAGTTGCCCCGAGGTGAAAATATGATCAATAATATTTTACGATTAGCCAGGGAAGAGTTGAGATATCCGTTAACCATGCTGATGCAAGAAGCTCTTAAGACTGACAAAGCTGTTACAGCTGAGGTTGTTAAATTTAACCTTGATGACCAGTTGCGCTTGGTAACAATAAAAGCTGCTGCAATAAAAGATGGGGGGGAGCATCATCTTTTATTGATCTCTTTCGAAGATCTTGGTTTGCAAAGCCACAATGTAAAGTTGGCAAAAAGCGCAGCCTCTTCTGTGGATATAGCTGCTGAAGAGTTGAAAAAAGAACTGATATACACTAAACAACAGTTATCATCGACAGTAGAGGGCATGGAAAACTCGATTGAGAAATTACGATTAAGTAATGAGGAGTTGCAAAGTGCTAATGAAGAACTGCAAAGCACCAACGAAGAGTCTTTAACTACTAAAGAAGAGATGCAGTCTTTAAACGAAGAATTAATGACTGTGAACAGCCAGTATCATTTAAAAGCCGAAGAGCTTACGCGGCTTAATAATGATATGAAAAATCTTTTAGAGGCAACAGAGGTATCGACATTGTTTTTAGACAACGATTTAAACATCCTACGCTATACTCCACAGGTTCGCATACTTTTCAATTTGATAGCAAGCGATATAGGCCGACCTATCAGCCACGTAGTATCAAATTTTGAGGAGCCTATCAATGAACACGACATCAGAGAGGTGATAGATAAACTCGCGATCAAGGTTTCAGACATACGTACAAAAGATAACGAATGGTATAGGGTGCGCATTATGCCTTACAGAACTTTAGATAACTATATCTCCGGCGCGGTTTTGACCTTAACGCTTATTACAGATTTTAAGCAAATGCAGTCAAAGCTGGATATGCTTGAAAATTACGCCCACACACTAACAGATGGATTATCTGACGCCATCATAAGGTTTAGCGATACCCTTGAGGTTTTGGATTTTAATGCCGCAACCTTGAAGATTTTGGGCGTTAAACACAATGAACTTAAAAATCAAAATGGGGCAGCGTTTTTTAAAAAGCTTTGGAAGTCTGACGAGCCTGCAAAACTAATGCAGTCTGCAATAGCAAACCACAGCGTTAAGGAAGCAACTATCAGCATTAAAAATCCGGTTCAGACTAAATTTTTATTAACTGCCACACCATTTTTCGGCGACATAAATACCACCCCTATTGTAGTTCTAAAAATAGGTGCCGATGTCTAAAAAAGGGCAAGTTGCTG
This sequence comes from Mucilaginibacter ginkgonis, assembly GCF_009754905.2. Taxonomy (NCBI): domain Bacteria; kingdom Pseudomonadati; phylum Bacteroidota; class Sphingobacteriia; order Sphingobacteriales; family Sphingobacteriaceae; genus Mucilaginibacter; species Mucilaginibacter ginkgonis. The sequence goes on along the minus strand of NZ_CP066775.1, from coordinate 1,537,081 downwards.
CAACGGAAAAGTCAAAGGAGCTAACATCCAATGAGGTTCGTTTACAAAAAGTATTAGAAGATCTGCATTTGCACCAGGCCGAGCTTGAGATGCAAAATGATGAGCTTAGAATTGCTAACGAAAAACTTGAACTGCAACAAATTAAGTTTTCAGGTATTTATGACCTGGCGCCTATAGGTTACTATATTTTAGATAAAAACGGATTAGTTACGGAGGTGAATAACGCTGGAGTTAACCTTTTAGGTGTCGCGCGTGGCGTGGTTGTGGGTAAAAGACTACAAAGCTTTGTTACAGAAGACCATCGCGATATTTACCATATATTTTTGCGGAAAATGCTTAGCAGCGGCGAAAAACAAAGCTGCCAATTAAAAATTAATTCGGCCAGGCAAGGCGACTTTTACGTTCAAATGGAGGGTATAGCCATTCAGCCCGTGCGATCACTTCCTTTGCAATGTGACATTGCCGTAATAGACATAACTGAGCGGGTAAAAACAGAAAATGACTTGTCTAAAACAAAAGAACGGTTAGAACTGGCTTTAGAAGCATCGTCTTCAGGTACGTGGGATTTAAACGCGGACACGATGATATTTCATCTTGATGAATCTAACTTAAAGATATGCGGCCTACCCGGACCGAAGTTTGACGGCAAGTACCAATCGTTCATTAACCTTATTAATCCGGAAGACAAACAAAGCGTGGATAAAGCGTTTAGAAATGCAATAATTCATAAACAAGAAATTAACATTGAATGCCGTTTTAGCAACAAAATAACCAAAGACTGTTTTGTAAATATCAGAGGTCATGTTCATACTGGAAAACATCAATCTGATAGGTTTATAGGTACAATGACAGACATTACCTTAAGAAAGAATTTAGAAGAAGAAGCACAACGAATTAAGCGCGAACAACAAAGAAATATAGCCCTGGCCACTGTAGATGCCGAAGAGAATGAACGGATACGAATTAGCGATGCCCTTCATGATAGTGTGAGTCAGTTACTTTATGGCATAAGGCTTAAATTAGAACTTGTACTTGATGCGGAACGGCCTGACGAAGTTATAAAGGAAGTGTCTGATCTATTGGCTATGGCCACCCGCGAAACGCGCAATATTTCTTTTGAACTGGCACCGTCAATATTAACCGATTTTGGATTACCGACAACTATTGATGAGATGGCAAAGCGTTTGTCCACTTCCAATCTAACTATAAGAACAAATTTAAGTCGGCTTGAAAGGCGCATGGATATTTTATTGGAGACCAACATTTTCAGGATATTGCAGGAATTGGTCAATAACGCAATGAAGCACGCCAATGCTAGCCTGATTGTTATTGACGTAAGAAAGGGCGCAAAAGTTGAATTGAGTGTATCTGATAACGGAAGCGGTTTTTTAGATGGTCCTGATTATATATCAATGGGGTCCGGATTGTCGCGCATAAAAAACAGGTTAAGCTTGTATAACGGTACATTGGTCATCAACTCTAAACCTGGTGAGGGCACCACCGTCGCTGTAACATTGGATACAAGGCCATCGTAATGATAAAACCGCAGATTAATATAATTCTTGCAGATGACCATCTTATTTTGAGAGGGGGCGTTAAGGCCATGCTTGAAAAAGATGTGTCGTTTAATATTATCGCAGAGGCTGATACTGGGGAGGGCGTGCTGCAGCTTCTGCAAATGGGGGCGAAGCCCGACATCGTATTGGCCGATTTAAATATGCCTTTATTAGGTGGAATAGACCTGACCGCCCGCTTAACGGTAGGATTTCCTGAAATTAAAGTAATCGTCCTTAGTGCCCTTGACTCCGAAAAATACATTGTTAAAGCTTTCAAGAATGGCGCCAGGGGATATCTTCTAAAAAGTGTTAGTGCTGCAGAACTATTGTTCGCAATTCATCATACCTATAACCACGGGCATTATTTATGCGCAGAACTTTCCAAACGGTTTTTAGATCGATTGATTTCCATACCGGAAACGGTAATTCAAGACAGCGGACACAACCTCGAAATATCATCTTTAGATGCAGAAATATTGAGTCATCTCTCTGAAGGGCTCACCAATCAGGAAGTTGCCGATAAGCTATTCATTAGCAAGCGTACTGTGGAAAATCACAGGCAACAACTAATAGACAAAACAGGGTCGCGCAACACAATAGCACTCATACGTTTTGCCATATTGAATGGTGTGATTTGACCTGCCAATTTTGCGTAATTACCGTATAAAATTATAGCGTTTCTACCTCCGTTGTCAAAAATTACAGTCTTATTTTTGACCACTATTATTATCAGAGAGTATCTTATGGGTAACTTTTTATCTAAAATACCTATAGAGTATAATACGCCAATAGATACTTAAAAACTGATTTATCAAATGTTGTTTCGCCTAAAATTGTGCTTAAAGAGACGCCTATGAAAAAACAGATACTTATAATTGATGATGATTTTGATCTGCTATATGTATTGCATGAACTTTTCAGGTTTGAGGGGTATAAGTCAATTGGATTTAATCATGGAAATGATATCGAAAATGTTATTCGAGCTCACAAGCCAGATCTAATTTTATTGGACTATCTGTTGCCTGGCTTTAACGGGGGTGAAATTTGCAGCAAACTAAAGTCGTTATCAGAATATGCCATGATACCTGTAATTATATTTTCAGCACACTCGGACAAGGGTATTAAAAATGGAAGTTATGGCTGCGATTACTTTATTTCAAAGCCGTTCGATCTTGAACCACTAATGCTGGTGATAGAACGTTTAATAAATAAAATCTAACTTAGGAGTCAATAATATTGGTCTTTAGATACTTAAATTCGTAATACGATTAACAGGTACAATTTCTTAGGGAGTAATTCGTGTATTAGTAAAATTGAATTTTGTATTTAGTTGATATTCAGCAATTTTGGGACTGGGTTCATTTTTCCTCCCTTATCGTTATTTATAATTCATCAGATTTATAGCCTATTGTCTTTCTGGGTTGATTAACGTTTCTTTTTTCGATAAGTTCATCAAGATACTTAAATACAAGCTCGATATTTTTATCGTGGTACTCCAGTTTCCTTTTAATCTGCTCAACATCAATTTTCAAATCAGTTTCGTCATTTAACAACTGACGCAGTTTGGTAAAAAGGCGAATTATCTGAATATTTATTTCTATTGCTGTCTCGCTATTTAAAATGCTGGATAGCATTGCGACGCCTTGTTCTGTAAAACAGTAGGGTGCATAGCGCAACCCCATTAGATCAGAATTGGAGGTCACAAATTGTGACCTCCAATTTTTGAATTCATCGCTACTCATTTCGAACATAAAATCTACTGGGAATCTTTTAGCGTGTCGCTTAACAGATTGCTTTAAAACTTTGGTTTCGACACCATACAGTGTGGCAAGATCCCTGTCCAACATGACTTTTTGTTTTCTTATATAATAGATCTTGCTTGCAAGAAGATTTTCGTTGATTATTAAATCGCTCATAATAGTAGCTTAAATGATTACGGAAATTAAGTTGCGAATAGCAACCTGATTAAATTGATTTATCCGGCATATTTTGCTTTTAAAGCAGCCATATCGTTTCCAACTTTCAGATCAAGTATTTTTGCGTAATGCTGGGTAGTCTTAATGTTCGTATGCCCTAACATTTTACTGACGCTTTCAATTGGAACACCATTTGATAGCGTTACAGTAGTTGCAAAGGTGTGCCTGGCTATATGAAAGGTCAATGGTTTATTGATACCCGCAACGCCTGCTATTTCTTTTAGGTATGCATTCATCTTTTGATTAGATGAGACAGGCAATGCTTTTCCTTGGCTTTCGCAAAAAGGGTGATCTTCATAACGGTTTAAAATAATTAAAGCCGATGGGAGCAGAGGTATGCGGCTTGGTGTATCGGTCTTTTTTCTTTTTGTGTAAATCCACATTTCCCCGTCTAAGCCTTTGACGATTTCAGATTTCTTGAGTTTGTGAACATCTGCATAAGCAAGTCCCGTAAAACAGCAAAATAAAAATGTGTCCCTGACCTGGTTTAAACGATCGGTAACAAATGTATAATCCGCTAATAATTGAATTTCTTCCTGATTCAGAAAAGTTCTGTCTACCTGTTTTACTTTTGCCTTATAATTCAAAAAAGGATCGCGAGTTAACCAGCCGCTTGCTAAACAAATCCTGATAATTTTTTTAAAATTCTTAATGTACTTTACAGCAGAGTTATTCGCACATTTCCGCTCGGATCGCAGGTAGAATTCATAACTAGTGATAAAATCATGGTCTATCTCCTTGATGTCTATATCAGGGACCTGATATTTCCATTCTAAAAAGTTCCGTGTATGCTTCAAAGATGTCTCGTAACGCGTTAAAGTACCCGAAGCATACTCGTCACCAATCAGTGCTGCAACCTTCCTATTATGGTCTTTAAAAATGTTCAATAACATTAGCGGTTTGTCACCTTTTCCGAGCAAAGAATTTTTAAGGGTTTCTGCTGTAATCACCTTGCGCGCGTCCGTCATAACGCGGTGAGTCTCGTAAACTTGATATTGCAGGTTGTCGAGATAGGCATTAAATGATCTAACTTCTTCTTTGTTACCTTTCATCCTGCCCTTGGCGCATTCCATAGTGAGGGCAGGCATTCGCGGCCTGATGCGGTTTCCGATCTTTTACCGGCTACCGTAATCCTTAAATAAACGGGTACAGGCCCGTCTTCATAATTTTTTGGCTTCTTTAAATAAAAAAGCAAACTGAACGTAGTTTTCATAATGTTTAATACATTAAAAGTGAAACAAAATTAAGTTTGCAGCTACTTGTAGACAAGATGTTCATTGATTGAACATGTTGATAATCAGCATTTTGATGCGATTCTGGTGAGTCAGCTTTTTTTGATCGCTGACTCACCGAATCACTCACCAGAATAATGGGTTTTGGTGAACATTTTGTACATCTGATAACAAAAGAAAAGCCCGTAATCATGAGATTTACGGGCTTTTGTATGTTTTGATATTGAAATCAGCGGAGAGAGAGGGATTTGTAATCCTCTTTAATATCGCACTCTGAGCTATATATTGAAGCTTTTTGAAAAATGGGTCTCTTGAAAGACCCTCTCAAATCAAATTGAATAATCTCAATCGGTAATTAAATATACGAGTTCTATTTCATATTATAAGTATATGTTGTATGTTCTTCATTTGTCAAATACAGATATTAGGGTTATATACTGTCTTAATAACGTTGTTTGCAGTGATTAACTTAAAATATCAGTGTACTAAGGACAGATCGTTCTGTTTGTGTCCCTAAGCGGTTAACAGGACAATTCGATATAGACCACTATTATAGTGAATTTTATACAACAGAATTGGATTAATTAATTTGCCAACTTTTATAAGAAATTCATAAAGATTTTTTGTAAGATGATAAGTTTGTGCATTTATATGTAGTTTGTACTTTCGATTCGACCCACAAATAGGTATGAGCAATACTTTTTTCCAAAAATCCGTACAAAATAAATATCTAAACAGCCAAGATAGAACCGCCATATCGATAAAATGGCAGTTATTTAGAAGACATTTTCAAAATGCAATAATTCAGGAAAACATCCGTAGAAGCAAGGAAGAGCAATATCAGGGTGAGTTTCTCATTGATTTGTTTGTAAATATTTTCGGCTATACAAAGAATCCAGCTCCTTATTTTAATTTAACTACTGAATATAAAAATGCTAAAGACAGTCGAAAAGCGGATGGAGCAATTATTATAAATGGGAAAGTTACAGCAGTTATAGAACTTAAAGGGATAAATACTACAGATTTAACTAAAGTCGAAACACAAGCATTTGGTTATAAAAACAATCAGCCTGAATGCGTATATATTATTACCTCGAATTTTGAAAAGCTTCGTTTTTATATAGAAAACGCAACTGAATATCTGGAGTTTAATTTATTTACGCTTACAGAAGAAGATTTCGCTCTATTATACTTATGCTTAAGTTATGATAACATATTTAAGAATTTACCAAAAATAATTAAAGAGGAATCTGTAAGCAAAGAGAAAGAGATTACAAAGAAGTTATACTTTGACTATTCTTTGTTTAAAAGAGAATTATACCAAAGTTTAGTGCTGAAAAATTCCAGTCTTGAGCCACTGCTGCTATTCAAAAAATCACAAAAACTGCTAGATAGATTTTTGTTCCTTTTTTTTGCTGAAGATCGGCAGTTACTACCACCAAATTCTGTTAGACTTATTTTAAATGATTGGAGGGACTTGCAGGATCGTGATGAAGACGTCAGGCTATATGATCGATTTAAGAAGTACTTTAATTACCTTAATTTAGGCTTTAAAGGTAAACGATATGATGTTTTTGCCTATAATGGGGGCCTTTTCAAACCAGATGAAATTCTTGATATTGTTAATATCGATGACGAGCTTCTTTACAGACATACGTTTACTTTATCCGAATATAATTTTCAAAGTGAAGTTGATGTAAATATTTTAGGTCATATTTTTGAAAACTCACTTAATGAACTTGATGAAATAAAGGCGAAACTCGAAGGCCTCGAATTTGATAAATCTAATACCAAGCAAAAAAAGGATGGTGTTTTTTATACTCCAAAGTATATCACAAAATACATCGTAGATAACACAATTGGGAAGCTGTGCTTAGAAAGAAAGGTATATCAAAAGATAATTGAGGAAGATTATACATTAGATCGAAGGCGGCAAAAAAGGACGATTCAGAGTCTAGTTGATAATCTGACTGAATATAGAAAATGGCTTTTACAATTAACAATCTGCGACCCATCATGTGGTTCAGGTGCATTTCTAAATCAAGCGCTAGACTATTTGATCAACGAGCATCGTTATATCGACGAATTGCAAGCGAAGCTGTTTAGCGATACTCTTTTGCTCAGTGATGTTGAGAAGAGCATTCTTGAGAATAATCTTTTTGGAGTTGACTTAAATGAAGAGAGCGTTGAGATTGCAAAACTGTCTTTATGGTTACGAACAGCTAAGACTAACAGGAAATTAAATGATCTAAATAACAATATCAAATGTGGTAATTCATTAATTAGTGATGCAAATATTGCTGGTAAAAATGCATTTGATTGGTTAAAAGAGTTTCCTCATATTTTTGAACGAGGAGGATTTGATGTCATAATTGGAAATCCTCCTTATGTTGGAGAAAAAGGTCATTCAAACATTTTTGAAGACCTCAAAAAAGTTCCGAAATGGAATGGTTACTATAGACGTAGATCAAACACATATTACTTTTTTATAAAACACGGGATTGACCTTTTAAAAGATGGTGGAGTTCAGAGTTTAATTGTTCCAAGAGAATTTACTAATGCTGATTGGGCTAACAACGTAAGAAAAGAAGTGTTAGAGGAGTCAAAGATTGTCGAAATTGTAGATTTCAATAACCTTAAAGTATTTGATGATGTGGGAACAACGAGTTTAATTCTAACTCAGAAGAAAGAGAAGGTGAGTCAATATACATTCCGATTCAAAGCTCTCAATAACTATGAGACCCTTCAAAATGTTCTTTTCGACAAGCTAAATCATTTGAATTATGACGTGCAAAAATTAAAATCTGATACATATAAACCTTGGAATTTCAATTCATTTGAAATTAGCTATTCTAACTTTATTGTTCCTTTAGGAGAAGTATTTGATATTTCTCAAGGTCTAGTGACGGGTGCAGACAAGGTGACAAATAAACATGTCATTTCAAAATTAATAAGCGAAGATTATCTAGGTAGAGGCATCTTCATATTAAACAAAAACAAAGATATCAAGTGGCAGAAAGGTGATGTTTTCTTAAAAATAAACAACGACTGGATTTTATTAGATGAAGAAGATAAAAATTTTATTAAGCTCTACTATAAACCGGAACACTTAAAAAAGTGGTTCATCCATAACACAGATACGTTTGTTATATATGTTGGTCAACACAATCTAACCGAAAAAATCAAGGACTATCTTTTGCAGTTCGATAAAATTTTATTAAACAGATCTACCATAAACGAAAACAAAGTAATCACGCTTAAAGAATTTTTAGGCTTCTCCACCGATGAAATTAAACAAAATTATAGTTCCGCTGGAGCAGTTCAAAAAATTATGCGTCAGAAAAAATGGTATCTCCCTTTGTATGAAAGGCGCAATGTACCGTTCGAGTCATCAAAAATCGTCGTTAATACGAAAAATATGGACGTATTTACGTTTTCCGATCAGTCTTTTTACTCTTCTGGAGGAGGGTCTGGAGGACAAAATTTCATTTTTCCAAATTCTGCCATTATAGATAAGATTAAAGAAACAAAGACAAATTCTATAGAGTTAACTATGTATGTCAATGCGATTTTAAACAGTAGCTTGCTTCAGTATTACATCGTGCAAGGCCAGTTCAACCAATTAAGCACAGAAAAAATCGCCGATCTACCATTATATCTAGATAAATCTGAATTAAGTAATGAAAAAAGTCACTATTTCAAAATCATTGAAAAGTGCAAAATATTAATTGAACTGTCCAAAAAATCAGAGGCTATTACCCATAAATTTTATTCCTACCTCTCAAGTAAGTTCGTTAGTGCTGAACTATCAAAACTTAAAGCTTGGCAAGACTGTTCCTTTCCACAATTTGTTGATGAATTGAACAAAACATTGAGAGCTACTGGTCTCGATCTACTTTCAAAAAAGGAAGAATTTGAATGGATGGACTTATTTAATGAGAATGTTCTTATTTATCAGGATATCCAAACCAGTATAAAAAACACTGAAGATTTTATAAATGATCTAATTTTTAGCCTTTATAAATTAAGTAAGCAGGAAATTTATTTGATTAAAACATTGAACCCATAGTGTCAGCACCCGTATCAGGTAACGGTTTTCTGTTAGGATTCACGCATTGTTCAGTTGAGTAATCAATTTCGCTTTAATTGATAAATTCTCCTTTTAACATAGGTCAATTGTAGTGAAAATCCAAACCATTCCTCTTAGTATAAATAGCCTAAGACTTCGGTTCTGGGTTAGATACTTCCCATTTGAGCATAAATATAAGTTAAAGCCACTCCCAACAGTCTAATATTGTCCGGAGCTCAATTTAATGAAGATTACTTTCCAAATCAATAATGCGAAGGCACAAAAGAGTTTGAGACTATGCCTATTTGAAGCCAATATTTGCAAATTACCTTAGAATTTTTGCCTCTAATAACGCTATCTTCTCAAAGAGTTCCTGATTTTGGTTTTCGAGATCTGTTATTTTTTGTTGTAAAGTCGGCTTTTCTTTAATGATTTCGTTTTTAATATATTTGTTGAATAACAAAACCAGCTCGTTATTGTGTATTTGATCAATCTGGTGGCTTAGTTGTTCGAGGTGTTCTTGCTTTAGAGTCAATTTTTGGGTGGCAATCGCATATAAGAATTCTATCAATCCTTCGCCTTGTGGCGTATGATGTTCTGAAATAATCTTTTCTAAAATTAATTTCATATTCAAACTAGCGTCATCATCGATCCGGTAAGCAAGCTCGGTTGTCCGCGCACCACGTAAAATGCTTGCTTGAATAATACCATCATTAAACCTATTGAAGTTGCCAGGATCAATGAGATTTCTCACATACTCTGATTGACGTAAACAATGACCTTGCTCCTTGGCATTTCTCAACTGGTTCAGTATCGCGGAAATTGTAAAGTAAACATCAGCTTGGCTTAGGTCTTCGAATTTCGTACCGAAATTGATGAACGCAAAACCCTTTCTCAACTCTAGCTGTTCAGTGTCAGTACTTGGGTAGAAAAGTTCATTTGCAAGCCCCTTGTTCAATTTGCTTTGACTGTCATTAATAATTTCGACACGTTCTTCCAAAAAATGCTTTGCGTTCTCATATTCCATAGCGTTGGCTAATGGTAATAATTGAGATTGAATAAATTCTTTTTCATTCAGCCAGTTGGTTCCTTTCACATCACGATTGCAGAAGAAACTTTCCACTTCTACAAAAGAATGGGTTTCCTTACCATAGTTTCCTTGACGTAGGTTACTCTTAAGAAAATCTAGATCCTCTTGATTATGAGTCCGCGTTAGGCCAATAAAGTAAATGAGCTTTAGGCGTTCGTAATTACGAAAAGCACGGCTAAGATAAAGTAGGTTTTTACCATTAGAAATGCATGAAGCTATGATTACGGCTGCACCTTCAACTTTCTCATCAACTATAACTTCGGCAACATTATCGAAATCAACAATTTTCGGTTCCTGACCAACGATATAATTGAGTTTAAGGTGGTTCAATATCATTGCCGCCAGCTTTTTAGATCCCTCGTCCGGTAAGGCGATTAGAAATTTTGCGTTACTTGGGATGAATTGATTGATGAAATCATAAAGCTTAAGACGATACTTTTTGTAACGTGGATTTTCAATTTCATTTAATACTTGATAGATGTCGAAGTAAATCTCGTACTTCCTATTCGCTTCGTACGTTTCTTTATAATTGACCTTAAAAACAAGCTCTTTAAAGCGCATCGATGCCATAAATTGTTGGACAAAATCAGCTAAGCGTTTAGGCGCATCAGTAACACGAATTGTGAGCTTATTAACCTTTGGTTTTTCGAGCAAAAATACATCACCTTTAACTTCGACGGGAAATGAACCTTTAGCGCAGAAGCTGCATTCTTTGCCTGTATACGTATCATATAATTCAAATCCAACGGGATTATTTTCCGAGAGAGTTAAATTACTCAAGATGTTATGTTCTTTCTTTTTAAATTCTTTTGAGGATCCTAAAAAATATATAATGATAATATTTCGTGAATCTACGGACTCATCATGCTCGAGGATACGTTCAATAATATTACCTGAAGTAGAAGACGATATCAAAATTAATGAATCATTAAAAAACCGAACTTTTTTTGAAAATAAACCCTCATAGGATGAAAAACTTTCAATTGGAATGAAAGGTAGTTTTTTAACAAATCGGCTTTTCAATTCTGCTAATGCAAATGCTAGTGTGTTAATTGACGAGGTATCACAAAAGATCTTTTTGTGCTTGTTTTCGTTAAAGTATCCTAGAAGCCTAAATGCAATGAAATAGATTTCAGCAGTATTCATCAAAACATTGCCTGTCCGGAGAAACTTATCACAGTGTTTTCCAGATGGAAATATAAAATGATGAGCATCACCCTTTGCTTCAATTAGTCCACCTCTATTTTTAAAGATGAGTACAATACCTATATTTAATAACTTATTTAATGTTTCATTATCAATAGATTTTTTTCTGTTACAGCAAGTTAGTTGACCGTCTTTGTTAAAAATCATGACGTGAACATGTTCAGCAAGATGATCGGCTTTTAACTTAGGAACATTTTTGAAAGTGCTAAGTTGATTTATAATGAAGGTTTCTTCGAGTTGTTTTTGCTGATAAGTACCACCGATAATAATAATCTCGTCGGTTTGATAATTTGTTTGATAAAACTCTTTAATTTCTGTTTGCGCGCTTTTCTCTGAAAGTGTATTATTGGGAGAAAAAATAAATGTTACAGATCTTGGGACTAGTTCAGCATAATCATTCAAAGTATTATATTTCGAGGAATAGATATAAAATTCAGACATTGCTCCTCCTCATTAAAGGAAATATAAGAGTTGCAACGGTTCCTTTGACCAAGAAGAGAGGAGTGAACCGATCATTAGAATTTTCCCGCCAATCATAGAGCTGAATATCAGTCACCAGTCCATCGGGTTTGTAATGATTTTGAATGAGATTTCTGAAAACAGAAACATTACCTGTTCTTAGCCAGAAGAAACCCTTATCGTTCAGTGTTCTCATGATCCGATCTAAGCCTTTACCTTTTGACTTCCCGGTTAATCCGGTTGCTGATGTATTATTGACCAACATACACTCTTTTATAACCTCGACTTGCTCTTCCGTTGAAAAGTCATTAGTGGGTCTTTTAGTGAAGCGATTAACGTAACCAACGCCAGTGTCAAACACAGATATTTCTAAAAAATATAATTCGTTATTTGAGTTTGTTTCAAAATAGTTTGAGGTGAAAAAACCATTTAATCCCGCATATTCATGGTAGATATCTAGAAAACTGGCCTTAGTACGACGATGGGTTTTAAGGTATAATCCTCGACTATTTGGGGTCAATGGTCGCTCATTGATATCTGCTCTTGCCCAATCATTTGTGTTTTTTACGAGCTCAAAAATAACATCGATTACATCCTGTCTCACGGGAGCAAAATTTGATAGTTGAAGTTGAACATTCAAAGATGTGACTTGCCTTAAAGACTTGTCGATCGCTCTATCAAAGTCAATTTCATTATCAATAAATTCATCATCTGTGTAGAAGGCATTTAAAAGACCCTTTTGATTGCCGAGATGGTCAAAGCATGCTAAAATTGCTTGAAACCCGTTGATTTGTTGCCGTCTCATTTTGCGGTGATGACTTTCGTTCTGTAACCGCAACAACGGTTTTATATTCCGTCCTTCTATATCTTCAATCGGCCTAATCCAACAATATACCACGCAGGTAAAAAGAAAATCAAGACGATAAAAATCTGATAAGTATTTGTCTGACAACTCTGAATTAACATTAGAAACGTCTTCCGTTTTTATATCAAAAATGATCTTTCCAGAGTTACTATGATACCATGTCGCGAAAAATTGGATAATTGCAGGTGTTAAGCCGAAATCATCATTTGAAAACGATTTAGAAATCTTGATGTCAACCGAGTTATCGGCTCCGAGTTTTTCATATGCGTCTTCGAGTGAGTTTAAGCTTGTTTTATGGTTAAAAATAATCATTAGTCAATGTCAAAATTAACAATATTTCGTATGTAGAAAAGCAACACCTAATGTGTGCGAATTACCTTATTATAGTTGAAAATTTGATATGCATTATTTAACAGCATTCAAAAATCCACAATACCTTGTTAGATGTTCTGTAATTGCAACTAGGTATTTTTTTACGACCTCACTTCTAGTTTGTACTTTTTTAACCCACAATCTACAAATGCGGCGATATTCCACATTAGAGCTTTCTAAAAATGCCAACTTAGTGTCTTCTTCCTCAAGTATCTTTATTATCCCCAACTTGTTTAGCGCTATATCACTAAAACGGCTGTGATGATTTAACAAATTCCTTTCCTTTAATTCGTAACTAAAGCTGTTATCGTAATGCTTGATGAGTCGACCAGTATCCATATAATGGTTTGGAGAAACCGCTTTATATGCAGCACCCAGATTTTTAATGCGTTCCCTAAATTCATATATTTTGTTAAAAAACACTTCGCAATTACGCGTCAAGTAGTCAGCATGACGTACGGGCAACCCATTAAACGGATAGCGACGAAAATAATATTCGCACTCTACAAGGGCGTTCAGACATGAAATAAGTTCGACATAACACATTAAAAACTCATGCTCTTTCTTTGTTTGTTCATCGAATTCAAACTCATGAATACCATCTTCATTAACATGCTCGTCGTATATGAGTGTGTAACTAATTTTCTCTTTGTTAAACTTGCGCCAATATGGATTTTGCTGAAGAAAAGCCATCCAGTTAGTCACCTTATCCCAAAAAATCGAGATAATGGGATCATTGTAAATATTTTCCATCTAATTGTATTCTAATCATCATACAATAAAAATCTTGACACGTGTTTTATGTTGTATTGAATCAACGGTCAATCCGCTAATTCATCCTGCTCTATGCCAATCGGTTGTTCTTCTGAATAGTTTAAAGTCCTTTCAAGTTCCCCAAGAACTGATAACCCATAAAAGCTAGATTTTCCTGGTATTACTTCAATTTTGTGCGCTCGTGCATTAAGCGATTCCAGTTCACTTTGAAGAAGTGTATAATGACGCCCACTGTTACTACATTGGCTTAGTTGAATCGAAGTAGCGTTAGTCATAACAAATTTTGATTTTAAATGGCTGCATAACCCCCTTGCCCTGTTATCCTTGACAGGCAAAACAAGGTTGAAAAAGTCACCTTTAGATATATTATTTCTGAAATCTATATGTGTCGTTTGGTAAGCTATACCATCTATGTCTTCTTTTTCCCTCACCCATTGCAGCAACAACTGAGGAACTATATATTCTGGCTTAAAAGTATCCTTATGGTTACGAATTTGAACAGAGCAGGCCATTACAAGCGGCCATATCATTAAGTAGTGATAGCGTCTTTCGGAAGAAATAGTGTTTACATTTGGTGGTGGAGATAGATCTAATACTTTCAAGGAACTTGTAAGGCTCAAACGGACGGCCTGAAAATCGTTGATATTAGGCCGATTCATCTCCTCCCAGCAGACATATAAAGATGAACCAATATATAAAGAAGGGAATCCTGGAATACTAAAACGTTGTGTTTTAACTAATCCTCTTTTTTCGAATGGAATATGAAAAAAACTGTTAACTGGTATCGGATAGTTTTCTTTGTGTATTCGTATACGGTAAAAGTTTTCCTTAGGTAGGTAAGTTTTGAAATGCAGAACCTCGTTGAAGTCTTTATTAGGATTTACTAAGCCTTCAGATAAGTGAGCGTAGGCTTCAGAGGGCTTACCATTATAATAAGCATTAACTGTCTCTTTGATCTTGCCTATAAAATGGAGTTGCCGTTGTAAGATACGTGCAATGGGGTAGTGCTCCAAAGTGTCAAATGAAGACTCGCTAATTTGTGTTTCTTCTAATTTCTGAATAAATATATCAAGCTGTCGAAATAGAAATTGTTTAAAATCTTGTTTGGGGGGTTGTTTAATAGGTAAGTCAAATATTGAATCGCTTAAAAAATTTTCAATTCTCATAAAAGTGATAAAGATTGCACTTGTAAAGTACGTATAAATTGAATCAACTTACATTTCTTATATATGATATTTAAATTGGAGCCGATACTTAATATAGTTTTTCTCACTCCGACTCGGACTATATCGGATTAAATTCCAATTTCTTTCACTCAATTTTGTATCAAAGGGAGGCTTCTATTATCCGGATGCATTGGGATAAGCTAATATGAGTTCACATTTTGCTTATCTGCTATTAAAATGTTTAACAAATTTGAAAAGCTATGGCAACAGAAATTATCACCAGGGAAGATTTGCAAGAGTTCGGCGAACGACTGCTTGGCCAGATTAAAGCCCTAATCAGCGGCGGATCGGCAGAAGAACCGCGAAAGTTTTTAAAGAGTTACCAGGTCAAGAACCTGCTTAAAATCTCCAACAATACCCTCCAGACATTAAGGGATAACGGTACTATCCCATTCACCAAAATCGGCGGTATCCTCTATTACAGTTACGAGGATATCATGAAAGTTTTACGGGGAGAAGTCAAAAGCAAACGGATCAGTTTCAGTAAATAATTCTGTCCTTTTGATATGGAGCAAGCCATGTTTTCGCTACGCTTAAACGGCTTGCTCCATTCGGAGGCAGTACCATTTTACACTTCGTTTAAATGTACATCTCATGGGAAGACCAGCATTACAAGAAGAAGAAAAGCGGGTGGTTCAGGTGAACATCCGGCTGACTGAGGCAGAGAACAAAAAGGTGAATTCCTTTGCGGAAGCATCAGGCATTTCACCCGCAAACTGGATCAGGCAGAAAGCATTTACCGGCAGATTCCCGATGGTCAAACTATCCCCGCTAAATGCGGCAGTTTACCGGGAACTGCACATGATCGGTATCAACCTGAACCAGGCTGTAAAGCAGTTGCATGCAGGCAAGTTGTCACCTGCTTATCTTAACATCCTTACAATGCTTCTGAAGACCTTGCAGGATGTGTTAAAAGCATTAATGCAATGACAGGCGACCAGGTAAAAGGAAAGGGGTTCCGCAGTGCTTTACGCTACAATCTACAAAAGGTCGATAGGGATGTCGCTAAAATTCTCGATTCGACTTTTACATCGGGCAACGAGCATTCTATCATGGCAGAAGTAGCTTTGGTCAGGGTTATGCGTCCCAACCTGCAAAAATACTTTTACCATACCTCGATCAACTTTCCGCCGTCTGAAGATCTGAACGATGAACAAATGAACAATATTGCAAATGAATATCTGAACAAAATGGGATTTGTTCAGAACCAGCATGTAATCTTCCGGCACTTTGATGCAGAGCATCCCCATTTGCATATACTGGTCAACCGCATAGGCTATGACGGAACAGTAGTGTCTGACAGCAAAGACTACCAGCGTAGCGAACAGGTATTACGAAGCCTTGAAAAGCAGTTTGGATTGACC
This sequence comes from Mucilaginibacter ginkgonis, assembly GCF_009754905.2. NCBI lineage: Bacteria > Pseudomonadati > Bacteroidota > Sphingobacteriia > Sphingobacteriales > Sphingobacteriaceae > Mucilaginibacter > Mucilaginibacter ginkgonis. The sequence goes on along the minus strand of NZ_CP066775.1, from coordinate 1,520,892 downwards.
GAGGTCATTTCGAGCAAACAATCTAAGGAAAGTGCAATGACCAAGGATGAATGGGAAATGATGAAGCGGACGAGTTTGCCATCGGTAAAGATACAACTTCAGGAGATCGTTAAAGAAGCCTTAAACCAGAATATTAATTCAGCTAATGAATTGATCAGACTGCTGGAAGCAAAACAAGTGAACTTATTATTTAACCAGGCCAGCACAGGATTTGTAAGCGGTATATCTTACGGGTATAAGGGTATGCAGTTTAAAGGTGCCCATTTGGGTAATGCTTACAAGTGGCAGGCCATCAAAAACAATATCAGTTATGAACAAGAAAGAGATCGCACAGCAATACACCAGGCAAATGTTAGAACAAGAGCCGGAGGTGAGTACAGTATAACAGGGCAAACCAGAAATGCCGGACAATCCGCAAATACAGAACGAAAAGGCAACATCCGATCAACCAGCCGAACAACCCTCAGAGCTTTTGCAGATCAGGAAGTTGCTGCCGGAAATAGAAAGGATGTACAGCAAAGCACTGGATATTTACCGGTCAAAAACGGAAATGTATATCGCGCTGACAGCAGGCAGGCTGAAGGAAACAAATCAAGCAACGGAATTGATCGTGTTCAAGTTAAAGAAAACGGAGGAGGACTTTCGGAACGCTTATCTGCTCAACAGCAGGACAGGCAGCAGGTGGATTGTCAGGGTTTATCTCGTAGCGATCTTATCAGCGATCTGCTCGGCCTTGATCACCATGCTGCTGATTTGGATAACGCGCAGGTAAACGAGTTTAAACGCAGGAAAAAGAAGAAGAAAGGTCACAGGCTGGGTTGACCAATTTAAAAAATTATAAAAATCTAAGCCCGTCGTGGCCGTTTCTTTCTTACTACTTCGTTAGCCTTTTCGGAGATTTGAAACGATCTTTTTTGAACCGGAACATATTTTGGTTGAGAAACCTCTTGAAGTGTCTCACTAATTTTAACGGTTAGAGCTTTGCCGCTAATTATATAATTATCCAAATACTCAACAGCAGATTCTGCCCCCGGGCTGTCTTTCATTTCGATAAAGGCATAGCCTTTGCATAAGCGCGTCTTTTTATCCCGGACAATTTTTATTGTCTCTATATAACCATGTATTGCGAAAAGTTTCGCGAGACCTATTTCGTCTATGTCAAGCGGGAAACCGCCGACAAATAATTTAACCATTATCTCGAATTATATACAAATGTAGAATTGCAGAATACTTGATTTGTGTATTTATAGAAATGAACATTTCTGTAAATGCAGAAACTTAGAAATGCAGATATGCATTTCTAATAATTGAACTTTGCAGTATAACTTGACAATCAAGAAAGGATTATTTATTCTTAAGAATTTCAACTTTCTCACGCTCGCTTGCTAAAAGCTGTTCATAAAGCTTTTTATTCTCTTCAAATAGCTCCAACAGTCGATCTAAAGGATTGAAAGTACAGTTAAAATTTTGGGAACCAACGGCTCCATGATTTTGGCTATTGTCATTGAAAGTATTGAAATAATTAACAATACCATCTTCACTAAAATTCTTAATTGCATCTGGTGTTACTCCTAATGCGTCCGCGATTTTACTTAATGCCAAATCTTCAACTTCCGCACTTTGCTCGATCTTGGAAATCGCTTGCTGACTCACGCCCATTAGGGTCGCCAACGTTTCCTGCTTGATTCCTTTAAGCTCGCGTATCTTGCTGATCTTTCTTCCGATGTGTAAGGTTGTCTCTGACATAATTCAAATGTAGCTGATTAGCGTAAATGTACAAAACCTTTATTCGTAAGGAAAGCGACTCGATTGTCTTTTACTCTTGTTAGTGCAACTGTGATTTTGGCATTGGCCTGATTGTATAAATAACCCTTAAATTGCGGTCGCCTTTATGTAATAAATCTTCATCAAAATCGTACCAGCCATCTTGCGGGCCGCCTTGCCCCTGATTTAAATGAACAAAAAACCGATCATTAATTTGCTTATAACCGTCAATAACCACAGAATGCCCAAAATCCTTTAGGTTGGCAAAGTGCAGAAACAATGGCCTTTTTGAACTGATTTCTTGCATTACAATGCGCTCCAGTTTCCCCGATGAATAAGGTAGAATATGATTCCATGAAATGTAGCGGCTAACTCTTATTTTGTAATGCTGTTCAAGCAAACCTGATGATGCTAACTTATGCATATAATTATCTGTTCCAAAATCTTTGTTGACTGCTAATGCGGCATAGTAATTATACTTTGCTAAGGCATCGATATTGGCGGTTGGTGTGACTTTATCTATCTGCATAGACAATTTTGCAAGATCAATTTTTGAACTGTCTATATCTTCGTTAATCACGTAACCGTGACTGGATGTATAACTAACATGCCCAAAAGGTTTCAAACGGTGGTAATATACAATCTGCGCAAATGCGGTACTCCAGCATCCAAGCCTTAAATGATCCGGCGTTTCCTGTTCAAATCCGCCCATTTGCTGCCAGTGAGTTTTTAGAAAAATACTGTCTTGTTTCGGAAAGCTATGTTTGGGTAAATCAATTAGCGCGGTTGCGGCAAATGTATAAGTAGTAAATACAATTGCTGTAGTGATGGTCGGTAAAAGAATGCTTTTTTTCATGTTCTGTTTTTAATTCAAAACAAGCTTGTAATAGCATTCTGGGCCACTCAAAACACGTTTTGAGTGTGAATAAATTATATCTTATGATTTTTTATGTAATCGCTAGGGGATAATCCTGTTTCCTGTTTGAAAATTCTAAAAAAGCTGGGCTCCGAATTAAAACCACACTCTAAGGCTATACCGAATAAGGAAAGATGCATAGGGGGATTTATTGAGCGCTCTTTAAACTCCTTTATTCGGTACTGATTGACCATATTACGAAAGTTAACGCCTAAGCTTTTATTAATTACCGCAGATACCATTGCCACCGGATATCCTACATGCTGAGCCATTTGCTTTATATTAAGTTCTTGGTTTAGATAAATCTTTTCGACGTTCATACTGTATAGTATGGATTCCTTGATGGTCAAATAGGCTTTGTCTTCGGTGTTTAAGGTCAAATCATCCGAATATTCATCCGCTGTTATATCAGAAAACTGGCGCAACTTTATCTTATCAGCAATTAAATTGACAGGGTTAGAAAAACTGTACAATGAATAGCCTTTTAAAGACAGGTAATAAATAGTTAATGTTAAATACGTATAAAAAATCTCAATAGTTAAAAAAGAGTGCGGTCCGCTCGTAAAAATATCTTCGATCAAAACAACTGTAATTAAGCCCAAAATCATTATTGCAGACATGATTAAAAGGTTCTTAAGCCAGGTTAACTCCTGCAAACGACTATCAGACTGTGTATCAAACAACCATTTCCTGTAATTATGGATACGTTTAAACCCAAACAGCCAATAAAAAACAGCAGATATAACGGCAACAAAATCTTCCAGGCTTTTTATTTGGTTAAAGAAAAATTTGTTAGCTAAAATGTCTTTATGTCTAATATCCGTTACAGGGATTATCCATACATAAACTAATATTGCATAGGCCATAAAAATTAGCGTAGGAATAAAGTAAAGCAGAATCTTTTTACAAGCTATTTCTTGTGCTGTAATTAAGCATATATACAAATACAGCAGTGGCGGTAAGGTTGTATCAATTGCTAATGGAAAAAAATGGAATAAATGAGAATTCCATAAACCAAGTGTATGCAGAAGTATCTTAAAATTTAGGAGCGCCAGCGTAAAGAGTATTAAAGAGAGGTGTTTTTTACTAGGATCTTTCACTGGCAGACGATACAAAACCAGTCCCATAACTATTCCTTGGATAGCACCTACTTCAACAATAGAATTAAATAATGTTAATGGCAGCATAAGACTTGCAAAATCAACTATTAATAATAGCAGACTTATATTTAGGCATTTTTAAAAATTAAGATTAGTCACTTCCGAATTCTTAGATCATGCAAATTATAAATTACAACTTTCTTATTGTAAAAAACAATCATTTATAGTTCGGTACATTATTGGTAATGCGGTCATTTGTCTACCTGCCGGATAAGCGTCAGTGTTAATGATTGCCATATGAACCTGCATCAAAACTACTATCTCAAATTTTTGGATGTTAACGACAAAGCAGACCCATTATCAGTTATAGCCCAGTTTTTTTCATCTGATTGGTTGCCGGGACATTTAAAAGCCTTGGCAATATGGAGAAAATATTTGCTTTCAGATGAAGTTTTCGAAGATGGCCGCAGCGGCCCGGCGAATGTGTTGTTCACTTATGAGATAACCATAAAATTACTGGAGGCCGTTTTTTTATTCTCAAAAACCAAGCGGTTCCGGTTATTGAAAGACCGTATTTATTTAAAAATAGAAGATCAGATCGAACAGGAACGAAGGGAATGGATTCACTACCCTGGCATTCTTGATTTTAAGGGACTTGCCAATCCGTACGAGGTTATCTTACAAGTACTAGAAAGACCTTTGGATGATTATAATGACCAATTGCATGAATGGCTCGAGATAGCTCTATCCACTTCAAGTATTGATGAATCGCTGAGCGTTGCAGATTTCATCTGGGTTTATGAAAGCATTCAGAAGTTGTATGAAGCGTCATGGGTGATCAGGCAAAGGGAAATCACACTAACATTAAAAAAAGACACCATTACTAGAAATAATGATCTAAAAGAAGCAAATGGCAGAACAGAAAACAACTTAGTAATTTATCAAACCAATTGCTCATTCAATATTGTACCAACAATTGCAGAATTGGCCGGACTGGAAAAGCTGACAGATAAGATTGTTTCCAGTATTGAAAATGTAGATCTCATTATTCATTTAGGAACATATCCAAGACCTGAGGCATATTACCTTTTAATTTTAGTTAGTGAGAATAATAAAACAACTGAACATGAACTGGTAAACAGGATCGAAGATTTATGCAAACCTATGATAGATGTTTGCGCATTAGTGCATAAATTCGACGCGTTTATAAGGGCAATAAATGGCGAGAACAATTTTTTTTACAATGCTCTACTAAATCGTCAGATCGCTTATCAATCTAAGGACTTCGTTATACCTGCTGTGAAGAATTTCGTTAACGAACTTACCACTAAAACAACGGAAGAAACGTGGAAACGCTGGGGTATGCAAGGGAAGTCGTTTTTTGAAGCCGCTCAACGATGTTACGAGGAGGGGAACTATAACCTTAGCCTGTTCCTTATACATCAGGCGGTTGAAAATGCATTGAGCGTTATTATTAGACTATGCCTCGGGTATCGAATAAGCATTCATAACCTGGCGAGGATGCTGCGGATTACACAGATATTTACGGACGACTTTAAAAATGTTTTTGATTACAATGTGGCTGAAGATATCTGCCTTTTCAAGCTTTTACAATCTGCTTATTCTGCTGCTCGTTATGTAGACAATTTCAATGTAGATAAGGACTCCGTTAACAAACTATTAAAAAGGGTAAGTATGATCATTGATATGGCAGAAGCCTTGTATACTAAACTGATTGAGAATTGAGCCGAATAGCGGCGCGGCAAACGGTTCATTTATATTCGCTGTCGCTAAATATTTCATTTCACCGACAGCCCTAACGCCCAGGCAAAATTGTTTTCGCTGCGCTTCAACAAATTTGCTATTTTCTTTATCGCCTTACACCGCCATCACAAAATTAGCACCGCAGGAAAACTGTCAAGGGTATATGAACGATGCGACTTAATTTTTACTTTACCTGCAGCATCGTATTTCTAAGACAATGTCAAACAATAATTTTATTTTTGTCGATTCTTTTGTGCAGTCCAATATGTTCTTTAATAACCTGTGCTACTTACACGTTCAAAAATTTTAGTACTATGCCGACTAACGTCCACCGCCTTGTTATATAGACTACTTGCTTTTTTTTACTTATCGCTGAAATTATTTGGGCCGCTGCCTTTTTTACTGGTGCCACCCAAAATAAGCCATCACCTTTTGCCATTGCCGTATCAACAAAACCTGGCCTTACATCTGTAATGATTATTGATTGTTTCAACTGATTAGCCTTCTTACGAAGGCCTTTGAGATAATTGATCTGGTAAGCTTTACTTGCATTATATGCTGGCGCAACAGGGCTGCCTGTCATGCCTGCAAGAGAAGTTATGGCTACTAAATGTCCGTAGGTTTGCTGTTGAAATGTTCTAAATGCCCACCCAGCAATTTTTGTAAAAGCTGTTATGTTCAAGTCTATTGTATCCTGTTCGATATCAAAGGTGAGTGATTCATTGATGTTTCCTATACCAGAACTCAGAATTAGCATATCCAAGCCTCCAAGTTGAATCTTCAGGCTTTCAAGCCTCACATCCAAATCATCAAGTTGCGTATTATCTATCTGGCTGCAATATATTCTGTCAGGATGCTGCTTTCTTAGCTGTTCTAATAGTTCTATTCTTCTACCTGTTATTCCAATAAGGTAGTCAGCTTTAGCCAACTGAAGAACGAGCTCTTTACCTATTCCTGAGGATGCGCCTATAATAATAACCTTCTTTGCCATGTTAGATAGTTGTAGATTAGAGTGATTAAGAGTAACAATGTTACACGTAAACTACTTTCATCTTATCGCAGTCACAAAGTTCAGTTCCACTCAGAACCTGTAAAGGGTATATAAACAGCTACGTCCGCTACGCTACCTTAGCTGCCCTTTACAGAACCTGCCCGGAAGCTGCTGCGGTGTTTAAGCGTTAAGATGCTACCTGTCTAGACTGGATATTTCGCCAATTCAACATAGCTTGATTGCCGGTTAATAAGTGCGAACATGCGGGCCAAAATCTTATTACGTAGAACGTTTATTGTACTCATCTTGCTTTTGCCCTCGCCAACCCTTCTTTTGTAATAGGCCCTTAGCTCTTTGTTATGAATGATAGCGCTGATTGCCGCTAAGTGAAGCAGCTTTTTAAGCTGTTTATTAGCCAAATGGCTAACCTGCGTTTTTCCTCTGACGCTTGTACCGGATGTATGTTCAAATGGAGCCGTTCCGATATAACAAGCGAACTTTCGCCAATTTGTAAAACGGGTAAAGTTATGCGTACTGGTAATCATATTCGCTGCAATGACAGGGCCAATGCCTTTCATACTGGTTAGCAGATCATATGTCTTCTTTAAAGCGACATCATTATCAACAACACTCAATATTTGCGCATCTAGGTTTTTGATTTGTGTGGTCAAATGAGCGATCATGCTTTTATAGACCTCGAACACCTCTGCATTGTCGGCTATTCCTAGTAACAAACGCTGTTCTTTACAGGTTGCTTCGAAGCCACCCCTGTCACGTACCAGGCGGTCGCGCAAGGTCAGCAGCGTTTTAAGTTTGAGTATACTTTTAGCTGGCAATACGGATGGTTTGATATCGTCCCGGTGCAGCCAGGCATAATTCGCTATGCGCTTAGCATCAATAAAATCACTTTTACCCCGGTGCATACCAAGCGACTTCTTTATCTCTAGTGGAGAGATCATTGCGAATGGGACGTTTGCTTCCTGTAAATGAATAGCAAGTCCAATGCTGTACATGCCGGTATGCTCAAAGCATACTATAAAACCACCTCGATCGACGCTTGGAAGAAGCTTGTTAGTCCATAGCAGTAGCGCAGTGAAGCCTTGGTATTATTAGCAAAGGTTTTGAAAGCATTGCTTCCTCTTAGATGCACATCAATGGTCAGTTTGGAAACATCTACGCCTACAAAATTTGTGAAGTTCATTGTTCGTCAGTTTAAGAGTGAAAAACCCAATTAAAAAGATATGCCGATGACTAATGCCTTTACAAGACCTTAAAGTCTACTATTCTAACTGGTCACGACATGATCTTGTGATTTGGAGCAGAGACTAATACGGCGCATAGGTCGTTAACCTAGCCCTTGACTGAGTTCACCCTGCTCCTTATCAACAAGATAGTTACTTTTAACTACTGACAAATCTAAAGGCCCTTGACAGTTTTCCTGCTTGCTGCTGCCAGTTGTTTAAGCGGTGCAATGAGATGGTGCGTTCATCTTTAGAAACTTTAAGAAGTAATCATTCATAAGTATAAAGCAATCTTAGAAATATAAATGCAGGTAATAAAGCTTTAAGCCTCCATCACATCATCAATTTTTTGCATTATCTCATTAGTTCTATGCAATGCAACAATCATTTTCTGATAATGCAAGATATCATCAAACTCTAAAACTCTAAATACGACTTTAGTAACTCTTTTAATGTCACCGAAATTTCTTCCCCATGTGAGATTATATGCCTTTGTTTATGTTTTATATGCCAGTCTTTTATTCATAGCACTAGTACCCTCATAAATTTATTTAACGAAAAAAAGCTGGTCCAAAATCACTTATTTTAGTAATCCTAAGGAACAGCTTGAAGTTCAAATGTTACGAATATCTTATACAGCTATTCTCATTTTTGTGCTTCTTTTTTTGTTAAGAATAAAAAAATCAAAATCGTCTTTGTTTATTGTTAAAGCAGACATAAATTCTTCATCTGTAAAGCCTAGAGATTTGTGGAAAGTATCAGTAATAAGTCTCAATAGTTGGGGATCTTCCATTGGAACATCATTTTTTTCCACCTTGCGTTCATTGTAACGACTTAATTCAGTCATCAAATAAATAAATCTGTTCATATCAATGCACCCTAACTTATGTGCTCTGTAAATAATTGAGCTTTTGGATACTTTCCAATAGCCCTTGATGTCTGTAAGCTTTGCATAGGTAAGCCTATACAATTCATTTCTTATTTGATCCGAAGGCATAAGAAACTCAGATGCGAATGTGTCGGCCTCCTTTTCAATATCTGCATCGGTTTTAAACGGATTTTCGCTAGTAAAAGGAATATGACAAAGTATGTGACAAAGTTCATGGCTAATTGTAAATCTTTTTCTGTAATTGGGCATGTTTTCATTAAGGACAATAACCCTAGTTCCACTTTTGGTAATTACGGTAGTCCCGTCAAACTTGTCCGGAGCATTCTGTAGCAAAAAGATCATTACTCCGTTTCTCTCCAATAGCTCGATCAAATTAGCGATAGGCCCCCTTTCAATCCCTAAATATCTTCTAACCTTGTTTGCAATTACTTCTGCCGTATTTGTGTGTTCAATTTCAATCTCAGGTAACGAAAAATCTGGTATGTCTACAGATTCCAAAAGATCTTCACAAAACATTCTGATCAAATCAAAAGTTGCTTCAAGTTTTATTTGTTGTTTTTTGGGTAATGTCTGTCTTTTTCGGTAAAAATATTCCTGATATGACCCTGGTATTTTTCCCTCTCTATTGAAAAATGACACAGGAAAATCGAGGTGTTTTGATAGTTCATTAAGTTGGTTTTCTTGGATTTCCACTATTCCTTTTTCAATTCTTGAATAAGTTGCTTGGCTAATTGTTATTAAAGTTTTTGTTAATTCAGCTTGAGACAGCCCTCTTGCTTCTCTTGCCAAAATAAGCATACGTGGATTGATAGTCATGATAGTTTGCCTTTCTTTAATTAAAAGCGGAGAGGTGGCTCTCCGCTAATTGTTTAAAAGACTTTAGCCAGTCTTTTTTTGCTGTTGTATTTTTGGCTTTACAACTAAGCTTTGTCCTGTTGGTGGAATAACCGTTGGCGTATTCTTTCTTCTTAAATCGCCTGCAAGGCCTTGTAAGTTTACAGCCCACTGCACTTCTTCATCAACAATTTTCACTGCCTTAATAGTTCTCATGTCCTCATAGCCATGAGTAACTGTAAAGCCGATAAAAATAATCTCAGGCTCTCCCTGAAAATTGAGCTTGCCTTTAGTTGACAACATAACGCTGTTTCCAGTTCGTATGTTTGAAGGGAAGCCCTTGTTATTAAACTTCTTAAACAAAAAGACATAATCGTTTAGAAACAATCCAAAGCGATTATATCTCAGAGATTTAATTTTATCTCCATAATGTTCAATCAGCTTCCCTTTAACCTGCTCATTCATGCGATTCGGCTTTGTTAGATGATTTCTGAAATCAGGGCTGATGTTATTAACCTGATTCCTCATCTCGTCAAACGCACTGTTTATAATCTCTACAAGGACGGGAATTTCCTGTTCCATCTTGTCTTCGAATCGTATTTGACTCGGCAATTTTGTCGATTCCTTATCATTTTCCTTGGAATCTTCAAATAAAGTGTTTAAATTTGTACTCATTACGAAAAAGATTTATTTTTAATAATTGCCATTAACAAGATGGCGTTAGCAAAAACTCAAAAGCTATACAATTCCACCTGTATAGCTTTTTTTGTGTTTATACAAATATAGCACTCTCTGAATTAAAAACCAAGAAAAGTTGGATTTGTATTTAATTAATTCTTGTGTCCCTATATCTCCTAAGGCTTAAACGATTATTAATACATTATCAGAAGCTGTAAACGGGCAACTAAGTTTAATAAGTAATTCAATATCAGTTGATAAGTCAGTGTGAGCAAAGTTGTCATTATTTTATAAAATATACTACATCAATCCATATTACACACTTATCTTTATGTAAGTTTATGAGAATTAAATAGTTGTAAGATTTTGGAGTACATTTTGGAATTTTCCACGCTTGCGCGCTTGTAAAATATTGAAAAATAAGAGAATACTTGGGATTGGTTTAATTCCCGTCCTTTTACCAATTTTTTAAATAGTTTACTTGTTTAAGGTTTAAACCCAATTCTTTTCCTATTCACTTCTAATGTTGAATGATCAGCAATTTTGCTCGATAATTCATCAAGATAAGCAAAAACGATTTCCATATTTTTTCCTTGATTGAAAAGCTCGTTTCTAATTTTCTCTATTTCCAATCTTATTTCAGTTGTATCAGACAGCAATTGACGTACATTCACAAAAATGCGCATAATTCGGATATTTATTTGAATAGCGTCAGAGCTGTTTAGAACACTTGAAAGCATACTAATCCCTAGTTCGGTGAAGGCCATCGGTGCATATTTTATATTTTGCCCCTGTTTCAAGGTGCCAAATTGGCTCCTTGAAATATTATATTCTTCAGGTGTTAATTCAAACATAAAATCCTCCCCAGGAAACCTCTCCAAATTTCGTCTGACCTGCCTTTTAAGTTGTTTAGTTTCTACTTTGTAGAGCTCGGCCAAATCGAAATCCAGCATTACCTTTTGCTTTCTGATATAAAATATCTTACTGGAAATTATATCATCGGGAATTATGAAGTCATTTTTCATGTTATAAGATTTTAGAGTTAAAAAATTGTGTCAGGTTAATTATACATTAATGACTTATTTTCTATTGACAAGAATTTTTCCTTTAGAATAGCCATATCCTCACTCACTTTAGCGTCAAGAATTTTTGCATAATGCTGCGTGGTGCGAATATTTCGATGACCGAGCATCTTAGACACACTTTCAATAGAAACGCCATTGCCAAGTGTCACAGCCGTCGCGAAAGTGTGCCTGGCCATGTGAAAGGTTAATTCCTTGGTAATGCCCGCCGCACTTGCGATTTCTTTTAAATAACTATTCATTTTTTGATTTGAAAGTACCGGAAGGACACGGTCTTTATGCAGGCATTCTGGATTGTTCTCGTACTTTTCTAAAATCTTTAAGGCTGTTGGAAGCAATGGAATTCTTGATGCAGTGTCCGTTTTTTGCCGAGACGTGAAAATCCACCACTGGCCATCAATACCTTTTGATATCTCTGTTCTTTTTAATTTTTTAACATCAGCATAGGCAAGACCTGTAAAGCAACTGAATAGGAATATATCTCTAACCTGGTTAACGCGATCCGTCACCAGTTCTTTATCTGCTATGGCTTGTATTTCTTCTTTAGTAAGATAATCCCTGATTACTTCCTTTACTTTTGCTTTGTAGTTGATGAAGGGATCCTTATCCAGCCAGCCGTTAGCCATGCAGATGCGGATGATTTTCTTAAAGTTCTTTATGTATTTGACAACTGTATTGTTGCCACAACTTCTTTCAGACCTTAAATAGAAATCGTAGCTTGTTATAAACTCATGATCTATAGCTTTGATGGCTATATCGGATTTCCCGTATTGCCATTGCATGAACTCAACAGTATGCTTTAGGCTGGTCTCATAACGTGCTAATGTTCCTTTAGCATATTCTTTGTCGAGTAAAGACTTGATACGTTTGTTATGATCCTGGAAAATGGGGACAAGCATTTTTTCTTTTACCTGCTGTTCTATTCCAAGCAACCTGTTTCTTAAAGCATCGGCAGTAATTAATTGCTTATTATCCAACATCTGACGGTGTTCTTCAAAAACCTGCTGCTCTAAGGTTTTCAAATAATGGTTGAACACTCTGGCCTCATCTGTAGTGCCTGACATCTTCTGTTGGGCGTTATTCCAGCGTTCCGGCCTGATGTATCGGCGTGTGGTAAATTCAACTCTTTCTGAGGCCACTGTCAATCTTAGATATATAGGAGCAGTGCCGTCTTTAAGGATTTTGGTTTTCTTCAACGTAAAATTGATACAAACTGTTCTGATCATCGCTTTGAACTATTAAAAGGTTAATAAATAAACATTTACCGTTTTAGCGAGACCTAATTTAGAAACCGATGATAGGTCTCGCAAGAGGTCTCAATCAGATTGAGATATTATACATTAGATTGGGTAGCTCTAAAACAAGAAACGCCCCAAATCATATGATTTGAGGCGTTTTTCAAAAACTTAAACTATATTTCGCGGAGAGAGAGGGATTCGAACCCCCGGACCTTTGACAGTCAACGGTTTTCAAGACCGCCGCAATCGACCACTCTGCCATCTCTCCGGGGACAAAAGTACAAATCCGCGCCGGATTACGAAACCCGGAGTTTACTTTTTTTAATTATTTAAAAATTTGGTTATAAGCCCCTGACGTGCAGCTATTTATGCTGCTCTATTTTTTGCGCCGCCGATTTAAAGGTGTTAAACCTAGGCTTCGCGATCTTCACATTCTGCTTGGAAAGGTCAATGCTGGCGTTCAATTCAAAGCCAATCAAAATGATCAGCGAATTTAAATACAGCCATATCATTACCACGATAAGGGTGCCGATAGAGCCATAAACTTTGTTATAAGCACCAAAATTGTTGATGTAATAACTAAATCCCATAGAAGTAAGCACTGCAAGGGTAGTAGCCAGAATAGCGCCCGGACTTACTAACTTCCAGCGGCGGCGCTTGTGTGCAGGGCCATAACGGTATAGCAATGCCAGGGTAAAGAAGAAGATCACCACTACAATAAGCCATCGTACAAATGAAATTACATAACTCCAAAACCAGCCATCAGTATCCAGTCTGGTGCGGATGAAAACAATAACCGCCTGCCCGGCAATTAAAATACAAATGGCTAGGAACAGCGACATACTGATCACAAATGTGAGTACCAAAGCAATCCACCTGCGCCTTAGCCACGGCCTGGTTTCTTTAATAAGCGATGATTTATTAAAGGCCTGCATTAATTTATAAATGCCATTTGTAGCAAAATAAGCCGCCGAAACGAAGCCAATTGATAGCAAAGAACCGTTTTGGTTTTTAATGATGTCTTTAATAGTGCTCTCGAATGCGAGGTATGCATTATGCGGCAACACTGTTGCGATCAGTCCGATAAGCTCGTCCTGAAAATGGTGTACGGGAACATACGGGATAAGCGTGAAAAGGAAAATGATGGCAGGAAAGAAGGCAAGCATAAAACTGTAGGCCAATGAAGACGCCTTATTTACCAGCGATTCTTGTTGGATCTCTTTAAAAAAGAAAACCGCGACAGTATGCAGCGGTAACGGCCTAAAGCCCGGAATAATGGCAACCTTAGTCCAGTCTATGATCCACTGGTAAAATCTAAACTTGCTTAGAAAACGGTGCAGCCATTTCATTTTTCTAATTTATCGAAAAATGGCTTTACTGCATCAAGGAAATCCTGTCCCGGCAGGCATGGTCTTCCGCTGGCCATATTAACGAACACCAGGGCTGTTTCTCCCGTGTTGATCAGCTCGCCTTGCTCATTGTTAAGTTCGTAACGGAAATGAATACGTATGCCGGGCATCTTATCCATTATCACTTTTACGCTTATCTCTTCGTCATAACGGGCTGGCTTTAAATACTTACATTTCATCTCCATAACGGGCATCATAATGCCTGATGCTTCCATGGAGCTGTAGGTGAGGCCTAAACTGCGCAGCATTTCCACACGGCCAACCTCATAAAACTGGGCGTAGTTGCCGTAATACATATAACCCATCTGGTCAGTTTCGCCATAGCGTACCCTTATTTTGGTAGTGTGTGTAAACATTACCGTTTTATATTCCGCTGGTCTAATGCTTGCTGAAAACGCCGTGCATTGGCCTTATGGTCTGCCTCGTTGGTGGCGAAGTTATGATAGCCGGAAAAATCCTCTTTAGCGCACATATACAGATAAGCGTTGTTATCACGGTTTAACACCGCGTTAATGGCATTGATAGACGGCATCATCACCGGGCCGGGGGGCAGTCCCGTATGAACATAAGTATTGTACGGCGACGGGTTAGACAAATATCTGTTGAGCACCCTTTTAATGGTGAAATCATTCATAGCGTAGATCACTGTGGGATCGGCCTGAAGCTTCATACCCTTGTTCAGTCGGTTTAGGTAAAGGCCTGCAATTTTAGGCATTTCGTCGTCATGTAGGGCTTCGGCGTCCACAATGGATGCTAAGATCGAAACTTCAATAGGGGTGAGATTAAGGGCGACGGCTTTTTGCTTACGCTGAGGTGTCCAGAACTTCTCGTAAGCACCATACATCTTTTTAAAGAACTTCTCGGGCGTGATATTCCAGTAAACCTGGTAAGTGTTCGGCAAAAACATGGTATACACATCCTCAGTGCTAAAACCGTATTGTTTTATGTAAGACGCGGAATCGAGCAGGCGGATCAGGGACAATGAATCGGGTTCAATCTTTTTACCCATAAAGCCTGCAAACTGTGTTTTTAACCTTAGGTTATGGAATGAAATATCAACCGGCGATTGTGTGCCCGATGCCAGCATATTAATCAGCGCACGGTTACTCATACCTTCCTTCAACTTGTAGCGGCCCGGTTTTACCCTGTTCACATATTTCATGTTATGCGCCGCCCATAAAAAAGTAGTAGTGTCGTTCACCATTTGGTGGGTTTTGACGGAATCGAACACTTCCTTAAAATCGGCGCCGGTGTGTATATACAAGTATTCCTGTTTGCCACTCACATTAGGACCAAAGTACCTCAGGTAGTAAAAAATTCCGGTACCGGCTAATGCAATTATTACGATCACCACCAGCGCGATGATGAATTTTTTAAAAGTGCCGCCAGATGATTGTCCTTCAGCCATAAATTATTTGTTAGAATTTAGTTTTTGTAGTGCCAGTAAACCACCAGTAAGGTTCCTGACGTTCTGATAACCGTTTTGAATGAGAATTGATTGCGCCGTTTCGCTGCGTTTACCCACTTTGCAAATCACAATAACCTCGTCCTCCATATCAAAGTTTACAGTTTGTAAGTCCTCTTGTAAACGGCTTACGGATATATTTTGTCCGCCGATATTATAGGTGTGATACTCTATAGCTTCGCGCACGTCTAAAATATTGAGTGATTCGTTATTGTTAAGCCGTTGCGAAAATTCCTGCGCATTAATGCTGGGGTTGTTCATCTGTTTTCTTACCCTGGCTAACAGTTAAGTTTATACGTGTGCCTATACTGGTTTTGCTTGTCGAATCGGCCCGCATTGGCGTCTGTGCAACCACAATTACATTGGTAGAATCTGTAATGGTTCCCTGGTACATAATGGTCCCCAATACCAGCCCTGCGCCATGGATGGCGAATTTAGCAGCGTCAAGATCGAGGTTCACCAATTCAGGGATCTCAACTTCGCTGGCACCTTTACCATCGCCCAGCACCAGATCAACCTTAGATCCTTTTGGCAGCTTTGTGCCGGTTTTTATAGGCTGGCCGCCAAACATTACCGCGAGTATGCGGTCGCGGGCAATATCTGCTTTGTACGTAGTGTCGCCAACCTTCAAGCCAAAATTAGATAGCGTGGCAACGGCCTCGCGGTAGGTGCTTTGCTCCAGATCAGGCAGTTGTACGTTTGGTGCAAGTTGCGTTACCACAGTAAGATAAACGGTGCGGTTCTCTTTTACGTTGGTGCCCGCATCGGGGTCTTGTTCTATCACCGTCCCCGGTGCCTGGTCAAGCACATAAACAGAATCTATCTGGTATTTAAAGCCTTGCTGGTCTAACAGGCTCATGGCCCGGCTTACCTGCATCCCTTTTAGCTGTGGTACAGGCGCACCCTCGCCATGACGGGTATAGTAACCTAAAGAAAGGTACGCGATAAGCAACACGGCAACTACCGCACCTATGGCACCTAATATATTATTGCGGAAACTTTTGGTCTTTAAATAAGCCCGGAGTTTGTTCATCTGTGTTTATAAGTACAATTGTTTGTGCCTGGTTAAAGGCTATCAAACATAAATATAATTTTGGAAACGATGGTTCAAATGTGTTTCCGCACATATGACAAGTTCAATTCAGCAGTGTCAAAATGGTTGCAATTTATGACTTATCAGTCATCTTTTGTCGAAACACTGACAAAGTAGTGCTTGCAGGTAAACGCTGTAAGTTACTGATAACAAACTAAAAGCAATATCCCGTCACATACTTAAAGTATGTAACAGGTGTTTCACCTGTTTCAAGTGAAACAGTGAAACAGCAAGTCGAAAAGCATATGAGCGATTCAAGTATTCGGTAACGATACGCCGGCAAATTGGGCACGTGTGTGTGAAATTTGATAACACTAGACGGGAAGTTTAAACTATTTGATGGGGCTTTATAGCTTATAATTATCTTTGAGAACTATGTCTGTAAAAAACATTGCCCTGCTTGCGGGTGGCTACACCGGCGAATATGAAGTTTCTATTAACAGCGCGAAAAATATTGCTGCTACCCTTGACTCTGCCGAGTTTAAAGTCTATACGATACTGATCAACCGGGATTCTTGGTTTTATGAATCGGCCGGCGGTAAGATAGGAGTTGATAAAAACGATTTTAGTCTTACCATTGATGGTGATAAAGTCAAATTCGACGCGGCATTTATTACCGTGCATGGCACGCCCGGTGAGGACGGCAAGCTGCAGGGCTATCTGGACATGCTGGGCATACCCTACAATACCTGCGACGCTGCCACGTCAGCCCTGACCATGAACAAAGCGAACACCAAAACCATTGTTCATGGCATAAAACATTTGCATACCGCAAAGTCGCTCAGGTTATTTAAAAAAGACCTGCACGACGTAACTACCGTCTCCGCGACTTTGAGATTTCCTTTGTTCATAAAACCAAACAATGGTGGCAGCAGTGTGGGCATGAGCAAAGTGCACAACGTAGCCGAACTGCCCGGCGCGTTGGAAAAGGCATTCCACGAAGACAGCCAGATATTGGTTGAGGAATTTATCGAGGGCCGCGAATTTAGCATCGGCATTGCGCGATTGGATCATCACCTTACGGTTTTACCGGCTACGGAGATTATTACGCACAAAGAGTTTTTTGATTATGAAGCTAAATATACACCCGGCGCAAGTAAAGAGATAACGCCCGCGGACCTTACTGCCGAACAAAACGAAACCATCCAAGAAATTGTAACCGAAGTGTACCTGCGCCTTAATTGTAAAGGCATGGTGCGGGTTGACTTCATCCTGCAAAAACAAACCAGCGATTTTTATTTCATAGAGATAAATACCACGCCGGGGCAATCGGCAGCCAGCCTGATACCGCAGCAGGTACGCGCTGCCGGTTTGGACCTGCAGAAGTTTTATGGAGATATTATAAACGGGGCGGCTAATAGTTAATCATCCCTTTTGTCATTTCGACGAAGCATGAGGAGAAATCTTCTCCAAGTGGAGCAGAATTTATAAGGCAGAAGATTCCTCGCAGGCTCGGAATGACAAATTTGTAAATGGGTCGGTCTTTACATCTGGTAATGTTTGATCACATGCGCAGGAAGCTTTACAGCCTTACCTGTCGCTACCTCGATCATACTGAAATCGAACCAACCGTCGCAGCAAATTTTCTTGGTAGCTTTGTTGCTGATGCTGAAATGCACCCGGCAGCCACGCTCGTCAATAGTTTCTATGCCTGTCTTTACCAGGAAGTAATCGCCCATAGCCAGCGGGCGTTTAAAGTCCATTTGCACGGCGCGCACTACCCAGCCGAAGCCTTTGGTTATAAAGCTCTCCATGCTCATGCCGTAGCAGGTGTCCATCTGCTCATAACGGGCGGCCAGCACATAGTCGAAATACTTGCTGTTGTGCACATGGTGGAACATATCTATATCGTCGGGGCGCACCCGGTGCTCGGTTTCAAAAACGGCGTATGGCATTTTGAAAATTCAAAAGGTAAAATTCAAAAGTAAAAAATAGGAGGGTTGGTGCAAGGGGAAAATCTCCATCACGTCTTTGCGAGGAATAAATCGACGAAGCAATCTCAAAAGTATTTTTTCGGTAGGCAATTGCGTGGTTGGTTCACGTTAGCGATAGCAGCAGATACAGCATATAGCCCGACCGCCAAAGGCGGGGACGCCATGTGAGAATTTGTAGAGGAATTGTGAAAGAAATTGAAATAAATGTGAAATGCTTAATCACTGAATTTTCATCACATAAGTTTCCAAAAAGTGTGTCTAAGATATAATAGACAAAGGTTTGCCATTGTGGGCGCTTAAATTCTAAGTGTGAAGGATTGTGAAATTTTTCAATTTTTTTCATTACATTTGCACCACAATTAACAAAAGTTACACGCTTTAATATTATTCAACGTAATGTATTTAAGTAAAGAAGCAAAGGCAGAGATCTTTGCAAAACACGGTGGCGAAGCTACCAACACAGGTTCGGCAGAAGGCCAGGTTGCATTATTTACAACCCGTATTGCGCACTTGACCGGCCACTTAAAGAAAAACAAAAAAGATTTTTCTACGCAATTATCATTGCAAAAACTGGTAGGTAAACGCCGTGCATTGCTGGCTTACCTATACAAAAAAGACATTAACAGGTACCGTGCTATCATCAAAGCATTAGAGCTACGTGATATCATTAAGTAACTTTTAAGCAAAATTGACAAAAAGCCGTCGGGATATTCCCCGATGGCTTTTTTTGATTAGAAACAACAATTTTATACATAGAAAAATGGCGCGCTCCCAAAGATGAAAAGCGTGCCGAATTAACAAAATGAAAGTAATTAACAAAGTTATTGATCTGGGCGATGGCCGTACCATCGAGATCGAGACCGGTAAACTGGCTAAACAGGCAGACGGTTCTGTAGTAGTAAAAATGGGCGACACCATGTTGCTGGCTACTGTAGTATCATCGCCGGAGGCTAAAGAAGGGGTAGATTTTTTACCACTGTCTGTAGATTACCAGGAAAAATACGCGGCAACCGGCCGTATCCCGGGTGGCTTTTTACGCCGCGAAGCACGTTTGTCCGACTATGAGGTATTGATTTCCCGTTTAGTAGACCGCGCATTACGCCCGATGTTCCCTGAGGATTATCACGCGGATACACAGGTAATGATATCGTTGATATCTGCCGATAAGGATATTATGCCTGATGCGCTTGCAGGCTTGGCAGCGTCAGCAGCTTTAGCCGTTTCTGATATTCCGTTCAACGGCCCTATTTCAGAAGTGCGCGTTGCAAAGATCGACGGGCAGTTGGTGATCAATCCCCGCTTAAGCGAATTGGAGCGCGCTACTTTAGAATTCATTGTGGCAGGTTCTGAGCACGACATTAACATGGTTGAGGGTGAGTCGAAAGAAATTCAGGAAGCTGAATTGGTTGAAGCTATCAAATTTGCACACCAGGCTATTAAAGTTCAGTGCCTTGCACAAAAAGAACTGACACAAGAAGTTGGCAAAACAGAAAAACGTACTTACAGCCACGAGCACAGCAATGAGGACTTGAAAAAGGCCATTTATGCTGCTACTTACGACCAGGTGTACGCAGTTGCGTCATCAGCATCTAGCAAAGATGGGCGTGCGGTTAAATTCAAAGAAGTACGCGACAACTTCATCGCAACTTTAGGCGAGATAGACGACATTACCAAATTCCTGGCAAAGAAATATTATCACGACGTAGAGTATGATGCCATCCGCAATTTGGTATTAGACGAAGGTAAGCGCCTTGACGGCCGTAAAACTACTGAGATACGCCCTATCTGGAGCGAGGTAAGCTATTTACCTGCTGCTCACGGTTCGGCAGTGTTTACCCGTGGCGAAACACAATCATTAACCTCTGTAACCCTTGGTGCTAAAACCGACGAGCAGATGATAGATGGCGCTTTCATCAATGGCTACAACAAGTTCTTATTACATTATAACTTCCCTGGTTTCTCAACCGGCGAGGTTCGTCCTAACCGTGGTGCCGGTCGCCGCGAAATTGGCCACGGTAATCTGGCTATGCGCTCGTTAAAACAAGTGCTCCCGTCTGATGATGAGAATCCATACACAATCCGTGTGGTATCTGATATTTTGGAATCTAACGGCTCTTCATCTATGGCTACTGTGTGTGCAGGTACATTGGCTTTGATGGATGCCGGTGTGAAAATCAAGGCGCCTGTATCGGGCATAGCAATGGGATTGATCACTAATGAAATGGGTACTAAATATGCTATCCTTTCTGACATTTTGGGTGACGAAGACCACTTAGGTGATATGGACTTTAAAGTTACCGGTACCGCTAACGGTATTGTTGCTTGCCAGATGGACTTGAAGATCAATGGCCTTTCGTGGGAAGTGTTAACCAACGCTTTAGACCAGGCTAAACAAGGCCGTATACACATCCTTGGCGAAATGGCTAAAACTATTACTGCGCCTCGCGAAGATTACAAACCGTTTGCTCCGCGCATCATAACCCTGAAGATCGATAAAGAATTTATCGGTGCGGTTATAGGTCCCGGTGGTAAGATCATCCAGGAAATGCAACGCGAAACCGGCGCTACCATTAACATTGAAGAGGTTGGCAATCAAGGCGTTGTTCAGGTATTTGCAGACCATAAAGATAAGATCGACGCTGCAGTGGCACGCATCCGTGCAATTGCTGCCCGCCCTGAGGTTGGTGAAATTTATGAGGGTAAAGTACGCTCAATAATGCCTTTTGGCGCGTTTGTTGAGATAATGCCTGGTAAAGACGGCCTATTACACATCTCTGAAATTGACCACAAACGTTTAGAAACTATGGACGGTGTGTTTGAAGTAGGAGAGATGGTAAAAGTGAAGTTGATAGATGTTGATAAGCAAGGTAAATTGAAACTTTCGCGCAAAGTTTTGATCCCAAAGCCGGAACGTCAGGAAAATAAATAGTACATTTAACAAACTTGATAATGAAGCCCTCACAACGTGAGGGCTTTTTTGTTTTAACTATTTTTCAACAATTGAAAACAATTTTTTAATTCTTCCCTTTTAATTGCGTGAAGTTGCTAAAACTTATTATTTACAAAAGACGCTACCATACATGAATGCCCCGTCTGACCCACTTGAATTCCTGAACGGCGGGCCCGAAAATTTGCGGCAAGGCACCGGCAATGATCTGGTGCAATCTCTTTTGTATGAAATTGTTCGCGTAAAAGACCTGATAAAATATTATGAAGAACTACCCGGTGGCGCCGGGCAACTTGGTGCTGCAATCTTAAAGGAACTGGTTGCTGAGGCCTACAATTCCCTCGTTAACTATGATACGGAACTAATGTCTAAATACTACGACCTGCTGCAGAACTGCGATTAGCGCTACGCGAACTATCGACGATAGTCCATATATCAGAGCAACTCAACAGCGTTTCTCATTAAATCTATGGTCTATGGTCCATTGTCCATGGTCTAAAAATGATATATTTGAAACCATGAACCGCTTGATAGCTCCGTCAATTCTTTCTGCCGATTTTGCTAACCTGCAGCGCGATGTAGAGATGCTGAACAACAGCGACGCCGATTGGATACATGTTGATGTAATGGATGGCAAGTTTGTTCCCAATATATCATTCGGGTTTCCGGTAATCAAGGCTATAAAGCAGTACACTACAAAGCCGCTCGATGTCCACCTGATGATAGTTGAGCCCGACCGGTACCTTAAGGACTTCAAAGATGCCGGTGCTGACCATATCACCGTTCATTACGAAGCATGTGTACATTTAAATCGCACAGTTCGGGCCATCAAAGATCTTGGTTGCACTGCAGGTGTTTCTCTAAATCCGCATACTCCTGTAGCGTTGTTGGCTGACATTATTACCGAGATAGACCTGGTACTCATCATGTCTGTAAACCCGGGTTTCGGGGGACAAAAATTTATTCAGAACACCTATAAAAAGCTCACCGATCTTAAACAATTAATCGACGATACAGGTGCTGATGTTTACGTCGAAGTAGATGGGGGATTGAGCGATGGGAATATCAAACAACTTTCGGAAGCTGGTGCTAATGTCTTCGTTGCAGGAAATTCGGTTTTCTCTGCTAATGATCCCTCACAAATGATCTCGAGGCTTAAATCTATCTAACAATTTAATTTTTCCGTAAGTGCTTCCATTGATGATTTGTTAATCAACTACGAATTTTTGATTAACCTGTGATAATAAATCATTCCATTTATTGCCAAACTAATATTCAATTTGCTAATTTCGGCAGTCGCTAATCAAGTGCGGCAGATAACAAAAAACATATGAAACATAACTTTGGTGCCGGTCCGGGCATCCTGCCTCACGAGGTATTAAAGCAAGCAGCAGAAGGCGTTGTTGATTTTAATGGTATTGGTTTATCTATCCTTGAAATATCGCACCGTTCGCCAGAGTTTGAAGCTGTGCTTGCCGAGGCTGTTAAATTAGTTAAGGAGTTGTTAAATGTACCCGAGGGGTATTCGGTATTGTTTTTGCAAGGCGGCGCAAGTACACAATTCGCGTTAGTGCCGTTTAACTTACTACCTCAGGACGGCAAAGCAGCTTATCTGGAAACAGGTGTATGGGCTAATAAGGCACTTAAAGAAGCAAAAAACTTCGGGAATGTCGAGATCATAGCTTCTTCAAAAGCTGATAATTTCACCTACATACCTAAAGATTACACTATCCCTGCGGACGCGTCATATTTCCATATTACAACCAATAATACGATATATGGAACGCAGCTGCATGAGTATCCTAAATCGCCGGTGCCAATGGTTGCAGATATGTCTTCAGATATTTTCAGCCATCCTATAAACGTTGCTGATTTTGGTTTGATCTACGCAGGGGCACAAAAGAACATGGGCCCGGCAGGAACTACCCTGGTAATTGTGAAAAATGAGATATTGGGTAAAACGGGCAGGACCATTCCAGCGATGTTCGATTATCCAACACAGGTAGAGGGTGGTTCTATGTATAACACCCCACCGGTATTTGCCATTTATGTGTCCATGCTTACCCTGCGCTGGTTAAAAGCCAAAGGTGGCGTCGAGGCGATCGAGAAAGAAAATAAAGCAAAAGCGGACGCACTCTATGTCGAGATAGACCGCAATCCATTGTTTAAAGCGGTGTGCGCTAAAGACGACCGCTCTTACATGAATGTAACCTTTGTATGTACTAATCCGGAGCATGAGAAAGCCTTTTTAGAACTTTGTGATGAAAAGGATATAGTAGGTGTAAAAGGCCACCGTAGCGTTGGCGGTTTCCGTGCGTCTATCTATAATGCATTACCTATCACCAGCGTACATGTGCTGATAGACGCGATGCAGGAGTTTGCGGAGAAAAATAAATAACAACCCCCTTGCCCCTTAAAGGGGGTAAGAATCAGATACACCCCCTTCAGGGGGATTGGGGGTGTCAATAACTAAAAAGAAATGATCAGAATATTAGCTAATGACGGGATAGACCCGATAGGTCAGCGTTTACTAGAAGGTGCAGGCTTTACCGTCGATACAGAATTTGTACCTCAGGATCAATTGCCAGAGGCTCTTCAAAATTACGATGCCATCACTGTACGTAGTGCTACTAAAGTGCGACAATCACTTATTGACGCCTGCCCTAATCTAAAATTGATCGGTCGCGGCGGAGTAGGTATGGATAATATTGATGTTGAGTACGCGAAGGAAAAAGGTGTGGCTGTATATAACACGCCTGCCTCATCATCATTATCTGTTGCGGAGCTGGTTTTTGCCCACTTGTTTACAGGTATCCGTTTCCTTCAGGATGCAAACCGTAGAATGCCTGCCGAAGGCGACACAAAGTTTAACGATCTGAAAAAGGCTTACGCAAAAGGTGTTGAGCTACGTGGCAGCACCATCGGTATACTTGGTTTTGGCCGGATAGGCCGGGAGGTTGCTAAAATAGCTATTGGTTTAGGGATGGAAGTTTTGGCTTATGACCTTTACCCATTCGACCCTACATTAGAGGTTATTTTAGGTGGTGGCATCAAAGTTAACGTTCCGGTGAAAGTTGCAACTAAAGATGAGATCATTGCTATAGCGGACTTCATTACACTGCATACACCGTTTTTAGACCAGCCGGTGTTGGATGCCGCCTCTTTTGATCAAATGAAAAAAGGTGTTGGTATCATCAATTGTTCACGTGGGGGCTTGATTGACGAATCTGCGTTAATTGCCGCCTTAGACAACGATAAAGTTTCTTTTGCCGGATTAGACGTTTTTGATAACGAACCGACACCGCGTAAGGATATTCTTACTCACTCTAAGATTTCACTATCTCCGCACATTGGTGCCTCTACAAATGAAGCGCAAGAGCGTATAGGTACCGAACTGGCTAATCTGATTATCGATTATTTTAAGAACGTATCGGTAGCTGAATAAGCATTTTTTCGTTCTGAACGTGGTGAAGAATTTTATTCAGTAGTGCATTTGCGCATAAGATCCTTCGCGTTGCTCAGGATGACAGAGAGGTAGCTAACAAACTACAAAGGCCACTAAAAAGAGTGGCCTTTGCTATTTACAAAGTGTAAGTAATGCCTTTCTCAGGTATACTTACCGCGTAATCTTCATCCTCGATAGCTGCTGCCAGCGCGTCCATACTCTGCGGATCGCCGTGTACCAGGAAAACCGTTTTCAATTTGTCTTTATTCTGGCCACGAACCACATCCATAAGATCATCGTGGTCGCCGTGGGCACTTAAAACGTCGGTTTGTTTTATCGTAGCGTAAACGGCTAACTCGCGGTCGCGGATGTGAACAATAGGGTCACCGCGTAAAAGACGGAAACCAAGGGTGCCTTTTGCGCAATAGCCGATAAACAAGATAGTGCAGTAGTAATTTTGGATATTGTAAAATAAATGGTCCTGGATACGGCCGCCTTCGAGCATACCGGCAGAAGATATGATCACACACGGCTCAAAGTAATTTGAGATATCACGGCTCTCGTTTATATTCTCAACGTAGGTAAGGTTATCAAACTCAAACTCGTCGCCTTCGCGGTCGTAAAAGTCCCTGCTTTCTTCGTTCAACAACGTATGGTATTTTCTGAATGTTTCTGTAGACCGTATAGCCAAAGGGCTATCTACAAAAACTTTAACAGGCGGCAATAAACCGCTGCTAAAAATTTTGTTGAGCGAATAAACCAGCGATTGCGTACGGCCAATGCTAAATGCCGGGATGATTAGCCTGCCATTCTCTTTCACACATGCCTTATCTATCGTCTCAACTAAAACTTCTTCAACGGTTTTACCTTTTGTATGATGGCGGCCGCCATAAGTAGATTCGGTCACTAAGAAATCCACCTGCGGCAAAGGCTGAGGATCATTAAGTACAGGATAGTTTTTACGCCCGATATCGCCCGTAAACGCAATGGTTTTCTCTTTGCCGTTGTCATTGATCTTTAGAACAGCTGCAGCCGCGCCTAACAGATGACCAACCGGAATAAACGTCAGTTCGATATCGCCGGTCATACGGAACGGTTTATTGAAACCTATGGTGACAAACCGTTCTGCAGTGTCCATTACATGTTTCTGAAGATAAAGTGGTTGATTGCCACCACTGTCGTGGTGCCGCTTCTTTCCACGCTTATTGCCGCCTTGCATTTTACGCAAAAAGATATTAACTGAATCCATCATTAGCATTTCTGCAAGATCGGCGGTAGGGGCGGTGCACAGGATCTGGCCTGCATAACCCAATCGAACAAGTGTCGGCAAGTTACCCGAGTGGTCGATGTGCGCATGGGTAAGTATCACCACATCTATTTCTTCCGGCCGAAATGGGAAATTCTCATTGGCAATGGTGCTGCGGTCGCGCTCGTAATCAAGGCCGCAGTCTATTAATATTTTGTATCCGTTAACCTCGAGCAAATGCATGCTTCCGGTTACCTGGCGGGCTGCCCCGTGTATGGTTAAGTTCATTTTATCGTTTCCCTTTTAGAGGTCATGCCGAACTGGTTTCGGCATCCCACATTTAGGTTGAATGTCGTTTGAGATCCCGAAACAAGTTCGGGATGACTTATTGTATTAAGACGTTGCGCTCTCTAACTGCAATTGGCTTAAATAGCGGTACAGGCCGCCATCATGCGCCATTAACTCTTCGTGTGTGCCGGTTTCTGTTATAATGCCCTTATCCAATACGATGATCTTATCCGCTTCGCGGATGGTAGATAAGCGGTGAGCAATGATCACCGAAGTGCGGCCTTTCATCAGCACTTCTAAAGCGTCTTGCACCAAACGTTCAGATTCAGAGTCGAGCGATGACGTTGCTTCATCCAGTATCAAAATAGATGGGTTCTTCAACAGTGCCCTTGCTATCGCGATCCGCTGCCGCTGTCCGCCTGAAAGTTTAACGCCACGCTCGCCAACAAGCGTATCATATCCTTCAGGAAAATTACTGATAAACTGATGTGCGTTTGCTTGTTTTGCAGCCTGTATCACATCTTCGCGGCTCGCGCTAAGCGCGCCGTATTGAATATTCTCTAAAATCGTACCGCCGAATAATAAGACATCCTGTGGTACGATCGCCACCTGGTTACGGATGTCCGTTAAGGTATAAGCGTTCGCCGGCTTTCCATCGAACAAGATTGTTCCGCTTTGCGGATAATAGAATTGCAGAATCAGCGCAGCCATTGTTGATTTGCCGGACCCACTCGGACCTACTATCGCCACTTTTTGGCCGGCTGTGGCATCAAAGCTAATGCTATTTAAAACAGTGATCTCAGGTCGTGAAGGGTAAAAGAAGTTTACGTTATTAAAGCTAAGATTACCGCTTATCTTTTGTTTAATTATATTATCCTCTGCGTTGATCGACACAGGCTCTGCGTTTTCATTCAATATTTCCAGCACGCGTTCGCTGGCACCCACGGCTTTTTGCATGTTGGCGTATAGTTCGGGAAAGCTACCCATCGCTGCTGCAACAAATATGGCATAAAGCACAAATTTTGTAAGGTCACCAACGGTCATCTCGCCGTGGCTAACTAATGATGAGCCATACCATATAACGCCGATGATGGTACCGAACAAGCAAAACACAATAAATGAGGCAAATATCCCACGGAACCGTGCACCCTTAACAGCAATGTTTACAACCTCCCGCAGATTACCATTGTAACGTTTAGCTTCATAAGCCTCATTAACAAAGGCCTTTACATTAGCGATGCCTTGTAAGGTCTCTTCAACAATGGTGTTTGAGTCGGCTAATTTATCCTGCGCCTGGCGTGATATCTTGCGTATAAAACGTCCGAACACAACCGCAAAAGCGATAAGGAAGGGCAGAAGTGCCAGTAAGCTTAAAGTAAGTTTTATAGATACAATAGCCAGCAAGGTGACTCCGCCCACCATCAATATTAATTGGCGGATCATTTCTGCAAGCGTTGTAGTAATGGCATCTTGTATTTGAGAAAGATCTGCAGAAATACGGCTGTTCAGTTCACCAACCCTGCGGTTGCTGAAGAAATTCATTGGCAAAGTGATCAGCTTAAAATAAGTGTCCCTGCGGATATCTGCCAAAGCTTTTTCTGCGACCTGCACAAACCATACAACACGGAAGTAGGAAACAAAAGCTTGAACGAATAGCACGCTGAAAGCGGTTAACCCAATAACAGTTAATCCGCCCGAAAGATATTTTGAATGTGTTTTGCCTTGCGCGGCGTCAATTAATGCGCCTAAAAAGGATGGAAACGCAAGGCCGACTATACTCGACACAAATAAAAACAGCAAGGCCGCTATAAATCTGCCACGATACGGCTTAATGTAACTGATTAATTTGCCTATGTTTTTAAGACTTTCCCTATTGATCTTTGCCTTTGGCAATTCTTTTTCAGAAGCATTGCCGCTATTCAACCTCGCTCTCGCCATTTATATTTCAAAAGGCACGAATTTACGCTTTAATTGCGGGTTCGTTTGCGGTTAACAAATAAAATTAACCCGATGATGACAACGACAATCGCTGCAGCCCACTTTTTAATCGAACTATTACGGTCTTCACTTTCTCTTAATTGTGCAGTAAGTTTTTCATTCTGTACACGAAGCTTGTTGATAGTAGTCATGTAGCCTATCGAAACATCCTGTGTCTCTTTGGCTTGGCTTTGCACAGTTTGTTGTTGATAGGAGCGATATTTAAGCTGATTGTCTTTAAGAGATAACAATACTTTAGTTTGTTCCAGAATGGCATTGTCTGTACGCGTAATATCCATTAATATCTCATTAGAACGGCGTATATCTTTTTTAGTCTGCAACCCAAATATCCCGGTATGCTGGCCCAGGCTTATTGTATAGTCGCCAAATTTAGCAACCCTTTGTGCCAGCATTGTATTTATCTTCTTGCGCTGGTTTTGGTAAGCAAGAGAATCGGGATCCGGCGTAATTGTTTGCGCAAATACAGATAAAGCGATCAAACAAATAATTAAAGTTATGAATGACTTAACCATCTGTATGTTATTGAAAATCAATAATAACACTATCACCCAAATTAAGGCCAAGCAAACCACTTGCGTTGCCTTTATTGATAGCGATCTCTAAATGATCGCTAATGCCAAACAGACAAAGCTTCTCACCCTCAGGTACTTCGTTGTAATGCCAGCTTAGATGTGTAATGGTTTCATTGCGTTTAAAGTAAAGCACAAACCGCCTGCCGTGCTGTACCTGGTTAAAAAAGTCTTTAGTGATATTGGTAATAACGTTTTGGAACGAGTCGATATAGATCACCATACCACGGATGAGGTTACGGTCTACAACCGGCTGCAGGTTCATTTTCTTTTCTGTCTCAACTATCGGTATGCCTATCTCTGTAAGAGAACCCCCGCCGGCAAGATGACATGCCGCCTTTACGAAAATATCGGCCAAAGGGAAGTGCAGGAACTTCAAATCCTGCATAATATTAAGCTCAACCATTTCTGTAGGCCCGGCGTCAAACATCAGCGAAAAAATGCCGTTGTCGGCCCCGACAAAAAAGTGGCCTTTATAAGCAACAGCCAGGTAACGGGTGTGGGTGTTAAAAACGGTATCGATGCCAATAAGGTGTACGGTACCCGCAGGAAAATAATGGAAACTGTTTTTTAAAATGAACGCAGCCTGCTGTGTATTAAAAGCGGCTACGCTATGCGTAATGTCAACAATAGTAACGCCGGGTAACAAACTGAGTATGCTGCCTTTTAGCGCAGCCTGGTAGATATCTTTATCGCCCAGATCAGTTGTTAATGTTATTATTGGCATTGACTATTTCAAATATTTATTGTTAACCTTGTACAAGCGAACAACGCTGCAAATATTCAAATTTTTTAAGCATAAAAATCGGCCACTAAAAAATCATTTCTATTGAACGAACTTAAGATATCCCTCGAGAATGTTAACCCGGCTGTAGTGTGGGGACCAAATAATGATCATTTCGAGATCATTAAAAAACAATTTCCAAAGCTTAAAATAGTTGCCCGTGGTACTGAACTAAAAGTTTTAGGCGATGAGGCCGAACTAAAATCCTTTGACGACAAGTTTGCCAAACTGCTTAACCACGTAGAAAAATACGAATCTCTTAACATACAGGATATTGAGCGATTATTCGGCTCAAAAGTACAAGCACCTGAGCCTGCCGAAAACGCCAATGACAAGTCAACCACAGGCGAGGTGATCGTTTTTGGGCCTAATGGTATTTTAGTTAAAGCCCGTACGGCAAATCAGCGACGCATGGTTGACAGTATCGCTAAAAATGATATCATATTTGCCATAGGGCCTGCCGGCACGGGTAAAACGTATACAGCCGTCGCACTTGCCTGCCGTGCATTAAAGAATAAAGAAGTAAAACGCATTATACTCACTCGCCCCGCGGTAGAAGCAGGAGAGAACCTTGGTTTTTTACCGGGCGATCTAAAGGAAAAAATAGATCCGTATTTGCGCCCGCTTTATGATGCACTGGACGATATGATCCCTGCAGAAAAGTTGAAGCTTTATTTAGAAAACCGCACGATAGAGATCGCTCCTCTGGCATTTATGCGAGGCCGTACTTTGGATAATTGTTTTGTGATACTGGATGAGGCACAAAATGCTACCGATATGCAATTAAAGATGTTCCTAACCCGTATGGGACCATCAGCTAAATTCATTGTTACCGGCGACGTAACGCAAATAGACTTGCCTAAAAAACAACAATCTGGCCTGCATACCGCGTTGAAGATATTGCCTGACATAAAAGGTATAGACATTATTTACCTAACTGGCGAAGACGTAGTACGCCACAAATTGGTTAAACGCATATTAGAAGCTTACGGGGATATACAGTAGACATGAGATATTAGATTTGAGATAAAAGACACTTCCGTATAATTTTATCTCATATCTCACGTCTCACATCTCAAATCTATACTATGAACGCCATAAAAGAGACCCGCTTTAATTTTCCCGGTCAAACGTCACTTTATAAAGGCAAGGTACGTGACGTTTACACTATCGATAATAAGTACCTGGTGATGGTGGTTAGCGATCGCATCTCCGCCTTTGATGTGGTTTTATCTGAACCTATTCCTTTTAAAGGGCAGGTGCTCAATCAAATTGCCGCCAAATTTTTGGAAGCGACTAAAGATATCGTGCCCAATTGGGTTGTTAACGTGCCCGACCCATCTGTAACTATTGGCCGCATTTGCGAGCCGTTTAAGGTTGAGATGGTAATACGTGGTTACCTGGCAGGCCACGCCTGGCGTGAATATAGCGCAGGCAAACGGCAGGTATGCGGCGTTGCACTGCCGGAGGGTTTAAAAGAAAATGATAAACTCCCAAATCCCATTATCACTCCTACAACCAAAGCCTCTGTAGGGCATGACGAAGATATATCTAAAGAAGAAATCCTTTCCCGAGGTATTGTATTGGCAGAAGACTATGAAAAGCTCGAGGCTTATACTAGGGCTATATTTGAGCGTGGAACTCAGATAGCTGCTAAACAAGGGTTGATATTGGTTGACACCAAATATGAGTTTGGAAAAGCTGGTGAACAAATCTATCTAATAGACGAAATCCATACCCCGGACTCATCACGTTATTTTTATGCAGATAGTTATGAAGAACGTCAGCAGAGAAATGAACCCCAGAAGCAGTTGTCAAAAGAATTTGTACGCAAGTGGTTAATAGAAAATGGTTTCCAGGGAAAGGATGGACAAGTGGTTCCGGAGATGACGCCTGAAATTGTTGAATCTATTTCGGACCGCTACATTGAACTATATGAGCAGATAACCGGCGAGCGGTTTGTAAAAACAGATACTGCTGATGTTTTAAAAAGGGTAGAGGCTAACATAAATCAAGCGCTTAGCATGCTTTGAACTGGCTATTCATTCGCGTCAGGGATAGCAGCGAAAAGCCCGCATCCGCCGCAGGCGGAGAGGACTTGCAGCGTATAGCCCGACCCGAGTATTGCGAGGGTGACGCCCAACAAAAAGACACTATAGCATCTTTTATTTCACTTTCATTTACAGATTCTCCAAACACTATTTGCTTTTATTCACTCCCAAGCTTCACCCAAATAGCCATTCTTAGAGGTGTCACCCTCATATTGTCGAAATGCAGCATCATAACTATCATTAATAATTAGTTTTCACCACCAAATCTCCGATTTTTATTTACAGGTAAAATAATTATATCTTAGCCCAATAATTCTACGATAATGAAATTTACTATTGATAAACACGAGAAGTATGTTGTAGTGAAGTTGAATGAATCAAAACTGAATTCATTATTCACACCTCAGCTTAAATCAGAACTGATATTGATCAACGCCGAGGGGCAGCGTAATATCATACTGGACCTTTGCCAGGTTAAGTTTGCAGACTCGTCTGGTCTTAGCAGTTTATTGGTAGGCCACAGGCTTTGTAAAAATGCCGACGGTGTATTTATTCTTGCTTGTCTTAATGAAGCCGTACAACGCCTGGTTACTATTTCTCAATTAGATACCGTAATGACTATAGTCCCTTCTGTTGAAGAAGCTATCGACCTTGTTTTTATGGAGGAGATAGAGAAAGAACTAAAAAAGGAAGTAAAGTAAACCCTCACAGCTGCTATGAAGTTTGAGGTAACCATACTTGGTAGCAGTTCTGCAACGCCTATTTATAACAGGAATCCAACCTCGCAGGCGTTAAATATCAATGAGCATATTTACCTGATCGATTGCGGCGAAGGCACGCAACAGCAAATGCTTAAGTTTGATGTTAAGGCCAGTCGTATAGATCATATTTTTATCAGCCACTTGCACGGCGACCATTATCTCGGTCTTGTGGGCCTGCTATCGTCTCTCCATCTTAACGGGCGCACTAAGCCACTTAAGCTTTTTGGTCCTGCACCGCTTAAAGAGATCATAGAGTTGCAGTTTAAGCACTCTGACACTCACTTGCAGTACCAAATAGAGTTGTATGCTACCGACGCTACGACCCATCAGGTCATATTAGACAATCAGGATATCTGTGTAGAAACGTTTCCGCTTGATCACCGAATCCCTTGTACAGGTTTCCTGTTCAGGCAAAAGAAATTGCTGCGTAAGATCATCAAAGAGAAAGTAGAGCCGCTAAATATTCCGGTTTCATTCTATTCGCAATTGAAACGCGGATTAAACTATGTGGCGCCCGACGGAACAATTCATCAAAATGGTGAACTAACAAAGGACTCCAGCGCGCCAAAGAGCTATGCATATTGTTCAGATACTATTTACAATACCAGCTACTTTCCGTTTATTAAAAATGCCGACTTGCTTTACCATGAAGCTACGTTCCTACACAATATGCTGGACAGGGCTATACAGACCTTCCATACCACAGCATGGCAAGCCGGTGAGATTGCAACAGAAGTGCAGGCAAAGCAGTTACTTATAGGGCACTTCTCTGCCCGCTATAAAACACTGAATGATCTGCTTGAAGAAGCACAGCAGGTTTTCCCTGATACGCAATTGGCTATAGAAGGTAAGACGTTTGAGGTTTAAAGTTTCTAAACCAATCCATCATGTCGTTGCGAGCCGCAGTATGCGGCGCGGCGATCCCGTAGAGTTCAATGGGAAAGCGACGAGATTGCTTCGTGCCTCGCAATGAAAAATTGTTTATTTAAAGGTTCTATTTATCCTTACGCCCGAAAACAGAGAAGCTCACGTAGCGGCTTGGATGTGCTTTAAGATCAATAAACAGATTATTAAGATTTGCAGAAGCCGCATTCAGGTTATTATACATCCTGTCGTCGTTAATTAGTAGAGACAGTGTCCCTTTACCATTATTGATCTTGTCGACGGTAGCCTGTAGGTTAGCCATTGTTTTATTCGCATTTGCAAGCGTTTGGTTGATGTTTCCATTAGCCAGATCACCGCTAAAACGGTCGAAGTTAGCAGTTATGTTGTTCAACCTGCCGGTGCTGGTCTTTAAGTTTTCTGTAACAGCCTGTGCATTGGTCATAATGCCGTTGATATGGCCGCTTTGCGAACCAACAATAGCATCTATTTTCTTCGAAGTGCTTTCAAGCGTTTGCAAGGTATTGGCAATACTTTGGAAACTGCGGTCCACGTTTTTCTGGAAATTTGGGTTTACTATCCTGTTTACAGATGCCAGGGTGGAATCCAGGCGCGAGATTAACATTTCAGCTTTTTTCTGTACCGGCTGCAGGCTTTCTGCCAAACTGCCCTGAATATCCGCGCGGAGCGTATCCTGATCTTCAGCATTTTCTTTACTGGTGCCCAATTCAAAGACTATAGCTTTACTACCTAATAAGTCGGTGCTTTCTAATTTCGCCAGCGTATTAACCGGAACGTTATATTTATGCTGTATCTTGAATTGAACGATCGTCTGGCCGTCGCCGCGCAGTTCCATTTTAGAAACTTTACCTATGGGAAAACCATTTACCAACACGGGTTTAGAGACGGTAAGGCCTTCTACATTTTTATAGATAGCATAAAAACGATCGTCGGTAGAAAATACGTCGGCACCTCTTAAGTAGCTGTAGCCTAATATTAATACAACAACAGCAACAACAGCCAATATGCCAACTTTAGTTTCGTTAGAGATTTTCAAGATATGATATTTTAGATGTATACGTAATTTAATTCACCATTTCAACTTCGGCCTTGTATGTCTTTATAGACCTAATCAAAGTGGCTACAATTTCATTTTGTCCTTCATCAGAGTTTAAATATTCCTCGTCTTTAGGATTGTTAATATATCCGGTTTCTACCAATACTGCCGGCATAGCGCTATGGCACAAAACTAATATGCCCTGTTCGCGTACACCTTCGCTCGGCCTGCCGTCTGTGTCTTTAAATTCGTCGTTAATGATATCTGCAAAATGAATACTGCGCTTGCGGTATTTGTTTTTAAATGCATTAAGCAATATCATTTGTGTAGGGTCGTTAAAGTCGACAGCGTCTGCACCTTTAACATCTTTATCCTCAAATAAGTTTTCGCGAAGCGCCGCAGCTTCTTCTTTATCACGGTGAAAGCCATAAACCAATAGCAATACTCCACGTCCGGATTGATCCGGGATGCGTCGCCTGCGGCCGTTAACAGTCACCACTTTATCTGACAAAGAGTTGCAGTGCAGCGAAATAAAAAGGTCGCCTTTTGCCTCGTTGGCAATGTCAGATCTTTTTTGCCATAATATGTCATCATCAGTAGTGCGGGTCATCACCACGTTTACATCAGGCACTTCTTTTTGTATCGCTTTCTGCAATTTAAAAGCCAGGGCAAGCGTTACATTCTTTTCTACAGAGTATGCACCGTTAGCTCCCAGCCTTTTACCGCCGTGACCGGCATCAACAACAATGGTACGTAATTTATAACCTGTAGGTGTAGAATCTCTTTTTGCACTGTCGGGAACGGCCTTAAATGAGAACAATGACAGTGATAGAAGGAATAGTGAGGTAGAATAAATGATTGTTTTGAATGCTTTATTTTTCATTATTTTTGAACGCGGATAGCTTAGACCGCAGAAATATCATTACTAATTAATTTTGAAATTCGCCAGGTTCTTATCTATCTTATTGTGTCTTGTACTGGCGAAAGCATCATTTGCTGTAAATCATAACGCTTTTCAAACAAAGATATTGGCAGATCAATCGCCAAACAGAGACACTTTGCCAAAATATCTCACTCCTGAAAATAAGATACTACCTAATGCGAAGCCCACTAAAATTACAAAAAAAAATGCAACCGTTGCAAAGGACACCACCAGGAAGGCGTCGAACGGATTGGAAGATATTGTTACAGCAACATCGGAAGATTCATCTTATACCGATAACGCAACCAAAATACAGTACCTATATGGACGTGCAAGGGTTAAATATCAAGATTTTGAGCTGGATGCTGACTTCATCCGTTTAGACCAAACTAAGAAGCTGATATTCGCCAGCGGTTTGATAGACCCCAAAACACATCGTTACGTTGGCCGGCCAATCACCAAACAAAAAAATGAAAAGCCAGCCGCGGCTGATTCATTATATTACAACTACGAGACTAAAAAAGGTAAGGTGTGGAACCCCGCTTCCGCGCAGGATGCCAACTTTCTTTCGGGCGGTGAAGCCAAAAGGCTTAATGAAGACGAGGTTGCTTACCACAATGTGATCTATAGTACTTGTGACTTGCCGTATCCCGATACGCACTTTGGTATTGTGATCACCAAAGGTATAGCTACGCAAAAGCAAATTATTTCCGGACCGGCTTACTTAGAAATTGAAGGCGTACCACTGCCATTGGCTATTCCGTTCGGGTTTTTTCCGAAGCCTAATACTCGCGCATCGGGCGTAATATTGCCTTCTTTTGGTGAGGATGCCAGGCTGGGTTTCTATCTGCGCAATTTTGGATACTATTTAGGCTTTAATGATAATATCGATCTGCTGACCAATGCCACAGTATACTCGCATGGAGGTTTCGAACTAAGTGAGCAATCCCGTTATCTAAAACGTTATCGTTACACCGGCGATGTTACCTTAAGTTTTTCTTCCCTTAATTACGGCAACCCCGGCGATCCGCGGACTAACAGTTTCAACATCCGCTGGAGCCACACCCAAGATCCTGCGGCGCATCCCGGCTCAACGTTTAACGCTTCTGTAAACGCCGGAACTTCAAGCTATTATGCAAACAGCCGGGCTAATACAGGTTATAGCTTGCAACAAATTACGCAAAACAACTTACGGTCGAGTATATCATATGCCAAAACATGGGCTGGTACACCTTTTAACTTTACCACCAGTTTATCACATGCACAAGACCTTACTAGGAAAACCATTGACCTGGAACTTCCTTCGTTCAACTTTAACATGACCAGTATCAGTCCATTTGATTCGAAAGAGCGGGTAGGCGAACAGAAATGGTATCAAAAAGTGTCTGTGAGCTACACGGCGCAGGGGACTAACAGGTTATCGCAAATCCCTGAATCACAATTATTTCAAAGCGGCGTATTATCCCGCCGACTGCAAACCGGTTTAAGACAAACATTGCCGGCTAATTTAAACCTCACGTTTTTAAGGTTTTTTCAGTTTGGTATCAATGCTACTTACAATGAATACTGGAACCTGCAAAGCATTAACAAGTTCTACGACCGTAACAATCTTAACAGCGGTAATTCCATCCCTACAATTGACACCATTGCAGGCTTCAAACGCGCGGGCGAATATAATCTAGGAACCTCGCTGTCAACTAAAGTATACGGCACTTATAACTTTAAAGGGTCGGGTAAGTTACGAGCCATTCGCCATGTGCTAACGCCAACTTTATCATTTAATTACAACCCAGACTACAGCAGGGCATGGTATAACCAAACAGTTGTAAGCCAGGCCACAGTGCCTTACCCTTATACTTTTCAGCGCTATTCAATATTCTCAAATTCTGCATATGCCCCGGGCAGTGCTCAACGGCAGGCAGGTGTCGGTATAACTTTAGACAACACCATCGAAGCTAAAGTGCGGCCTAAGGCTACAGATACCTCACAAGTAGATAAGAAAATTCAAATATTGCAGGGTTTTACTATATCATCCTTTTACAATTTTGTTGCAGACTCCTTTAAACTTTCGCCAATTAACTTTAATGGCCATACTGCTGTATTCAATCAGCGTTTAAATATAAACTTTGGCGGTACCTTATATCCCTATAAAGTGCTTCTGCGGGATTCGATATCTAATAACCAGATAGGCAGATACCCGATAGTTAAAGACCAATACGCTATTCCGAAGCTCACCAATTTCTTCGCCTCCGCAAACATTAGCTTTAATTCACGGGCTAAAACGGTTGCCAACAGGGGGCAGGGTGTAAATAATGCGCCATTGCAAGGCCTTACTCCGGAACAAGCCGAACGTCTTTCGCTTATCAACCAGGATCAAAGCGCGTTTGTGGACTTTAACGTGCCATGGAATGTCAACGTAAGCTATACGTTTAATTACTCGCTCTTAAATTATTTAGGCACCAGTGTTACCAATACCATGCAGCTGCGCGGCGACGTAAGCATCACTCCAAAGTGGAAGATAACTTATTATTCTGACGTTGATATTCGCAAGCAAACATTAAGTACCGCTCAGTTTGGTATCTACCGCGATTTGCATTGTTGGGACCTGTCCATCCAGTGGATACCTTTTGGTTATTTGAAGATGTACACAGCAACACTAAGGGTTAAAGCGTCAATACTGCAGGACCTGAAATTGAGTAAACGCAACGATTACACCAACAATCAGTTCTATAATCCGTATTACTAATACATGTTAGCAGAGATCATTACCATTGGCGACGAAATATTAATAGGGCAAATAGTTGATACCAACTCGGCATGGATGGCCACCCGCCTAAATTCGGTGGGTATAAGGGTAAAGCAAATATCGTCCGTTTCTGATGATGCCGATCACATTCTTACCGCTTTGGCGGAGACGCATAAACGCGCGGATGTCATTCTGATAACTGGTGGACTTGGCCCGACTAAGGACGACATCACCAAAAAAACACTGGCGCAATACTTTAATGTTGGTTTTAAACAGGACGACGGCGCCCTCGAGAATGTAAGACGCATTTTCGCCAGATACAACCGTCCATTGCTGGACGTGAATATTAAACAAGCCCATGTGCCCGAAAATTGTGAGGTGATCCCGAATAATAACGGTACAGCCCCGGGCATGTGGTTTGAACATGAGGGCAAAATTTATATCTCCATGCCGGGTGTTCCATTCGAAATGGAATATATGATGGATGAAACTGTTATCCCGAGACTGGAACAGCGTTTTAAACTTCCAAAAGTTATTCATAGAACCATCTTAACCGTTGGCGAGGGTGAATCTTTTTTAGCAGAGCGTATCGCGGATATCGAAGACAGCCTGCCGGCACATATCAAACTTGCCTATCTGCCAAAACTTGGCCAGGTGAGATTACGTTTAAGCGGCTATGAGGATGCTGGGGGAACGCTTGAACAAGAAATCGGCGACTATTACAAACTCATAGTAGATCGGGTGAAAAACGTTGTTGTTGCCGAAGATGATGTAGCTCTGGAGAAAGCGATACTAAACCAACTAACCGAACGCGGGCAAACTTTATCTGTTGCAGAAAGCTGTACAGGCGGATACATATCCCATCTGTTCACCAGGCATCCTGGATCATCAGCAGTATTTTTTGGCGGCGCAGTTTCATATTCTTATGAGCTTAAAGAAAGTTTGCTTGGTGTGAAAAATGAAACGCTTTGGCAGCACGGTGCAGTAAGTGAACAAACCGTTACCGAGATGGTGGAGGGTGCGTTGCTGAACTTTAAATCTGACTATGCGATAGCCGTTACGGGTATTGCCGGGCCTGGTGGAGGCCTCCCCGATAAGCCCGTAGGCACTGTCTGGATAGGTGTTGCAAAATGTGGAAAAACCGTGGTCAAGAAATTCACATTCGGCTCTAAGCGCCTGCAAAACATTGAAAGGACTGCTATAGCGGCCCTCGGAATGTTGAATACTTTATTGCAGGATGTTAATTAAAAATTAAGGAAAGCCTTATTTTTGAGCCATCAATATTCTATCGTTACCAATGTCTGACTACCAATTGTTATTGCCAAAAATGGGGGAGAGTGTTGCAGAAGCAACCGTGATAAGATGGCTGAAAAACCCTGGCGATACCATTGAGGCAGATGAGGCTGTGTTAGAGATCGCTACGGATAAAGTTGACTCCGAAGTTCCGTCGCCTGTGGCGGGGGTACTAAGCCAGCAATTGTATAAGGTAGATGATGTAGTACAAGTTGGCTCTCCGCTTGCCGTTATACAAACCGGTGCCGCTCAATCCACCGCGCCTGCAGCGCAACCAGCACATGTAGCTGCGCCGACCGTTCAAGAGCAATCAGCTCCGGCATCGCAACCTATAGTATCTTCTCCTGCACCTGCTCCGCAAGCAGAGCCTGTTAAGTCGGCTCAAATACCGGGTATAGATCAGCTGCAAAATAAAGCAGCAGCCAAAGCAGATAGCAATGGCGGCAGTAAGTCCGGCAGATTTTATTCGCCGCTTGTAAAAAGTATTGCCAGCCGCGAAGGCATTGACATAAACGATCTCGCCAATATACCGGGTACGGGTTCTGAAGGCCGCCTCACCAAAGACGACCTGCTTAACTATCTGCAAAGCAAAAAGGTTGCACCTCAGCAACAAGTAAGCGAAACTCCTCAGTCTGCGCCACAAGCATCAGCACCTGCTGCAGTAAGATCGCAGCAGGAATCAGCACCCGCTCCGCAACCTGAGTCCGTTCAACAAACACAAGCACCTGCTGCTGAGCCAAACGCCGCGCAGCAGCCTGTTAGGAGCCAACCGCAAGTATCACAACCGCAAACATATCAGCAACAACCTGCTTATCAGCAACAGCCGCCACCGTATGTATTTTATCCGCAGATAATTATGCCGGGGGCTTATCCGCAAAACGAAGCTGCTCAGCAGCCATCATCAGCTCCAAAAGCTGACGACGTACCGCAAAAAAAGGCGGTCTCTGTTGGCGGCGAGGACGAGATCATAGAAATGAACCGCATGCGCCGTTTAATTGCCGACCACATGGTTGACAGTAAGCATAGTGCGCCGCATGTTACCTCATTTATAGAAGTGGATGTGACAAATCTTGTGGCATGGCGTGAAAAGGCTAAAAAGGTTTTTGAACAACGCGAAGACAGTAAACTAACGTTTACACCAATATTTGTCGAAGCAGTTACTTACGCTATCCGTGCTTTACCAATGATCAATGTATCTGTTGATGGTTACAACATCATCAAACGGAAGAACATTAATATAGGTATGGCTACAGCGCTGCCAAGCGGTAATCTTATTGTGCCGGTTATTAAAAAGGCAGACGAATTAAGCTTAGTTGGCCTCGCCAAGGCAGTAAATGACTTGGCAGACCGGGCTCGAAAAAATAAATTGAAGCCCGAGGAAATACAAGATGGTACTTTTACAATCACCAACGTTGGCACCTTCGGTAACCTGATGGGTACACCAATCATCAATCAGCCACAGGTCGCTATCCTTGCAATAGGCGCTATTAAAAAGAAACCGGCGGTTGTAGAAACCCCATCAGGTGACGTAATAGCCATTCGCCATATGATGTTCCTGTCTTTATCATACGATCACCGCGTAGTTGATGGTTCTCTTGGTGGTGCTTTTATCAAAAAAGTATCAGACTATCTGGAGTCTTGGGATATCAACAAACAGATATAAGTTAAAGACTTTTTGAGATTGGCCAACAATTTGCCTTTCGGATGTCGGAATAACTTCGACATGCGGTAAATTATTTGCGCAACTGCATAACAAAATCATCAGTGCGCTGAAATCCGTAAACCATGCTTTTTGCCCAGGCAATAAAGTCATCAATACGTTTCACAAAAGCCTCTCCGGTGTTTTTAACCACGTAACCTGGGAAATTGTATTCATCAGGTTTATCCAGATCTGTAAACTCCCACGGATGAAAATACAAGCTCAAGTAGCCATCTTTTTTATGCGTGGTTTTGCATAAAAATTTAAGCAAACCCATTGGCAGATTGTGAAAGCTTAACCAAAACAACGGAAAGCGGACCAATGGTGAAACCGACGATGGTAATTGAAGTACATTATGGAACTTAAACCACGTGCGTGGTTTACTAAAGTTATTATACCGGCCGGGCAGCCACGTCGGATTGATAGAAGAGTTATATATGTAGCCTGCTTTTTCTATCTCGCGCTCATCTACAGGCATCATACGCGCCATGCGGTAACCAATAACTGGATTTTGGGTAATCTCTTCGAGTTTAAGTTTTGACTGTAGCAAATGCTCAGGCTTAAAATCAGAATGATAATAACCATGTGATGCCACTTCATGCCCACCTTCTAAGATGGCGTTGATCACGTCTGGTTTGTGCATAGCATAGTTTGCTGTGCAATAGAATGTAGCCTTAACGGAATGATTCTTTAAAATATTAAGTATCTTGTAAGTGCCTTCGGTAGAAACGTCCAACTGTTTTTCGAATGAGATTTGCCTGTTGTACTCGAGCGGCATATCAAATTCTTCTATATCAAAGCTTAGTAATATCATCTTTTACTTCTGGTAAGTTGGTCGACCTGATTATATAATTTGGCCGTTGCTTGGCCTGCATAAATAGTTTACCGAGGTATGTGCCAATAATACCCAATACCATTAATTGTACACCGCCAAAGAAAACCACTGTCGCCAATAAGGATGACCAGCCCGATACCACATGCCCGGAAAAGTAACTGATGAGGATATAAGGAATATACAAAATAGCAGCTGCAGAAAAGAATAAGCCAATGCCTGTCGCGATGTATAACGGTCGTACGCTAAAAGCAGTCACGCCTTCAACAGCGAAACGCAGCATCTTTTTTAAGGTGTATTTGCTTTTGCCTGAGAAACGCGCATCTGCCGTGTAACGGATGCCATATTGACGAAAACCTAACCATTTAATAAGTCCTCGCATAAAAAGCCCGTTCTCATTGAGCTCGCTTAACACGTTGGCCACTTTACGGTCTATCAGGCGAAAATCTGCGGTGCCCTTTTCAAGTTTGGTGTCGGATAACGAGTTGATGAAACTATAGAACAGATCAGATGATTTAGTCTTAAAATATGTTGTTTCATCCTGATATTCCCGAAGCGTATAAACCACATCAAAACCTTCTTCCCATTTCTCTATAAACTGCGGGATCATTTCCGGTGGATGTTGCATATCACCATCCATACTAATGATGGCATCGCCGTTGGCAAAATCATATCCTGCTTTTAAAGCATTCTGATGGCCAAAGTTGCGCGACAGTTCAAGATAATAAAAGTTGCTATCTAAGCCATTTAGGTTTTGCAGCTTTTGAAGCGTTCCGTCGCTGCTGCCATCATCCACAAATATTACATCATAATCATAGTTAATGGTTTGCAGCACTGCACTAAGCCTGCGGGCCAATTCCTCTATATTGCCAGCCTCATTAAATGAAGGAATAATTACAGATATCTTCTTTCTCATGTCAGACAGCAACAGTAGAATTTGTCGGTTTGAATTTTCGGGTCAAGGTTTCGTGAATGATCTTTAACCATATCAGTAAGCAAGGTAAGGCTTTTAACGCGTACGGCCTTATGAAGTTTCTATTGACAGATTGAGGGAACAGATCTGAGGGTGACAGACTGGTTATTATAAGCGCAAAGACAAGCAAAAATATCTCAAATCCGCTTACGGGCCGTTTTAAGTTCATAAACCAAATACCCACACCGGTAAAGGCGATTATGTAGGTTGGCGACTCGGAACCGGTACTAAAAATAACTGTAAACAGCAGCACCGAACACAGCAGTAGTAATTGGTAATTTACGTTATTAAACAACCTGGTGCGGATATAAGCCATAAGCAGCAGCGCAAAACCAGGTAAGATGACCAGCACGTTCGACAAATTGTGGAAGCCAAATATGCGCCGGATCATACCCATTACAGAAATATCCTGCATAACCGAATCGGTATTTTCGTTGTTCTTATGGGCGAGGCTGTTATACCAATCGTGATAACATTGAATCACAAAGTCTTTTGATGAGATGAGCATTGGCGCGACAAATAGCACCACCATCCACATAAGAAAAGTCCAGATAAATTTGAGTTTATCTTTAGAGAAGAAGAAGAACGCAAGGCCTACAATGCCGTAAAGTTTGATATAAATACCAATGGCTATCATTAGCGTAGCCCAGATGTCTTGCTTGCGGTTTACAAAAACATAGCTCATGATAATTAGCGCAGTCATTGTAGGATTAAACTGCACGTTAAACGATGCTGTCATCAATTCATGCGCGCAAATCAGAAGGATTGGCAC
Organism: Mucilaginibacter ginkgonis; assembly: GCF_009754905.2. Lineage (NCBI taxonomy): Bacteria > Pseudomonadati > Bacteroidota > Sphingobacteriia > Sphingobacteriales > Sphingobacteriaceae > Mucilaginibacter > Mucilaginibacter ginkgonis. The sequence continues at coordinate 1,477,229 of NZ_CP066775.1, read as the reverse complement.
TTTAAGGATTTCTTTTAGAGGCAGCTGCGTTATCGCGATATAAAGCATTAACGCGTTGAACATCACCCAAAGGATAACACCAACAAAATCCGGGACGATGGTGAAAGGGGCGATCAGCAATGCAAATACAGGTCCGTAATGGTTACTGTCAAAAAAATGGGCGGGTTGCTGGGTATATAAATTCTCGTGGTGGGTAAGGTTGATGAAAACGTATTTATAAATAAACCAGTTGTTTATCTGATGCCCCGCGGCTTGCTTTATAACCGCGAATAAACTTAGTCCAAACCATAAAACGGTAACTACATATTTATTGAGCAGAAACTTAAAACTGTTAAGCATTAACTATGAAGCGGGTTATTGGTCACAAATATAAGAATAGGATAGAGAGTTGGCAGAGGGCCTTAACGACAAAGGGTTCCGCAGAAGCGGAACCCTTTAAATTACCGGAAACGTCTATACTATTTTAATGCTTTGCTTATCTGACCCCTTGTAAACTCGGCAATAGCTAAACACGGCAATCGTACAATATACGTAGTTGATACAGTCTCGGTTTTCAATATTTTGAATTTATTTTAAATATTAGGCCGATTGCTGCAGATCTATGATTTTCCCCTTTACATCCGCTTTAAAAAAAGACGTTATAATATTGGTAAGAGTTTCAGTTTCAATTAAAAAGCCATCGTGGCCGTAAAACGAATCAACTTCTGCAAAGGCAGCTTTTGGTATGTGCTGAAACAAATACTGCTGTTCTTCAATCGGAAATAATAAATCACTTTTAATACCGATGACCAATGTTTTAGCAGTTATAGCGCTTAAGGCTTTCTCTACACCTTTGCGGTTACGGCCTACATTGTGAGAGTCCATCGCTTTAGTCAAATACCAGTAACTATAAGCATTAAAGCGTTTAACCAATTTTTCGCCCTGGTATCCCTGGTATGACGAAGCGCGGAACCCGTCTGAGTTATTGTCTTCTTCTTCCTGTTGAGTAACTGCGTATGTTTTATAGTTTCTATAAGAGAGAAGCGCGAAGCTGCGTGCTGCCTTTAAACCTTTTGCTCCACCATCGGGTGAATTAGCATAGAAGGTGCGATCAGAAGTAATAGCCAATCGCTGCGATTCATTGAACGCTATGCCCCAGGGCGAATGTTTGGCATTGGTTGCTATCAGTACCAAGTTTTTAATCCGTGAAGGTTCCAATATACTCCACTCTAATGCTTGTTGCCCACCTAACGATCCCCCAATGAGTATATTGATCTGGTTGATACCTAACTTATCGGCTAGTAATTGATGCGCTTGCACAATATCACGTATCGTAAACTTAGGAAAGCTAAGGTAGTATGGTTCTGAAGTTTCGTTATTGATAGTTAGCGGGTTATCTGTGCCATACGGTGACCCTAATATATTCGCGCAAACTATAAAATGTTCGTCAGGGTTAAACAGGTCATTTTCGCCGAATAAACCTTTCCACCAATCAAAAACGTCGGCATTGGCGGTAAGCGCATGGCAAACCCACACTACGTTGTCCCGGTGCGTATTCAATGTACCGTAGGTGTGGTAACCAATTTCCAAACCTTTTAACTTTTTGCCCGATTCTAAGATGAACGGCTCTGCATGCTGATAAATTTGTGTGTCCATAGAGAATAAACCTCTCCTCACCTTGACCATGAGGAGAGGCAGTAACAATAAAAAAACTAATTACACCAATTCAAGTTCGCCGGCGTTCACTTTGGCAAAAGCTTGCTCAAAATCGGCCTTAATATCATCTATATGCTCAATGCCTACAGAAACGCGCAGCAGGGTAGGTGTCACCCCGGCAGATAGCTGCTCCTCGGCTGATAATTGTTGATGCGTGGTTGCTGCAGGCTGAATGATCAGCGTTTTGGCATCGCCCACGTTTGCGAGGTGGCTTACCAGTTGCAGTGCATCGATAACTTTGCCGGCGTTTTCCTTATCGCCATTTAGTTCAAATGAAAGCACCGCCCCAAAACCGTTTTTAAGGTACTTTTTTGCGTTTTGGTAGTTAGGTGAAGATGTAAGGCCCGGATAAATTACTTTAGATACGATAGATTGCTGCTCTAACCATTGTGCCAATTCAAGGGCGTTATCAACATGGCGCTGCACGCGCAGCGACAATGTTTCCAGGCCTTGAAGTAACAGGAAAGAATTGAACGGCGAAAGTGATGCACCGAAATCGCGCAAACCTTCTACACGGGCACGAATGATATATTGGATGTTACCAAAATCACTGCCTACGCCAAATACGTCAGAGAATATTAAACCATGGTAGCCTTCGGCAGGCTCAGTAAATTGTGGGAATTTACCGTTGCCCCAATTGTAGTTGCCGCCATCTACTATCACGCCGCCAATGCTGGTTCCGTGGCCGCCTATCCATTTTGTTGCCGACTCGACAACAACATTTGCTCCATGCTGCAAAGGTTTTACCAGGTAACCAGCCGCGCCAAAAGTGTTATCAACTATCAATGGAATATCATGGCGTTTGGCAACTTCTGCAACCTTCTCAAAATCAGGGATGTTAAAGCCAGGATTGCCAATGCTTTCCAAATAAATAGCCTTGGTGTTGCCATCGATTAACTGCTCGATGTTTTCAGCAGAATCATCGGCAGCAAACCTTACTTCGACACCAAGGCGTTTAAAGGCCACTTTAAATTGATTGTAAGTACCACCATATAAAAATGGCGAGGTAACGAAGTTATCTCCGGCTTGTAAAATGTTGTTTAACGCGATAAACTGAGCTGCTTGTCCCGAACCGGTTGCTAAAGCTGCCACACCACCTTCAAGAGCGGCTACGCGCTGTTCAAAAACATCTGTTGTTGGGTTCATTAAACGGGTATAAATATTCCCGAATTCTTTAAGCGCGAACAGGTTAGCCCCATGTTCGGCGTTTTTAAACACATAAGACGTGGTTTGATAAATTGGTACCGCGCGTGAACCAGTTGCCGAATCGGGGCTCTGACCCGCGTGTAATTGCAGTGTTTCGAATTTCAAGTTTGCAGACATTTTGCGTAGATTTTTAAGATTTTTAAAAGATTTGAGTTAAGACAAATTGAGACGCACCCCTTGCAGGGCATCACACAGTTCCGGGAAAAATTGAAAGGGAATGTGTTAGCTAATTAGCAGCAGCAACAGCAAATGCACATACAAGTGCGGGCTTTAACGGGAATTAAAACCAAAGTGTTATCCTTTTTAGGATTGAGAAATTGACCGATGATGTGAATTAGCTTTTCCATTTTTGTCATTTATATTTCCCGGTGTTATTTGCCGGGTCAGGAATTGGCACCTTCTTGTTGTCAAGGGTTGCCAGCGGGTCAGAGCCTGTTCTCTCGCCGCTTCTTTATAAATCAAAAACCAATTTGGAGATTGATCCTGGTATTGCTACCAAATAATGTTTCAAAGGTATGTGATAAAAAGTTTAATATCCAAATAAAATTTGCAGAATATTTTTTGTCTACGTTCGGACCACTTTAGAAATGAATGAAACTTGCAAAAAGATTAATCTTCTTAGCCAAACAAAAATTGGCAAGAAGAATTATTGCATAGATAAAAAAGCATTGAAATAGACACCCAAATAAATTACCCGATAGCTATACTTATTGTCATAGCTGCTATCATTTTCATTGTGCTTTTAATTCAGCGTAATATAAAAGACGAGCAAGATTTTGAGCGAGATGTTACCAAATCTGAGTTAAAGCCTAACGATCATAAAGACCGTAATCGTGGCATTTAAATCTCATCTAAAGCCTGGCTTATATCGGCAATCAGGTCATCTATATGTTCGAGACCTACAGACACCCGCAGTAAGTTCCATGGTGTTTTAGTATCAGGCGGCTCAACGGCTGCGCGATGCTCTATCAAACTTTCTACTCCGCCCAGGCTGGTTGCACGGGTAAACAGTCTCACGCTTTGTATCACTTTTATGGCATTTTCTGTGCCGCCCTTAACGTTGAAGGATAACATGCCGCCAAACGCTAGCATCTGTTCTTTAGCCAACTCATATTGCGGGTGAGAAGGCAGCCCCGGGTACATTACGTTTTCAACTTTTGGGTGCTGCTCTAAAAACTCGGCTAACAAGTGCGCGTTGTGAACGTGTCCGCGCATACGGTACGGCAATGTCTTAATACTTCTCACTAAAAAATAACAATCCATTGGTGCCGGCACGGCGCCACCCAATTGTTGAATATTGCGGATGTTTTGCCACCAACCATCATTCTTTGCTGTGACCAATGCGCCACCGGTGATATCACTATGACCGCCAAAGTATTTGGTTGCTGAATACATCACAATGTCAGCACCTAAACTTAAAGGCAATTGACAGATAGGTGATGCAAATGTATTGTCACACACTACTTTAATATTATTTTCGTGTGCAATTCGCGTCAATCTTTTGATGTCCGAAATTTTTAGCTGCGGATTAGACGGCGTCTCTATCCAGAGCAATCCTGTATTTGGTTTGATGTAGCTCTCAAGTTTGCTTGCATCTGTCAAATCAACAAAGTCAAACTCCAAAATACCATTGAACATGGCTTTTAGCTGGCTATTTAGACCATGGTACATATCATCCGGAGCAATGATATGTGTACCAGGTTTTAGCGATTGAAAGATAGTCATACCCGCAGCATTGCCTGATGAAAATGCCGCCGCATCTGCACCACCTTCTAGCGCACAAATCACCTTTTCCAGTTGCGCGCGATTTGGATTATCGGCCCTGCCATAAATAAAACCCTTAGGTGTAGAACCATCATCGTCGCGAACGAAAGTGGTTGACATAACAATGGGCTGTATAACCGCGTGCGATCCTTCGTCGGTATGGTTGCCCGCATGTATGGCTATGGTTTCTTTGTGCATGGTTCAAAAGTAAAGAAGAATTTAAAATTAAGTCGACAGGCGGTACAAACTTTTTGTTACATAAAATTGATAATCAAACGCGTCAATTATTGCTATTTTTGTACCATCCAAAGCGATTTTGATGCACGCTGAACAACAATTACAACTACTGCTTAATGATACCCGCTTAGCCAAAGACCTAAGGCAAATTGCTGCAAAGGTATCCAGGAGTGAGCGCATTTCATTTGAAGAAGGTGTATTGTTATATGAGAAAGGTGAATTGGGTTACCTCGGTATTTTAGCAAACTACATACGCGAAAAACGACATGGCAACAACACCTATTTTAACCGCAATTTCCATATAGAACCAACCAATCTTTGTGTATATGATTGTAAGTTTTGTTCGTATTCCCGCCTGATAAAAGAGCGTTCTCAAGGGTGGGAATATACTATGGACGAGATGCTGGACATTGTCAAAAAATATGATAATGAACCCGTAACAGAAGTGCACATAGTAGGTGGTGTATTGCCACAGTATGACCTGCCGTTTTACAGCGAATTATTTACGCGGATAAAAGAGCATCGCCCCGATTTGCATGTTAAAGCACTCACCCCGGTAGAGTATCACTATATTTTCAAAAAGGCTAAGGTTGATTACGCCACCGGTATGGCTATGATGAAGGCTGCCGGACTGGAAAGTATGCCGGGCGGCGGAGCAGAAATTTTCCATCCGGAAATACGCGAACAGATTGCCAAAGATAAATGCACAGCTGACCAGTGGCTAGATATTCATCGCCAGTGGCAAAAGTTAGGCATGCGCTCTAACGCGACTATGTTGTACGGCCACATTGAAGAATTTAAGCACCGTGTTGGCCATATGGAGCGACTTCGTCAGCTGCAGGACGAAACCGGTGGTTTTCAAACGTTTATCCCATTGAAATTCCGTAACCAGGATAACCAGATGTCTAACGTTCCTGAGTCGACAGTAACTGAAGACTTGCGTAATTATGCTATCGCGCGTATTTACCTTGATAATTTTGATCATATTAAAGCGTATTGGGCGATGATCAGCCGGACAACGGCGCAGCTATCGCTAAATTTCGGTGTTGATGACATTGATGGCACACTGGATGATACCACCAAAATCTATTCTATGGCCGGTGCGGAAGAGCAAAAACCTGCAATGAGTACCAAAGAACTGGTATACCTGATAAAAAATGCCGGTCGTGTAGCCATTGAACGCGATACGCTTTACAACATAGTTACGGACTTTACCAATTACGAATTTCCCGAAGAAGTTAAACCTCAATTTTACAGGTTACCTGTTGTTAACTGATGCCGGATAAACTGCTCTACATTGTCCGCCACGGGCAGACAGACCTAAACAAGCAGGGGATAGTACAAGGTCGGGGAATTGATTCCGACCTTAACAATGAAGGCCGTAAGCAGGCAGGTCAGTTCTTTAATGCTTATAAACACATCCCTTTCGACAAGATATATGTATCAACACTAAAACGCACGCAACAAAGCGTTCAGCCTTTTATCGATCTGGGAATCTCTTTTGAGAAGCTAAGCGGATTGGACGAATTAGCGTGGGGCATAATGGAAGGTAAGCCTAGTTCCCCTGATACTAAAGCGACGTTTTTGCAATTGATGCGCGACTGGACTGGTGGTCGTTTAGATGCAAAAATTGAAAACGGAGAAAGCCCGAATGAAGTTAAAGAACGGCAGTTAAAAGCTTTGGACATCATTTTAAGCCATCCAGAAGAAAAAACGGTTTTGATATGTATGCATGGCCGGGCGCTTAGACTGTTGCTTTGCCTGTTAACAGGCAAGCCACTGAGCAAAATGGAAATGTTTCCACACCAAAACCTCATTTTATATAAGATAAGCTATGACAGCCAGCAGTTTAAGATTGTTGACTTTAACAGTGATGTTCATTTAAAACATTTTTAGTTGGATAAGATAAAAATATCGGCAGTTAGCTATACTAACACTAAGCCGTTTCTATACGGATTGCAGCATACTGCAATTCTTGATAAAATAGACCTCAGCCTTGATAACCCATCAGACTGTGCACAAAAGTTAATTGACAACCGGGTTGATATAGGTCTTATACCTGTTGCTGCCACACTGGATTTACCTGAGTGGCATATCGTTTCTGACTATTGCATCGGCGCAGACGGCGCCGTAGACTCGGTTTTCATATTCAGTAACTGTGACATTAGCAAGGTTAAATACCTTCAGATGGACCCACAGTCACGGTCATCTAACTACCTGGCTCGTGTACTTCTTAAAAACCATTGGGGAATATCGCCACTGCAATTGGTAAACGCCGACGATTACAGCGTATCTAAAGATGAGCAAACAGCGTTTGTACAAATAGGCGACCGCACATTTGGCAAAAGAGACAAATACCCCTTCGTGTATGACTTGGCCGAAGAATGGAAAAGGCTGACCGGCTTACCATTTACATTCGCGGCGTGGATAGCTAACAAGCCCATTCCTGACATATTTATTGATGAACTCAATATTTCACTAAAATATGGTCTCGATCATAGGGCAGATCTCTTTAAAGAATTGCCAATGCGCGATGATTTCGATATCAAGGATTACCTCATCAACAAGATACAGTATCCGCTTACCGAGGACAGAAAGAAAGCACTTTTCTTATTTCTTGAATACATAAAAGCACTCAATTAATTTTTACGCCCGTCCAAACATATCTGCCTCACTTTTATTGCTTAGGTAGACATAATGACAATGGACAATCAAATTCTCAAAGGTCAAGCAGCGCTGGTAACCGGCGGTGACAGTGGTATAGGTAAAGGCGTGGCTTTAGCGCTGGCTAGGGCAGGCGCGAAGGTTGTAGTAAATTATGCTCATAATCATGATGCTGCAACCGAAGTAATTAAGGAAATTACCGATATAGGCGGAGAGGCTTATGCCCATGGTACGGATGTTAGCCATGAAGGCGACGTGCAGGACATGTTTAAATTCATGTTTGAAAAGTACGGCACCATTGATATACTGGTAAATAATGCCGGACTGCAAAAAGACGCAAGGTTTCTAGATATGACGTTGGAGCAGTGGAACACCGTCATTGGCATTAATCTTACAGGTCAGTTTTTATGCGCGCGTGAGGCAGCAAAAGAATTTATCCGCAGGGGAGTGGTAGAAGGTGTGAGTAAAGCTGCGGGGAAGATCATCTGTATGAGCAGTGTGCACGAGGTTATTCCATGGGCCGGCCATGTTAATTATGCCACAAGCAAAGGCGGCATTATGATGATGATGAAAAGCATGGCGCAGGAATTAGCGCCTCACAAGATCAGGGTAAATTCTATAGGTCCGGGCGCTATACAAACACCTATAAACAAAGACGCGTGGGATACACCCAAAGCTTTAGAGAAACTCTTAACCTTAATTCCTTATGGGCGCATCGGTCAACCGGCTGACATAGGTAACCTTGCCGTTTGGCTCGCATCTGACGAGTCTGATTACATTACCGGCACTACTATCTTTAGCGATGGCGGTATGACTTTGTATCCGGGCTTTGCGGATAATGGGTAAACAAAATGAGCCGCATATCGCGGCTCTAAAATTTTTATACTCCCAAATCCTGGATGATCTTATCGATCTTTGCTTCAAGCGCGTTATCCGTTGCTTTATATTCGTCTTTATTATTAAGCTTGCCGTTTACGCTGCAATAGAATTTGATCTTAGGTTCTGTACCAGAAGGTCTTGCAGAAATGATGCTGCCATCTTCTGTGATAAATTGCAGTACGTCTGATTTTGGAAAATCCAGCTTGCTGGTCTGGTTTGCTGCTAAGTCGGTTTCCGTACCTTTCTCATAATCCTTTAACGAAACAACTTTCGAGCCGCCTAAAGTCGCAGGAGGGTTGCTGCGGAATTTCTCCATCAATGCTTTGATATCTTCGGCACCTGTTTTACCTTTTTTCGTAATCGATATCAGCTTTTCTTTATAGAAGCCATATTGCACGTAGGTATCAAGCAATGCCTCAAACAAGCTGCTGCCTTTATCTTTATAGTATGCGGTCATCTCGGCAATGAACGCGCTAGACACTACCGCGTCTTTATCGCGCACCAATTCGCCAACCAGGTAACCGTAACTTTCTTCACCGCCGCCTATAAAGGTTTCTTTGCCTTGCAGTTGTGTCATCAACTCACCAATATACTTAAAGCCGGTAAGTGTGTTGAAGTATTTTACATTCTTAGCCCTTGCGATAGCCTCTATTAAATTAGAGGTTACAATGGTTTTAACAATGTATTGTTTACCGTCAAGCTTGCCGGCGTCTTCCCAGGCGCTTAATAAATAATTGATAAGCATACTACCGGTCTGGTTACCGTTAAGCAAGATGAACTCACCATCACTGTTCTTAACGGCAATGCCAACACGGTCAGCATCAGGGTCGGTGGCCAACACAAGATCAGCATCAACTTCAGCAGCTTTTTTCAAGGCCAGGGTTAGCGCTTCTTTTTCTTCAGGGTTTGGATAAACGACCGTAGGAAAGTTGCCATCAGGTGTGGTTTGCTCATTAACCAGGATCACATTCTCGAAGCCGAACATCTCCAAGGCTTTCGGCACCAGGGTAATACCGGTACCGTGTATGGGAGAGTAAACAATCTTCAAATCTTTCTGACGCGCGATGGCATCTTTCGATATCGACAGTTTAGTAATGCCATCGAGGTAAAGCCGGTCTATCTCTTCACCAATTAGCTCAATGTTGGCATCTACGCGGTCAAATTTTATTTCATCTACGCTTTTGATCGCTGCAACCTCATCCATTACTGCCTGATCTTCGGGGAACACAAACTGACCGCCATCGGCGCCGTAGGCTTTATAGCCATTGTATTCTTTTGGGTTATGCGAAGCGGTGAGCATTACACCGCTTTTGCAACCAAAATGGCGAACTGCAAATGAAAGTTCAGGTGTAGGGCGCAGGGCTTTAAAAAAGTAAACATGTATATCGTTTGCAGAGAACACTTCGGCGGTGATATTTGCAAACACGTCAGAATTATTACGGCTATCGTGAGCTATCGCTACACTGATCTTTTCACCCGGATATTTCTTTTTCAGGTAGTTTGCGAGGCCTTGTGTAGCAGAGCCAATAGTATATTTGTTTATACGGTTACTTCCCGGGCCCATTGTGCCGCGCAAACCGCCTGTACCAAATTCAAGGTCGCGGTAAAATGAATCTGTCAGTTCGGTAAAAGCTTGGTCGTCCAGCATTTTTTGTATCTGCTGTTTAACGTCGGCATCGTAGCTGCCATTAAGCCATGAGTTAACTTTGTCACGTACGGGAGCGTCTAATTCCTGCATTTTGCGTTCTTTTAAGTAGGTTGGTTTATGAGGTTGTTCAAATATGATAATAAAAACAATTGCTCAAATTGTTTTCAATAAAATAATGGTTAGCGCTAAAGTTTGTTTGCACCCGATAAATTTAATTGCGGTTAAACTAAAATTGATGTTACAAGTCTTTTATTCAATAAATATTATGGTAGTTTTACCATAACACCAATTAAACCCATTATGACTACAAGACGTTCGTTTTTGAAGACCTCGGCCGTGATTTCTGCCGGCCTTATGGTTGGTCCAAACCTTTTTGCTTACGATAAAAAATACATCGGCCTGCAGCTTTATACCGTGCGCGACCACATGTCTAAAGACCCTAATGCAACACTTGCACGTGTGGCGCAAATAGGCTATAACTCTGTGGAAGGCGCAACCTATACCGGCGATGAGAGGTTTTATGGAATGGACCCGGCAACTTTTGCTAAAGCATTAAAACAAAACGGTTTGATCATGCCAAGTGCGCATTACCGTTTAGGTGAAGAGCAAATGAATGGTAGCAGCCAAAAAGGAACTATCCTAAATGATTGGGACCGTGCAGTTGATGATGCCTCTGCAGTTGGTATCAAGTACATGGTTTGTGCTTATTTATCGCTACCTGAACGTGGCGATCTTGAACACTACAAACGTACAGCCGAAGCTTTGAATAAAGCCGGCGAACGTTGCAAGAAGAACGGCATACAATTGTGCTATCACAATCACGATTTTGAATTTAAACAAGAAAACGGTCAATATCCGTATGAGATATTGTTAAACAACACCGATAAAAATCTCTTAAAGATGGAGATGGACTTGTATTGGGTGACCAAAGCAGAGCAAGATCCGATTGCCTTGATAGACAAGCATCCGGGCCGTTTCCCACTGTTCCATGTGAAAGATATGGATACGACCCCACAAAAGAGGTTTACCGAGGTAGGTAACGGTTCTATCAACTTTAAGAATATATTTAGGCATGCCGATAAAGCCGGGTTAAAATACTTCTTCGTTGAGCAAGACATCTGCCCTGGCGACCCTTATGACAGCATAACCAAGAGCATATCTTATATCAAAGCAAACCTGGTATAACAGCAAATTGATCTATGTATGGAAAGCCTTTCTGCAAAACGGAAAGGCTTTTTATTTACACCACTTTTTTCACTTTCTTCTCAAAAAAATTTGGTTGCCTTATAATGAGAATCCCTATGATTATTAGCACCATGCCGGCGTAATGCCAAATTCCCAGATCCTCGCCATCTAAGACACCCCAGAAAATAGCTACAATGGGTAGCGCGTAAGTTATAGTGCTGGCAAATAAAGCAGATGCTTTTTTAATAAGTTGATAAAATAGCAGTTGAGCTATCGCGGTGCCGAATACGCCTAATGTGACGGATGCCAATAAAGGTATTTTGTTGGCATCGTTGATATACAAGTGCGGGATACCGCTAGATAAAAACAGATAAATGATAGCCACAATTCCTGCTGACGCTACAGCTACTGTTGTGGTATGGATTGGATTTACGTCATGCAAATGAACCTTTACCATATTGATGTTTATCCCATAACAAACAGTTGCCGCTATGGCAAAAAATGCAAAATGGTTGAGCGATACGCTTCCGCTTGCGGTAAAAAGTATAAGTAGCAACACGCCGGCAAACCCTATGATCATCCCAATGATCTGACCACGTTGAACAGCTTGTTTATAAAACATGATGCTGATGATGACCGTAAATGCAGGCGTGAGCGCATTAAGGACACCCGCTATCGCGCTGCTCAACCCCGACTCAGCATAACAAAACAGGTATGCGGGAATAAACATGCTCAGCAATCCTGACAGTACTACGTACTTCAATTTTTTAACAGGAATCTTTCTTACGTTAAATATCGCTAATCCGCCGAGTACCACAAGTGCGGATACCTGCCTTATAGTGGCTACCTGGGGCGGAGTGAAAAATTGCAGACCGTATTTCATCAGAATAAAAGAACTTCCCCAGGTGAGTACAAGAATGAAATAAAACAGGTAGATAAGAAAATTATTCTTCATGGCGACAGAAGTAAGGTTATGGGCAATGTTATGATTTATTCTGATGACACGAAACCCGTTTCTTGCGATAGTGCCCTAATGCAATCCCTTTCTTGTCAACAATCCGCCGCTGGTGTCATCAATACTTTGCTGTACAATGAATGCCTTTGGGTCGATTTTTAGGATCACTTGTTTTATTGATGGTATTTCTAACCTTGTTGCAACAGTGAAGATAATGTCGCGCGGATCATTGATCTGGCCATCTTTACCGTATCCGCTTTTACCCTGGTAAATAGTTACGCCGCGCCCCAATTGTTTTGTGATCGCTTCGCGTATGGCATTGCTGTTTGTAGATACGATGGTAATGCCGGTAAATTGCTCAAAGCCGTTCAGCAGAAAATCTATCATCTTAGAGGCAGCCAGGTAGGTGAGTATCGAATACAATGCTGATTCTATTCCAAGGAAAAACGCGGCTGCCGAGAATATTACGACGTTGAGCATTAATATAATATCACTTACGCTAAACAGTTCAATCTTTTTGCTGACTACCATTGCAGCTATCTCTGTTCCATCTAAAACGGCCCCGCCGCGCATAGCCAAACCGATGCCAACGCCGATGAAGAAACCACCAAAAACTGCGGTAAGTAGTTTATCCGGTGTAATATCAGGCATCTTTAAAAAGGCAAGACAAAGCGACAAGCCTGCAATAGCCAATGCACTTTTTATAGCAAAAGTTTTTCCCAGACGTTTGTAACCGAGGTAAAGAAAAGGCATGTTAATTACAAAGATAAGTATGGCTATTGGCAGGTCTGTGATATCTGACAACAGCATAGATATACCTGTAACACCACCGTCTATAAACTTACTGGATAACAAGAAACCCTTTAAACCCAGGCATGCGCTTAAGATGCCCAGTATTATTGATATAGCGTCTCTAACTATTGCCTTTGTTTGTACAGCCATGAGAAGATGTTTATGCCGATAGCCATCGGAGCGCGTAAATTAGTAAATTTACACCAATGGCTCAGAAACACCATGCTACGGTTTATCATGTTGATGATTTTTTAAGAGAAAAATCTGACATCACCGTTAATTTGTACAATGCGTTTACAAACGCGTTTAAAAGTGTCTCACCCGCCATTGAAATAATCCCTGCGAAGACTATGATCGGTATCGCAACATCAAGAAAACGTGTTGCGTGGATCACGCAGTTTGGCAAAAACTTCCTGCACGTAGTTTTCCCATTTGAACAACCACATGAAAATAACCTCTGTTTTCAAAAGATATCCAAAGTGCCTGATGATAATAAACAGTACAATCATCACTTGCGGATATACAGCATTGATGACATCAACGACGAAGTTATCGCCTTCATGAAACTTGCCATAGAAAAAGGCAGCTGATAAATTTTTAATCCTTTGTAGCAATTCTGTGTTTAACAGCGTAAAGGTGTAAAAGCTTATCAAATGAAGAAGTTGTATTTATTTATGCTCATCGCCGGCTTCGTAGCCTGTAAAAAAGAAGATGTTAAGGTCAATGCCTCGATCACAGACGGCACCTACACAGGAACTTTTTTATACAGCAATAGAAACCCTGCTGTCAATTATGTGCCACTGACAGGTAATGTTACCCTAATTATGAAAAACCGCGCCTATACCTGCACGTCGCCGTCCACTAGTTTCGGAGCGGCAGCACGCGGGCGTTTTGACATACCGGGCCAACAAATTGTCTTTACGGATTCCCTTGTGCATACAGCTAATTTCGATGGTAACATCGTGCTCAATGGTACTTATGATGCGGTTGTCAAAGATGACAGCTTATTTTTAACCAAAACCGTTAATACCTACGCGGTTTACAGTTACAAGTTAAAGAAGCAATAAAAAGGCCCTCATTTCTGAGAGCCTTTGGATTTTAATTATCTTCTGTTTGTTTGATGGTGCTAAAGCCCCAATTCTTGCCTTTGTCCACTGCAGGTACGCCGCGTTCAAGCCACTCAGGCATTGGCGCGCCTTTTAAAAAGTGGTCGAAGTATTGCGCTTCGCGGATAGATATGTCCTTGCGATTTTGGCGTTTCACTAAGTTGTGTGCCTCATCATTATATTGAAGCAGCCAAACCGGCTTACTCAAGCGGCGCAGCGCGGTAAACATTTCAATACCTTGATACCATGGCACAGCGCCGTCAGCATCATTACTCATGATCACAACCGGTGTGTGCACCTTCGGCAACTGAAATAACGGAGAATTTTCGATATACAATTGCGGGTTACTCCAAAGGTCTGTACCAATACGGCTTTGTGTTTTTTCATATTGGAACTGGCGGTTAACACCTGTTTCCCATCGTATGCCACCATATGCAGAGGTCATGTTTGCTACCGGTGCACCGGCCCATGCAGCAGCATACATGTCAGTCTGCGTGATAAGGAAAGCTACCTGGTAACCACCCCAGCTTTGGCCTTGTATACCTACATGGGCACCATCCACCCATGAATTTTTCTTCAATGCTTCTACACCTGAGTTTATGTATTCAACTGCAGATGCCCCCGGATGCCCGGTAGTATAATGGATGTCGGGCGCAAACACCAGGTAGCCGTTACTTACGAAATAAGAAATCGGCAAACGCGATGGGGTAGGCCCCGGCGGTACATAGCTGTATAAACCTTCTGAAAGTGTTTCGTAAAAATATACCAGCATAGGGTATTTCTTAGTCGGATCGAAGTTTTCAGGCTTATACAAAATACCCTTTGAAGTATGGCCTTGAGGCGTTGTCCAGCCAACCAGTTCTGCGGTTCCCCAGTTATAACCCGCTTGCTGTGGATTAATTGCGCTCAATTTTGTCTCCGACCGTAAATTGGTTGAAGCATACAAATCGGGCGACTGCGTATAACTTTGTTTAGTGTAAATGTACACATCGGCGTTTTTGGCTTTTTGTATATCACTGTAATTTACTTCGCCGGTTGCCAGAAGCTCCGGTGCCCTTTTACTGTTAAATGTTTGTTGGTAGTAGCCCCAGTGTTTATTTTCTTCGTTTTGCGCCAGCAGATAAACCGGTTTATTAAGGGCAATGGCACGGTCATCTTCACTCGCACCCGGGCCGCGTTCTACCTGCATACCATAACGGAATATCAGTTTATTGCGTCGTCCGTAGCCACCTGTAAATCCTGTAGAGGCCCCTGTTGCCGGGTCAACACTCCAGATATCATAACGGTCGTTAACTAATACGTTTTTGTCGCCTGTTGTCCAGCCTGCAATGCCATATGCGTTAGGGTCATCAGGTACATCGTTCTCTTCATCGCCCATTTTAGTGCCAATACCTGCGCTGATGTTTGTTTTCTTACCATTCACAATGTTGTAGGTAAACCAGTTTTGCTGTGCGGCGTCAAACCAGATCACGTAGTTTCCGCCCGGAGATATTTGGTAACGTGCCTTGGTACGGTCTGTAATTTGTTTCCGTTCGCCGGTTTTAAGATCAATAAGCCAGGCAATTGAACGGCCGCCGCCTTCCCACTGGGCTTGTACACGCGCGCCGGTATCCGTCGTGGCTAATACGTAGCGTGCATCATTATTAGCAGCCACAGAAATATCCGCAATGCCTTTAGTGCCTAGTTGTATCAGCTTGTCACTTTCCTGTGGATGGATCACCGCAAGATAATTTCTGCGTAGTTCGCGCTGCAGATTTTTGAGTTGCTGTGGCTGCAGGTAATCATCTTTATAATTCCAAATGTCAACTTTAGCCACTTCGAAATCTACGATAGTGGTGTCAGCTGGCTTGGGGATAGGCGCGGTGCCGAAAAATAAATTATTTCCGGCTTTACTAAAGTACACACGACCGTCGCCACTCACTGCCCATTTTGCAGGCATACCTGCGGAGCCCGGTGCCGCAATTACTTTTGCGCTATCGGTGCCAATGTTGTAGTAGTACAATTTAAAAGGTTTTACCTGCGCCTTTTCGGGATTTTTCTCGGCGGTGAAAGCAAACTGTTTGCCGGCGTCATCAAAAGCCAAATTTTTATAATTGCCCCGTCCATTGCTAATGTCTTTTAAAAGCCCTTTTTCAATGTCGTAGATATACATTGCCGATTTAACGTCTTTATCCTTGCTGCGGCGGGGCGCAGTAGTAGCAAACGCCAGCAGTTTGCCGTTTTTGCTCAATTGATACTCGGTTACATATTTAAAAGTTCGTTGCTTTCCGCTAAGCAGTTCTAACACGGTAAGGTTTGACCCTTCGCGGGTAGGCGGAGCAACTGTTGTCGCTACCGCTTTTTTTGAAGTGTCGTTCACGGCAGGTTTTTTTACCGTGTCAGAAGGAGCAAGGTAAGCAATGACAGGCGCCTGCTCGGCCATTTTAAACGAGCGTACGGCCGGAACTTTAGTTACTTTACCACTGCCAAGCGTGGTATAACCCAGCGTATCTTTTGGCATATCGTCGGCCTTTTTCTTCTTGATCTTAGCCATGCGGATATCCTTGAAAAATGGGCGAATCAGGAACACCGCATATTTAGAATCACCTGTAAAGCGAGCTGTATCAGCGCGGGGTACACTGAATTTATTAGCGCCTTGCGGATTAGTGATTACCAGGCTGGCGTCACCTTCCTGCGGCTTAATCACATATGTTATCCATTTACCATCATTGCTGATACGATCATTCGCGACAGATTGCCAACTGTCATAAACAGAATGATCAATAGGTTTTTTTGCCTGCTGTGCGTTAGCCGCCAAAACAGTAACGGCAAATGGGATAAGAAGTAAAAGTTTGCGCATGTTATTCCGATTTATGGAACTTTAAATATCGAAATAAATGCGCTTTGGCAAAGGCAGTTATAAAAATGTTACAGACAATTTTATTCGCTCTTATAGAGCGCGCCGGCTTTTTCTGCAGATGTTTTAATGCCCTTGATCAATGCTGAACTAAAGCCATTATGCTCCATTTCATTTAGCCCGGCAATAGTGCAACCCTTTGGTGAAGTCACTTTGTCTATTTCCTGCTCGGGGTGAGATGCTAATTGAAGCAGCAAGTTTGCCGCCCCCTTAGCTGTTTGTGCAGCCATCTTTAGCGCGTCATGCGCATGGAAGCCAATTTCTGTGCCGCCTTGTGAAGCCGCACGTATAGAACGCAGGAAAAAAGCGATACCGCAAGCGCACAAGGCAGTAGCAGACGTCATCAGTTCTTCGTTAATAACTATGCTTACACCAACTGTGTCGAACAAGCTTTTTACTAATGTGACATTTTCGTTCGAGGCATTGCCGCTTGCAATGCAGGTCATAGAGTGGCCGATAGCGATAGCCGTATTTGGCATTGCCCTTACAATCTGTACATCAAAACCCAAATGGCTGCAAATGTCTGCGCAACTTACACCGGAAACGACAGAGATGATTAAATGTTCACTTGCTTTTAAAGATAACTTTATATTATCTAGCAGGCCGTTTAGTTGCTGAGGCAAAACCGCGATCACTACAATGTCACTGTTAGCGACAGCAGCGGCGTTATCGTTCGTGATATTATAACCGTCATTAGCGTAAGATTGTAATGCCTTAACGTTTCGGCGCGTCAAAGTAATATTATCAGGCTGATATATACCCGCTTTAACTAACCCTTTAGCCAACGAAAGCCCGATGTTACCGCTGCCTAAAATTGTTACACGTTTTGTTTTCATAATTACTGCTTTTTACTCAACCTTGTTCCAAATGGTTTGCTGTCGCCTATGTTACCTAAATCTTCTGCATGGCCGATAATAACAGATTTAACGCCGCACGAAATGGCTTTGAAGGCGTTGTCTAGCTTTGGCAACATGCCGCTGTGAATGATCTGCTGCTCTTTTAGCTCTTCATACCGCTGCGGATCTATCTCGCGGATAAGCGAATCCTCATCATCAATATCCTGCAACACGCCCTTCCTTTCGAAACAATAAATCAGCGTGGTTTCGTATATATCTGATAAGGCTACAGCAAGAGCAGAGGCAATAGTATCCGCATTGGTGTTCAGTAATTGTCCATCGCCGTCGTGCGTAATGGCTGCAAACACGGGTGAAAAACCCGCTTGCATTAATTTACTAATATCTTCAGCATTAACAGAATCCTTGGTTATATCACCTACAAATCCATAATCAATGGATTTTACAGGACGCTTTACGGCTTTTATAAAATTGCCATCTGCGCCAGTCAAGCCGATAGCATTTGTGCCAAAACGCTGCAATTGAGCCGTAATGTTCTTGCTGATCAACCCGCCGTAGACCATGGTTACCACACGTAGGGTTTCGATGTCTGTAATCCGGCGGCCATCAACCAATTTCGATTCGATGCCCAGCGTATCAGAAAGCTGCGTAGCCACTTTGCCGCCGCCGTGAACCAATATTTTGTGTCCCTCAATAGCGGTGAAGCTTTTTAAGAAATGATACAGATTTTCAGAATTATCGATGACGTTGCCGCCAATCTTAATCACATGCAGTTTATTGTTTGATGTATTTTCAGGCATCGCCATAGTCAGGTTAGTATGTTGCAAAATTAAAAGATTAGGCCATCAATTGGCTTCTTGGGCGCGGATTAAAAACATAAGTCACTGCAAAGGGTTTATAAAACATCAATCGCCAACCATTGCATGAAAATAAGAGACATTACACCCGGCACTCCTCGAATTGTGATCATTGGCGGCGGTTTTGGCGGCATTAATCTGGCAAAGAAATTAAAAAATCAACCTGTAGAGATCATTTTGCTCGACAGGCATAATTATCATACGTTTCAGCCGCTATTGTACCAGGTTGCAATGGGCGCTGTTGAGGCAGACGCAGTTGGTTTTCCGCTTAGGAAGATATTTGAACGGCAGGACAATTTAAGGTTTCACCTTGCCGATGTAAAAAAGATCAACGCGGCCGAAAATTCGGTAACTACATCTGTTGGCGATATTAAATACGACTATTTGGTTGTAGCTACAGGATCTGATACCAATTTTTTTGGGAATGAGGAGATCGCGCATTACACTATGCCGATGAAAAACATTGCTGAGGCCCTAAATATCCGCAGCCTTGTTTTGCAGAATATTGAGAAGGCTATGGTTTGCGATCAGCCTGAACAAAACGCGTTACTTACATTTGTTGTAGTTGGCGGCGGCGCGACTGGTGTTGAACTTGCCGGCTCATTGGCCGAAATGCGTTTACATGTATTAGAAAAGGACTATCCGGGTTTAAAGGCTGATGACATGAAAATTTACATGGCCGAAGGTAAACCAGACCTGCTTGCGGCTATGTCTGACGACGCATCCGCCAAAGCCAAAAAGTACTTGACCGACAAAGGTGTTATCATTTATAATAGCGTGCACGTGACCAGTTACGATGGCGAAACTTTAAAGATCGATAACGCGACCGAAATAAAAACCCGTAACGTTTTTTGGGCAGCAGGCGTCAAGGCCGAAGTACCGGAAGGGTTTGGTAAAGAAAACATCGGCCCGGGCTCGCGAATTCAAACCGACGAGATCAACAAAGTGAAGGGTTACAATAACATTTTCGCCATTGGCGATGTAGCCGGAATAATAACCACTGAAAAGCCGAACGGTTACCCGGGAGTAGCACAAGTAGCAATACAGCAGGGCCAGCAACTAGCTGTCAATTTAATGCGCATTATAAAAAATGAACCTGTTGTGCCATTTAAATATTGGGATAAAGGTACTTTGGCAACAGTGGGCCGCAACCAGGCAGTTGCAGATATTGGCAAATTTAAATTCCAAGGATTTTTTGCGTGGTTACTTTGGCTTTTTGTACACCTGATGTTCTTGGCAGGCTTTACCAATAAGCTGATTGTATTTATCAACTGGGCAATAAGCTATTTTACGAAGAACAGCGATAATCGTATAATCGTGCGATATTTTGATACGAAGACAAGACAAACTGACCCCACCTCGATATAGGTTTTAGGTTGCAATGAACGCCTAAACCTTTTACACAAGTGGGCATCTAATTAATGCCTATGAATTTATTTGTCATCATTGCTTTCCTGGTGATCGTTAGCGCCGGTTACTCATACCTCAATGCCAGGTTTATTAAGCTGCCGACTACTATTGGTATCATGCTGATAGCGACGATAGTTTCGATACTTATCATCGTTCTTGACAGTATAAACCCGTCTTTCTCTAAATACCTGACAGACCTTTCCCGTAATATCGATTTCTCTGAAGTGGTGCTGAACGTAATGTTGGGCTTTTTACTTTTTGCCGGCTCATTTAACCTGGACGCCGCCAAGTTAAAGCGCGAAATGAGGCCGGTTTTAGTATTAAGCACTGTAGGCGTAATCGTATCGACATTTGCGTTTGGGTTTTTATTCTTTGGCGCCATGCGCCTGTTTGACATCCACGTGCCGCTGATCTATTGCTTGTTGTTCGGCGCGCTGGTATCGCCTACAGATCCTGTAGCGGTTTCTGCATTGGTAAAAGGGTCCAAGCTACCTAATCACATCGAAACAATTATTACAGGCGAATCGCTTTTCAATGATGGGGTAGGGCTTGTATTATTCGTTACCATTTTGGAGGTTGTACAAACGCATACCACCAAGATCAATTTTGGCCAAACGGCGCTGCTGTTTTGTCGTGAGGTTTTTGGCGGGATCACTTTGGGATTGGCTTGCGGCTATTTTATTAACCGTTTGATGCGCTCAATTACTGACTTTCAAACAATAGTGTTATTATCATTGGCATTAGTTATGGCCTTATCATTGATGGCCATAGCATGGAAATTATCTGTGCCCTTGGCAGTAGTTTCTGCCGGACTTATCAGCGGCATACGGTCTATCAATAATTCGAATAAGGAAATGTCTCACCAAAATCTGGAGCGGTTCTGGAAATTGATAGACGAGATGCTTAACACGATCTTGTTTGTGATGATAGGCCTGCAGATAGTTGAGCTGCCATTTTTGAAGAATTATTGGATCACTGGCGGGGTATCAATTACCGCGATACTTTTAGCGCGATGGCTTAGCATAACCATACCTGCCGCGTTTTTAAGGCGCACGCTGAATATGAACTACAAAAGCGTAAACATTCTTACCTGGGCTGGCTTACGCGGCGGCATATCCATTGCACTTGCGCTATCGTTACCACACAGCAAGTACCGAACGCTTATATTAGCCGGGGCATATTTTATCGTAATCTTTTCTGTGATTGTACAGGGCCTGACATTGAACAGGTTAATCAACAGCAGTTACAAAGATAATCCGAAAAGTTAAGCGCCATTTTCCTGTTGCCTGCGCATATATTCTGCCACTTGCTGCTGTGCAGAATCCTTGCTGCTAAGTGTTTCGATAATGCGATCTTTTTCCGTCTCAGCTTTGTTCTGGCTCAACTTCATTTTTGCCTGCAGGTCATCTACTATAATCTCGAAAGCCACTATACCTTTGGCCATCTTTATTTTGTAGTCAAGTGGCATCGTTATCCATTTTTTCAGGTAGTCAATGTCGTTATAGAAGGTGATCATTTCCTTAAGCATGGTCAATTTGCTGTCTACCTCATCGATAATAGATACTTGCCCATATGCATGTACTGCAATGTAATTCCACGTTGGCACTACTAACTCCTTTTCATAGTGTGAAGGCGAGATATAAGCGTGGGGTTCATTAAAAATTGCTAAAACTTTTTGATTGATTAAGAGTCGGCTTTGCGGATTAGCCAAAGCAATGTGAGCTTAGTTTCACTTTATCACCTTCCTCCGTTACTACAAACGGGATGTGTGTAGCAATGGGCAAACTATTTTGTGTACTGACTAATATTCCGAAACTGAACCTTTTGATGAACTCAATAGCCTCGTTTTGATCTTCGGCCCGGAATTGGTGCGGAACGTACATTAGAGACTTTCTAACATTTGCTTAAGCACAGCTTGCGCCGCCCAAACACGGTTGCCGGCTTCATGGATCACAACAGAACTTTCGCTGTCTAAAACTTCGTCGCTTAGTTCAACATTGCGACGCACCGGCAAGCAATGCATCACTTTAGCATTATTAGTTGCTTTTAACTTGTCAAGCGTTAACATCCAGTCGTCATTACCCGGTAGCACTTTTCCGTACAGCTCGTACGCCGACCAGTTTTTAACATAAACAAAATCAGCATCTATCAGAGCCTCGTCCTGATCATTGGTTATTGTAGCGCCTTGAGTAAAGTCCCGGTTTAGTTCATAGCCTTCGGGATGTGTGATCACAAAATCAACATTTGCTTTGCACATCCATTCGGCAAAAGAGTTCGGCACAGCCTGCGGTAAAGCCTTTATATGCGGTGCCCACGTTAATACTACCTTCGGCCGAAGCTTCGTTTTAAACTCCTCTATCGTAACCAAATCAGCGAGGCTTTGCAATGGGTGACGGGTTGCAGACTCCAGGCTTACCACCGGGACATTACAGTACTTGACAAATTTATTAAAAATCGCTTCGCTATAATCCTCATCGCGGTCTTTCAACCCAGGAAAAGAGCGGAGACCGATGATGTCGGCATATTCGCCCATAACGGCGGCGGCATCTTTGATATGTTCTACACTCGTGCCATTCATCACGGCGCCATCCTGCAATTCCAAAGCCCATCCTTCTTTGTCAATGTTTAGTACGATGACGTTCATACCCAAATTCTGCGCGGCTTTTTGTGTACTCAAACGTGTGCGCAAGCTTGGATTAAGAAACACAAGGCAAATGGTTTTATTTTTACCAAGTTGCTGGTACGCAAATGGGGAAGCCTTTAATGCCAGAGCTTCTTTAGCTAAAGCATCTACATCCTGAACATCGTTTACTGAAGAAAATAATCTCATTTTACTAATTGTGAAAATGCCTCCAGGAACCTGTCGGCGTGTGCTTTGGTTAGGTTAAGTGCGGGCAGCAGCCTGATCACATTTGGTTTGGCTTCGCCTGTGAATATGTGGTGCTTGAAGAGCAGGTCTTTTTTTACGTTTGCCATTTCTGCAGGCAAGTCAATACCTATCATCAATCCGCGGCCACGTACTTCTTTTATCTCGTTAAACTTTTTTAACTCTTCAGTCAAGTATCCGCCAACCTCAGCTGCATTTTGTAGCAGGCTGTGTTCTTCTATCTCTTCCAGCACAGCTAACGCGGCAGCGCAAGCTAAATGATTGCCGCCAAAAGTTGTGCCTAGCATCCCGTAAGCCGGTTTAATTTTCGGCGCAATGATAATTCCGCCAATGGGGAAACCGTTGCCCATACCCTTGGCCATTGTGTAGATATCCGCGTCAACGCCGGCAAAATCGTGTGAAAAGAATCTACCTGTACGGCCATAACCGCACTGTACGCTGTCTGCTATGAAAACGGCGTTGTGCTCATCGCATAGCGTTCGTATTTGCTGCAGAAACTCAATGGGAGCAACTTTAATTCCGCCAACACCTTGTATACCTTCAATGATGACCGAAGAAATATCATTGTTTTTAAATGCTTCTGTTAGCGCGTTACCATCGCCCCATGGCAAAAAGATAACATTATCCGTCTCATTAACCGGCGCTACAATTTTAGGATTATCGGTCGCGGCAACCGCTAACGAAGTCCGACCATGGAATGATCCGGTAAAAGCGATCACTTTCTTCTTGCCATTATAAAATGATGCCAGTTTTAGCGCGTTCTCATTCGCTTCGGCTCCCGAATTACATAAGAATAGTTGATAGTCGGTTTTACCGGATACCTTACCCAGTTTTTCTGCCAATTGTTTCTGTAAGGGTATTTCAATCGAATTTGAGTAGAAACCTATCTTATGCAGTTG
The DNA here is from genome assembly GCF_009754905.2 of Mucilaginibacter ginkgonis. Classification (NCBI taxonomy): domain Bacteria; kingdom Pseudomonadati; phylum Bacteroidota; class Sphingobacteriia; order Sphingobacteriales; family Sphingobacteriaceae; genus Mucilaginibacter; species Mucilaginibacter ginkgonis. The sequence goes on along the minus strand of NZ_CP066775.1, from coordinate 1,453,295 downwards.
ATCCTCCAAGCGGTTAACGTACCGTGGGTTAGTATGTCCGATTGATATAACGGCATGGCCGCCATAAAGATCAAGATACTCAGTTTCCTGCGCGTCATATACTAAACTGCCAACACCCTTTACAATTTCGATAGGGTTAATAGGATAAACGCCAAATAAGTTCATTTTTAATTTCTTTATTATTATTGTCATCCTGAACGTAGTGAATCCCGATAGCTATCGGGATTATGCGTTACAGCAATACTGAATAAGATACTTCGCTAGCGCTCAGTATGACAACTTTTCTATAGTTTCAATCGCCGGGAGATTTAGCCTCCCTAAAAAGCAGCAGCTTTTAACCTTAGTCCCGCTGTTTCTTCAAGTCCGAATATTAAATTCATGTTCTGCACCGCCTGGCCCGATGCGCCTTTGAGCAAGTTATCCATTATACTGATGATGAATAGTTTGCTACCTTTTTTCTGTACTTGCAAAAAGCATTTGTTAGTATTTACAACTTGTTTTAAGTCTATGTTACGGCTCGTCACATGCGTAAACGGATGGCTTGCGTAAAACTCTTCAAATAGTTTCAATGCATCTTCCGCGAACAGATCGCTGTCTAAATATATTGATGCAATTATCCCCCGGGTAAAATCGCCGCGATAAGGGACGAAGTTTATTGTCTGGTCAAAACCATTCTGCAACTGTACGAGCGACTCGGTTATCTCTGTTAAATGCTGATGTTCAAATGCTTTATAAACAGATAGGTTATCGTTGCGCCAGGTAAAGTGCGACGTTGGAGCTAAGCTTTGTCCGGCACCGGTTGAGCCTGTTGTCGCGGTGATATGAATTTCGCTATTCAACAACCCTTTCGAGGCCAAAGGCAACAGACCCAATTGCAAACAAGTTGCGAAACAGCCCGGGTTGGCAATGTTTTCAGCTGACTTAGTTGCCTCACGGTTTAGTTCAGGCAAACCATATAGAAACTTCCGACCTGCATGCTCAGTGTCTTCATATCCAATATCTGATTTTGCCGCGTGGCGGAAATCCTGGCTCAGATCAATGACTTTAACACTTGCAGGGAAGGGGTTAGCCGCCAAAAACTTACGCGCGTCGCCGTGTCCAACACATAAAAAGAGTACATCGATATCAAGATTAAGCACATCGGTGAACTTCATCTCAGTATCACCAAAAAGGTCAGTATGCACTTCATAAACCGGGTTACCTGCGTTACTGTTGCTATGTACAAAAGCGATATCGACATTTGGGTGATTTACCAAAATGCGCAACAGTTCTCCGCCCGTGTAACCTGCGCCGCCAATAATGCCCGCTTTAATCTTTTCACCTCCAGGTAGTGCAACCAAAACTGTTGGAATTTCCATATTAGCAATTGGTTCGGTCATTTTTTGTTGATGGTTGAGAGTACAAAATGAATTCGAGGTCGCCAGCGGATTCGTTGCTTACCCTATGCTTTTGGCCTGCTTTAATTTCTATACCCTGATGCATGTTTACTATATTAGTAACTTGGTCCACCTCAAATGTGGCAGTGCCTTTAAGAATAAAGAAGAACTGGTTTGCCTTGTTGTGATAGTGCAATGCCTCCGCTGTTCTCGCAGGCATCAGTTCTTGTTTTACCGAAAGATCGTCTGTGTCCACAAAATTCCACCCGGTACAATTATCACCCCAAGTGTATTTGCTTAAACATTTATCTTTAGATAAAATAGCATTCATTACTCGGCACTGTTTACTTTGTGATAGATCATCACCTGGTTACCAAAGATCTTAGAGAAACCTTTAACATCTTCGCCGGTCCAGGCATTATTCATTTCGCCGTAGCTGCCGAATTTATTAGACATCAGGTCATGGTCAGATTCGATGCCTGTTACCTGGAAACGGTATGGGTTAAGCTCTACAAAAACTTTTCCGCTCACTTTGGCTTGCGTGCTGTTTAAGAATGCCTCAATATCGCGCATAATAGGGTCATGGAATTGGCCCTCATGCAGCCAGTTGCCGTAAAAAGATGCTAGCTGGTCTTTCCAGGACAGCTGCCATTTGGTAAGCACGTGCTTTTCTAATGTGTGATGAGACTTAATGATAACAATTGGTGCCGCGGCTTCAAAACCTACGCGGCCCTTTATGCCGATGATGGTATCACCAACATGAATATCCCTACCGATTCCGTAAGGCTGAGTGATTGCTTGCAAGGCTTGTATCGCTTTTGTTGGATGATCGTAGCCTGTCCCGTCGATCGCAAATAATTCGCCTTGTTTAAATTCGAGTGTAAGGTTTCTCGCCGCACTTTCCGTCACAGGGGTTGGCCACGCATCTTCTGGTAAACCTAAGTTAGAAGTAAGCGTTTCTTTTCCGCCTACAGAGGTTCCCCAAATACCTTTGTTGATAGAATATTTAGCCTTTTCAAAATTCATGTCAACACCGTGCTCCTTTAAATAGGTAATCTCTTCTTCACGGCTCAATTTAAGGTCGCGGATGGGAGTGAGGATCTTCACATCCGGTATCAGGATATTAAAGATCATATCGAAACGCACCTGGTCATTACCTGCACCGGTGCTGCCATGGGCGACAAATTCGGCACCTATTTCCTTAGCATAGTTTGCGATGGCAGTTGCCTGGCTAACGCGCTCAGCACTTACAGAAAGAGGATAGGTATTATTCTTCAACACATTGCCAAAGGTTAAATACTTAACGCAGGTATTATAAAAATTCTCCGTTTCATCAACCACGTGATGCGATGTAACGCCCATTTTGTATGCACGTTCTTCAACGCCTTTTAACTCCTCATCGCTAAAACCACCGGTATTTACAATTACCGAGTGCACTTCCATGCCGAGGTCTTGCGTTAAGTATATGCAGCAAAATGAGGTGTCGAGGCCGCCGCTATAGGCCAATACAACTTTCTGTTTCATTAGTTATCAAATAGTTTGTGTAATAAGGCGCTAATGCCCAAAATGGTAATTATTTTAGTTGAACGCAGTTTCAAGGCGTTCTCTATACGCTCCAGCAAAGTTGCTTTATGCGATATTTCCTTAAATTTATCTTCTTTGTGTTTTTGTTTTTCAGCCGGGTCGTAAAGCATCGCCGTGCACATACAATTCTTGCGTTCCTTACTCATCAAAATATCGTAATTAACGCAACTGCGGCAACCTTTCCAGAAATCTTCATCCTGTGTAAGTTCAGAATAAGTAACCGGCTCGTAGCCTAGTTCAGAGTTGATCTTCATTACGGCTAAACCTGTAGTAAGCCCGAAGATCTTGGCATCCGGATATTTGGAACGGGATAATTTGAACACTTCGTGCTTGATAGCATTTGCCAATCCAACCTTACGGAATATGGGATTAACAATAAGTCCTGAATTGGCAACAAAATCGCCATGGCTCCAAGTTTCTATGTAGCAGAAGCCGGCCCAGGTACCGTCTTTATGGAATGCAATTACCGCCTTCCCTTCAAGCATCTTATTGGCGACGTACTCCGGCGAGCGCTGTGCTATACCCGTACCGCGTGCCTTAGCGCTCTCAGCCATTTCAATGGTGATCTGCTGAGCAAAATCAACATGCTTTTCTGAGGCGACTAGTATATCAAAATCTTTAATGGTCATTTTGGAAACCCTTTAAACTTGCTTGGCTTTTGGGCCGTAAATAAATAAACGTTTAAGGAGTAAAGTGTTTCACACTTTAATTGAGGATGGTGCAGAATTTAGCAGCACAGGCTACATTCACACCCTGGGGATATAGATCCTTCGTCGTGAAGGGAAAATTGAAAGATCAGTACAACGCAAAGCAACGGCAGCGGGTGCAAATTTTGCACAGGGGGCCGTAGATGTAAAGCTCTGAACGTTCATTATTTAATGATTTTAACCGTCTTTAAATTTTGTGCAAATTATTGCATTAATTTTTATTTATACAAGTAAAAAATGCGATAGAGGGACATTAGGTTTTTGAACTGACAATTTTTTAAACATTACTATAATTTTTAGCAGAAACGCCGTTAATTTGTAGTAATGTCTTTATACATCGCGTCAATTAATTCCGGAAGCAACGGTAATTGCTATTATGTTGGCAATGAAACCGATGCAATATTAGTAGATGCCGGTTTATCCTGCCGCGAAATCGAAAAGCGCATGGCGCGTATGGGCCTCGATTTAAAGATGGTGCGTGCTATATTTATTTCCCACGAGCATACCGACCATGTTACCGCGGTGCCGGTATTGGCTAAGAGATACGACCTGCCGGTTTACATTACCCCAAGAACTACATTTACCGGCCGTCAGTTCTTGCAGCAACACATGATATTCCCATTTGTGGCTTATCACCCTGTAAGTATTAATGGCATATCTGTAACTGCTTTCCCTAAGATACATGATGCTGCGGAGCCGCACAGTTTTACTATAACTTACAATGGTATTAAGGTTGGCGTAATCACCGACATCGGCAGCGCATGCGATCATGTTATTGCAAACTTTAAAGGTTGCCATGCCGCATTTCTGGAAGCCAATTACGACGAGCAGATGCTGATGAACGGCCGCTATCCATATCACCTAAAACGGCGCATTAGCGGTGGCAGGGGGCATATCTCTAATGCCCAGGCATTAAAATTATTTACGGATCATAAGTCTGCGCATATGAGCCATTTGCTGCTGGCACATTTATCCCGCGATAACAATGATCCTCAATTGGTTGAAGATCTGTTTAGACTACATGCAGGCCGCACCAATATTGTGGTGGCATCGCGTTTTCACGAGTCTGCTGTTTATCATATTACCGGCAAACACATTGCCGAGCCGGTTGTTCCGCTGTGGACTGAATCGAAGCAACTCCAATATGCTTTATTTTGATATATAGCGGTTTTGCTTATCTTAATAAAATCTAAGCCTTACGCTTTCTACCTGCATGAACGCCAAGATCAATAAGTTATCTATAGTTATCCCCGCTTATAATGAAGCAAATACTATCCACCTTATCCTGAATAAGATAATGGCGGTTGATCTGCTCGATGACATCGAAAAAGAAATTATCATTGTCAACGATTGTTCTACAGACGATACTGCCGGCGCAGTTGCCAATTATTGTGCAAAATATCCGGGCGTGAATATTCAATATTTCGAGCATGAACTAAATAAAGGAAAGGGTGCGGCCTTACATACTGGTATTTCTAAAGCGACCGGAGAGTACCTCATTATCCAGGATGCCGATTTGGAGTATGATCCTCAGGAGTACAACGACCTGCTGAAACCCATTTGCAAAGGTTTTGCCGACGTGGTTTATGGTTCCCGGTTTATGGGCAGCAACCCGCACCGTATCTTGTTTTTCTGGCATACCATCGGTAATAAGTTCCTCACTTTTTTGTGCAACATGTTTTCCAATCTTAATTTAACAGACATGGAAACATGTTATAAGTTGTTCAATACCAAATTGATACAAGGTTTATCTCTACGGGAAAATCGCTTTGGTTTTGAGCCCGAGGTAACCATCAAACTTTCACGCATCCCAAAACTTCGTCTTTACGAGGTTGGCATATCTTACTATGGCCGTACCTACGACGAAGGCAAAAAGATAGGATGGAAGGACGGTGTGCGCGCCATCTATTGTATTCTGAAATATGGCTTATTTGGAGCAAAATAGCATAGCAGCGGTCATGCCGAACTTGATTCGGCATCTCACTTACAAATCAAATTTTCATTGGTGATGGGATCCCGAAACAAGTTCGGGATGACATGGCAGCTATGAACCATCAACTTTGATCTATGGACTATTTGATCATCACTCCGGGCTTATTTAGTACCGGCAGCCTTATGAAATTCGATTCCACAATGCTCTCCGGCAGGAAGATAAATTTCTTATCGTAGATTTCTCGGCCTATATAATAGCTTAACCAGTATTCATTACTCAAACCAAATGTCGCTTCGTCTATTGGTTCTATCAAGGCATAGGCACCGGCGTCTAACTGCGGGATCATGTGGCGCAAAACCGATGTTTTCACCTGTTCGCCATTTTTTTCGCCGTAACCTTTTGATGTGATGAGTACATTTTCTATAGCTGTATCCTTTAAGTTGATTAGGTAAACGTACCAAAGCTTGCTTTCAATATCTTCCTTTTCGAGTGCTACACCAATAGCAACGTCTTCAACTCTATTATCGGGAATATCTTTTTTCATGGTATTTAAGCAGTTAAATGCAAAAGGGGCTATTCGCCCCTTTTTAATCCGTATTTCTCAATTTTACTGTAGAGGTGGCTGCGCTGAATGTCAATATCATCAGCGGTTTTAGACACGTTCCAATTATTTTTTTCCAGTTTAAATTTTATGTATTCGCGCTCTGCGAAATCCTTGTATTCCTGAAAGTTTTTAAACTGATTAAAATCCTGCTGAGGGGCAGCAGCTGTGGTTGACCCTATAGCTGCTTCTCCGCCTGCGTGTGTAACCGGCGCGGAAGGGTTGGCAAATGCCTTTACGTCCGCGTCCGTGATCACCTTATCGCTCAGGATGATCAAACGCTCAATCATGTTGCGCAGCTCGCGGATATTTCCCGTCCACGGCAATGCCTTAAGTGCTTCCATACCGGCTTCTGACACCTTTTTAACCGTCATGCCATACTCATTGCATATCTCTTCGAGGAAATTCTGCGTAAGCAATGGAATGTCATCGCGGCGCTCTGTCAACGGCGGGACATGTATCAATATTACGCTAAGGCGATGATACAAGTCCATACGGAAGTTGCCATCCTCAATTTCCTTAAGCAGGTCTTTGTTAGTGGCAGCAACTACGCGCACATCAACTTCAATTTCCTTTTCGCCGCCAACACGGGTTATCTTGCTTTCCTGCAGCGCACGCAGAACCTTTGCCTGGGCCGAGTGGCTCATGTCGCCGATCTCGTCCAAAAATAATGTACCACCACTTGCCGATTCAAATTTACCGATACGTTGTTTTACAGCTGATGTAAATGAGCCTTTCTCGTGGCCAAATAATTCGCTTTCGATTAATTCGGAAGGGATGGCCGCGCAGTTAACCTCTATGAGAGGAGCATTTGCACGATTAGATTTTTCGTGCAGCCAGCGGGCCACCAGTTCTTTACCGCTGCCGTTGGCGCCGGTGATCAATACACGGGCTTCTGTAGGTGCCACACGGTCGATCGTTTCCTGTATACGGCTAATGGCTTGCGAAGTACCCAAAATTGGCCGAACCTTCGATACCTTGCGTTTTAAGGTTTTGGCTTCTGTTACTAAGCTACCACGGTCAAGCGCGTTGCGAACGGTAATTAATAAACGGTTTAAATCTGGTGGTTTAGAAATAAAGTCGAAAGCACCTTTTTTGCTGGCTTCTACTGCTGTTTCAACAGTGCCATGGCCCGATATCATGATGAAAGGCAGATCCGGCTTAATGGTTAAACCTTCAGTGAGCACTTCCATGCCGTCCATGCGGTTCATTTTGATATCGCACAGTACAAGGTCATAATCATTCTTTTTGATCAGTTCCAGGCCGTCTATACCATTGTCTACATCCTCAACGATGTAGTCTTCATACTCCAATATTTCCCTTAACGTGCTGCGGATGGCACGCTCATCATCAATAATTAAAATTTTAGCCATTTGCGAATTTGAAATGCTCTATCAAAGCGGGCTAATATAGGTATTAGCGTTTAATTGTATAGAAAAATAAACAGTATATAGTTTTCAAGCATAGTACGTACAATACGTAATATTGTTTTAGGCTCGGTGCGTCTTAAGTCTTTTGCATTGATAGATAGGTTGCTATTTGACCAGAAAAGTAATAGTTGAAGAATTGGGCTATGTGGTTCAACTATTCGTTATGCACGATCACATTTAAAGTGTTCTTTATAACCAAACTAAAATTTCATTGTTAAAATTACGTTAGTAATATTTGCAGCGCAAAAACCTAAAAAGCGCAATTAATTCACATATTTACGCAATGTTCAAACGTATCAGCAACAAGATCCTGCGTGGTTTCCTTATATTCATCTACTTTGTAATTATCTTTTTTTGTGCAATAGAACTTAACTTTTTGTGGCTGTTTGGTTACTCGCCTGACATGCAGGATATTAAGACACACACTCTTTCCACCGCATCAGAAGTGTATTATGCCGATGGAAAACTTATCGGCCGTTATTACAAAGAAAACCGTTCACCGGTAGAGTTTAAGGAGATATCCCCAAACCTTGTAAACGCGCTTATTGCTACCGAAGACGTACGTTTTTATAACCACTCCGGTGTTGATTTTTACTCGTTCGCTACCAGTTTAGTGTCTACAGCGAAAGGCGACAAACGGGGGGGGAGCACTATTACGCAGCAATTGGCAAAAAACCTTTTTTCAACCCGCAAACGCAAGTCGCAAGGGGTGATAAGGCACATCCCGGTATTACGGACAATCGTTTCTAAATGTAAAGAGTGGCTAACGGCGTTCAAGATAGAACACGTTTATTCTAAGCAACAGATATTGACGCTGTATTTCAATACTGTACCTTTCGGTAATAATACGTTTGGTATCAAGACAGCGACGCTTAAATACTTCGATAAAAACCCAAACGAAGTGGACCCAGCCCAAGCTGCAACGCTTATTGGCATGCTTAAGGGAACTTCGGTGTACAGCCCGATAAGATATCCCGAACGTTCTATAGAACGCAGAAATACCGTGCTGGGCCAGATGGAAAAATATAACTACATTACCAAAGCGGTGTATGAGGAAAACGAAAAAAAGCCGTTAAACCTCGACTTAAGCTATGTAGAGGATGACGCCCAGGGCGACTCATACCTTCGCCACGCTGTAGAAAAATGGCTTGACAAATGGCTGAAAGCCAACGACTATGATCTTTATGAAGATGGTCTGAAAATTTATACTACCATTGATTCCCGCCTTCAGCAATATGCCGAAGAAGCCGTTGCCCTGAAGATGCGCATGCTGCAAAGACGGTTTTACGGTCTTTGGGGCAAGAAAGAGCCCTGGCGCGATTCTAAAGGTGTTGTCATAAAAGATTTTTTATTAAAGGCGGAGCAGAAGTTACCTATTTACGATCTGCTTGAGAAGAAGTATAAGGGCGATACAGTACAGATACAGCAATATTTTACAAAGCAAAAAAAGATGCGTGTGTTTAGCTGGATAGGTGAGCGAGATACCACAATGTCCACTGCCGACTCCATAAAATATTACGCTAAAATCTTAAACACCGGGATGATGACTTTAGAACCTTCTACTGGGAAGATAAAAGTTTGGATAGGTGGTATAAACTTCAATCACTTTAAGTTCGATCACGTAAATCAGGCCAAGCGGCAGGCTGGATCTACATTTAAGCCGTTTGCCTATGTTACAGCCCTCGATAACGGTTATACTCCGTGCGACAAGTTTACAGATAAACCTGTCTCTATAAATTATTCTGAAAATGGCAAGCCAGAAGTTTGGGCGCCCAACAACGCCGATTTCCACTTCTCTTACCGCGATATGTCCTTGCGTTGGGCTATGGGTAAATCTGTAAACTCAATTACTGCCCAGGTAACAGAAAAGGTAGGCTGGGACAAAGTCGTTGAATACGCACATAAGTGCGGTATTGAAAGTCCGCTCAAATCTGTGCCTTCTGTTTCATTAGGCTCTAATGATGTATCTGTTTATGAAATGGTGCGTGCCTACAGTACATTTTTAAATAAAGGCAACAAGATCGACCCCATACTGGTGACCAGGATCACAGATCATAATGGCAACATCATAGATGAGTTTCAAAAGAAAGAAGAAAAAGTCTTAAGCGAAGAAACTGCCTGGCTGATGCTTTACATGTTCCGCGGTGGCATGGAAGAGCCGGGCGGCACCTCGTTGGCCCTTTGGGAGTACCCGGGTCTCTGGAAAAAGAACAGCAATCAGATTGGGGGCAAAACAGGCACATCAAGCGATTATGTTGACGGTTGGTATATGGGTATTACTAAAGACCTGGTGACAGGAATTTGGGTAGGCGCAGACGATCGAAGCGTGCACTTCACCACATCAGAAACAGGCGAGGGGTCACACACGGCTCTGCCGATATTTGGTGCATTTATGGAAAAAGTATATGCCGATCCAAAAAGTGGTTATACCCCGGGGCCATTTCCTAAACCATGGAGCAAGATCACTAAAACATATGAATGCCCGTCGCCGCACATTTCTTCTGACACGCTGGCAACCGATAGCCTGTCTGCTCCCGTAGATACTACCAAAGTGCAGGCACCTGCTTCAACACCTGCAGAACCGACAGCGCCACCACAGTAAAATTTAACATTTGTAATGCGGGTGATTTTTTATTTTAGCAATACATAACCCAAGCCGCATATGCAGAGTTTCTACGCCTTAATTGTCAGATCTAAAACTTTAACTATCGCGATCATGATCGCGGTGCTTTCTGCTTTTGTTGCCGGCAATGCGCATGCGCAGTACTTTGGGCAAAACAAGGTGCGGTACAAAAACCTCAAATTTAAGGTGTACAAAACGCCGCACTTCGAGATCTATTATTACATGAAAAATGATAGCCTCCTAAAACGCTTTGCACAGGAAAGCGAGTTGTGGTACACTTTGCACCAGCAGGTTTTTAGGGACACATTCCGCAGGGCAAACCCAATAATTCTTTATGCCAACCACCCCGACTTTCAGCAGACTACAGCTATAGATGGCGAGATAAGCGTGGGTACGGGCGGTGTTACCGAGGGTTTAAAAAACCGGGTAGTAATGCCCATTATGGAAACCAACCAAACCACGCGGCACGTTATAGGGCATGAGTTGGTACACGCTTTTCAATATCACTCTCTGTTAACCAGCGACACCACCAGCCTGGCTAGTTTAAACAACTTGCCGTTGTGGATGATAGAAGGTATGGCTGAGTACCTGTCATTAGGTAAAAAAGACGCTTATACAGCCATGTGGATGCGCGATGCTTATTTAAACCATGATATCCCAACCCTGCGCGACCTGACCGAGAGTACCAAATATTTCCCTTATCGTTATGGAGAAGCTTTCTGGTCGTTTTTGGGTTCAACTTATGGCGACACTATCATTGTTCCGTTTTTTAAAAATACGGCTCGTTTCGGTTTACAATATGGCATCCGCCGCACCTTTGGCTATGATGACAAGACACTATCTAAACTCTGGAAAAATTCGATCGAGACTACCTATCAGCCTTATTTAAAAGACACCTTACAAACCCCTGTAGGAAAGCGAATTATCGACAATAAAAATGCCGGTGATATGAACGTTGCGCCTTCAATAAGTCCCGATGGTAAATACCTCGCGTTTCTCTCAGAAAAAGACCTTTTTACAGTAGACCTATATCTGGCCGATGCAAAGAGCGGCAGGGTAATTAAGAAGTTAACTAGTAAGGTATCAAACACCCACATAGACGAATTTAATTTTATCGAGTCGGCGGGAACATGGTCGCCTGATGGCAAGAAGTTCGCCTTCAGCGTATTTAACAATGGGCGCAACCGTATGCTGATAGTAAGCATTCCTAACGGACGCGTGCTGGAAGATATCTCAATGGGCAAGGTAGAGCAGTTCAGTAACTTGTCATGGTCGCCGGATGGCAAAAACATTGCTTTCCAGGGAATGACTGAGGGACAGGGTGACATCTACACGTACAACTTTGACACCAAAAAGGTAACGCAGCTCACCAACGATAAATATTCAGACTATCAGCCCACTTACTCCCGCGATGGCCGTAAAATCATCTTTTCAACAGACCGCACTACATATGATAAGTCGCTAAGCCAGGAGATCACTTTTAATTTGGCAGAAATAGACGTTGCAACCGGGTTGGTGAATAACCTGAATATTTTTAACGGCGCAAACAATCTAAATCCGCAATATTCCGCAGACGGTTCGCAGATCTACTTCCTGTCAAACAAGGATGGCTTCCGTAATATGTACCGTTACACCTTAGCATCGGGCAAAACTGAGCAGATGACAGATCTGTTTACGGGCATCAGTGGTATAACGGAGTATTCCCCTGCTTTAAGTGTGTCGGCGTATGACGATATAGTTTATTCCTACTATCGCCGCCAAAAATATGCCTTGTACAATGCAAAGGCATCGGAATTTAAAGCGACGACAGTAGAGGCCGGGCAAACCAACTTCGACGCTGCCATGCTGCCGCCGCCTCGCTTTGTTGGTGTAGACCAGATTAATGCCAATCTGCAAAATTACTTAGCCTATCCACGCATCCCGGTTGATTCTATCAAAAATGTCCCTTACCGCCCGCAGTTCAAATTAGACTATCTGGCCAGCAGTGGTGTTGGGGTAGGTGTGAGCACATACGGCGCGGGTTTAGCCAGCGGCATACAAGGCGTATTCAGCGACATTTTAGGCCGTAACCAAATCTTCGCAGGTGCATCCGTTAACGGCGAGGTTTACGATTTTGGTGCGCAGGTAGCTTATATAAATCAGCAAGGCCGATGGAATGTAGGCGGCGCGTTATCGCACATCCCATTTCAGTTTGCTAATTATAACCGGGTATCAACTACCTATAACAACGGTGGCAAACCTATCCCGGCTTACGAAGACAGGTTTGATATCATCCGTATATTTCAGGACCAGGCAAATTTGTTCACAGCTTATCCTTTCTCAAAGGTTACCCGATTAGAGTTTGGCGGCGGAATATCACATTATTATTACCGCGTAGACCGCTACAGCACTTACTATGATACCACATCGCTGGCGCCCATCGCCTTCGAGAAACATCACGTTGCTAATAGCGACTACCAGGCAGATCCGCTAAACAGCAACATAAGGCTTACACCTTTTACCATACTTCAGGTAAACACGGCTCTGGTGGGCGACAACTCTTTCTTCGGCGTAACTGCACCGCTTAACGGTTTCCGTTATCGCATACAGGCCGAGTACGATTTCGGCAGTGCAAATTATTTTGCGCCAAGTATAGACCTGCGGAAGTACGAGCGGGTAGCACCTGTAACCTTTGCCGGCAGATTTTATACATATGGGCGTTTTGGGCAGGTTGGTAATTTGCTGTACCCGCTTTTTGTAGGATATCCTTTTCTGATACGGGGTTACGAATACAACAGCTTTTACAACAGCCGCCAAACAAGTGGTAACGGGTTTACTGTAGACCAGTTATCTGGCAACCGCATAGCAGTAGCAAATTTTGAAGTAAGGTTACCATTTACCGGCCCTGAGAAATTGGCGCAAATAAAATCTAAGTTCTTGTTTACCGATCTGAATTTATTCTTCGACGCCGGATTGGCGTGGAACCAGGGTAACGAAATAAAATTCGCCCTTGCACCTGATGCCATCGGCACTGCCCCCGTGTTGGATGCCGGCGGGAAACAGGTTTTAGGCGCGAGTGGTAAACCCGTGATGCAAACGCTTTATAACACCAATCAGCGGGTGCCGGCTTTGAGCGCCGGGGTTTCGCTGAGGGTCAATCTTTTCGGTTACCTGGTTTTGGAGCCATATCTGGCAATACCGTTTAACCGTACGGATATTGCCAAGCCTGTATTTGGTTTAGGGTTCACGCCGGGTTGGTAAATTGATATCGCCCAAAAGATGTCATCTCGAACGAAGTGAGAGATCTTCTAAATTGATAGCGTAGAAGTTTTTAATCACTATATCTTTAAAGTAACGATGAAATTTCAATATGAAACAAACTAACGCATCTGTAAGTTAGGTTAATATGAAATGGCTGCCTTTATTTCTTTTGCTTTTCCCTTTTGTTTCCCTTGCTCAACGGACGCCAGTCATAGCCACTGACCCCTCTGATACAATAAAGGTTGCGCGCCTTAGGAAGAATAAACCCGAAGAATCTAACGGAATCAAAATGGGTACGGCCTATGATATTTGGGAGAACGTTTCCCAAACAACGCAACTAACCTCGCTAAGTAAAGCCATCCGCGCATCGGGTTTGATTTCTACATTTAGAAGTAACGGCCCGCTGACATTATTTGCACCTGATAACAGCGCCTTTCAAAAACTGCCGAAGCGGATGATGGATACCTTGATGAAGCGCAAGCATGTACTTGATCTGAGCGCTTTGCTGACAGGGCAGGCTGTGCCCGGCAATCTTTCTATAAAGGACCTTGAGAAAATGATAGATGATAAGGCAGGCCAGGCACGGTTGACCACGCTCGGCGGTAACATTATCATTGTATCAAAAGGGGATGGCGACGATCTGGTACTGACCGACGAGAGAGGCAACAAGGTGAAGATCATTGCAAATGACCTGACGCAGCGCAATGGTTATATCCATGTCATAAACGGGGTCTTAATGCCTAAACCGCGCGTGTTATGAAACTATCCTTTAAATCTGAACGTAATTGAGATATGAAAAACTTAGCAAATGTATTGATGGCCGGCGCGGTGATGTTGTTTAGCTGCCAGCAAATGAACGGGCAGTCAAAAAACCAGCCCTCAAAAGCCACGAAAGAAGCAAAATGGAAAGGTAAGCTTTCTCCTAACGCTTACTATATAATGGTTGAAAGCGGCACAGAACCGCCATACAAAAATGCCTATTGGAACAACCACGAGAAAGGCGTTTACGTGAGTGCTGCTACGGGCGAGGTATTGTTTTCTTCTGACGATAAATTCGACAGCGGCACGGGCTGGCCAAGTTTTGTTAAACCGGTTAATTCGAGCAAAGTTGAGGTTGTAAAAGACAACAGCTATGGCATGAGCCGCGACGAAGTTGTAGAGAAAAGTACAGGTTTACACTTAGGCCACGTATTTGATGACGGCCCTGCCGACCGTGGTGGCAAACGTTACTGCATGAATTCGGGCGCGTTGAAGTTTATCAAGAAATAAGCGTTTCTGGACGAAATAAGAAAGCCCGCAGGATCTCTCTGCGGGCTTTTTTCTATTTATGCGCCTCCTTGTATAGCACCGATTTTCTTTAACAGTTTGCGGTTTTCGCGACGGTGGATCAACCGCCAGACCATAGCATAAATGATCGGCAGTATGAGCAAGGTAAGTATGGTTGATGTCACCAAACCGCCGATCACCACAATAGCCAGCGGCTTTTGAGTTTCTGAACCAATGCCTGTAGAAACGGCAGCCGGCATCAAACCAATAGCTGCCATTAAAGCTGTCATCACCACCGGACGCACACGGGATATCACCCCATCTAAAATTGCCTCATTAAGCTGCATGCCTGCCTCCATATTCTTTTTGAATACAGAGATAAGGATCACACCGTTTTGGATACACACACCAAACAATGCAATGAAACCGATACCTGCTGATATACTAAAATTTATGCCAGTAAGGTGTAGTGCCAGTATGCCACCAATCAACGCGAACGGTACATTCAGGATAACCAGGAACGCGTCTTTAGCATTACCGAAAGTCATGAACAACAGCAGGAATATAACCAATAAACAGATAGGCACCACGTGCGACAGCGTGTTAGACGCGCGTATCTGGTTTTCAAACTCACCGTTCCAGGTAAAGCTGTAACCATGGTCTAGTTTTACAGCATCGCCAACCTTGTTTTGTGCTTCGGCAATGGTGCTGCCTAAGTCGCGGCCACGCACAGAGAATTTTACTGCGATGTAGCGGCTGTTATTGTCCCGGTAGATAAATGCAGGGCCGGTTAATATTTTGATTGTTGAAATTTCCTGCAACGATATCCTTGAACCACTTAGCGTTGGGATCATCAGGTTGCGGATCTTGTCCTGCGTATCGCGGAACTGCTTTTGGTAACGTACCCTTATGTCGAACTTACGTTCACCCTCGTATAATACTGATGCTGCCTTACCACCGATAGCCATCTCGATAACCGCATTCGCGTCGGCAACGCTTACGCCATATAATGCCATCTTGCGCTGGTCCAGCTCTATTCTAAATTCAGGCTGACCAAGATTGCGCAGGACACCCAGGTCTTCAACACCCTGGATGTGCTTGAGCACGTTTACCACAGCATCTGCTTTTTTATCCAACACCTCAAAATCCGGCCCGAATATCTTAACAGCCATAGACGCCGGCACACCGGCGACAGCTTCTGCAACATTATCACTTATAGGCTGCGAAAAGTTATAGATGATACCCGGATACTCGCTCAGCTTTTTGTACATGTCGGCTATGAGTTCATCCTGGGTAATGCCGCGCTTCCATTCTTTTTTAGGTTTTAAATCAACCTGTATCTGCACGTTAAAGAAACCTTTTGGGTCGGTACCGTCATTTGTGCGGCCCACCTGCGAAAGGGTTTGCTTAACCTCGGGGTAGCCAGCTAAGATCTGGCGCATCTTGTTGGTGATATTCACAGAGCTTTCCAGCGATGTACTCATCGGCAACTGGGCGGTAACCCATAAGGCGCCCTCATTTAATTGCGGTAAGAACTCTGTACCCAGCAACTTCGCCGAAGCGAAAGTAAGCACCATAAAGACAACAGAAACGATAAGGCTTAGCTTCTGGTTCTTATAAGTGAAGTTGAACATGCGGCGCACGCCGTTCTCAAAGAATAACACTACAGGGTTATGCTTTTCCTTCACATTTTTATTAAGCAATATGCTCGATAGGGCAGGAACAAGGGTAAGCGTGAGAATCAATGCACCTAACAAGGCAAACCCAAGTGTGTAGGCCAACGGCGAGAAAAGCTTGCCTTCTACTTTTTGGAACGCGAAGATGGGCACCAAACAGGTAAGAATGATCACCTTAGAGAAGAAGATGGCCTTGCCCATCTCCGTACCTACATTTTTAAAAATGCTGAGCTTAGCCAGGCGGTTAAACTTCGGCATGCCTACCGCGTGGGCCTTATGATCAAGTGCAACGAATATACCCTCAACCATTACCACCGCGCCGTCTATGATGATACCAAAGTCAATTGCGCCCATTGATAGCAGGTTGGCGCTCATGCCCTTTATACGCAGACAGATAAACGCGAAGAGCAAAGCAAGCGGAATAACCAATGCTACCGTAACAGTCGTACGCCAGTCGGCCATAAAAAGGAATACAATAACTGTTACCAGCACAATGCCCTCTATAAGGTTATGGATCACCGTTTCGGTGGTGAAATCCATCAGGTTGGTACGGTCATAAAAGGTATCTATCTTAACGTCTTTAGGCAAAACGTTTTCGTTAAGATCTTTTATTTTGGCATGCACGCGGTCCAGCACCTCTGCAGGGTTCTCGCCTTTACGCATCACAATGATACCCTCTATCATATCGTTCTGCTTATCGCGACCAACCTGACCTAAACGCGGCAATCCGCTTTCCTTGATATCAGCAACGTCTTTTGCCAAAATAGGAACGTTGTTTACGTTCTTAATGATGATGTTAGATATCTCGTCGATGTTATTTATCAAACCGATACCACGCACAACATAGGCCTGGTCGTTCTTTTCGATCACATCGCCACCCACGTTAATGTTACTACGATTGATGGCGTTATAGACGTCAAGGGATGTCAACTCATACTTGCGAAGCAGGGAAGGGTTAACGCTTACTTCGTAGGTTTTTTCTTCGCCGCCAAAGCTGTTTACGTCGGCAACACCCGGCACTGCTTTGAACTGACGATCGAGTACCCAATCCTGTATGGCGGTAAGATCATGAAGCGACTTAGTTTTACTTTTTAACGTGTAGCGATAGATCTCGCCTGTAGGGCCATAAGGCGGCTCAACCTCGGGTTTCACGCCATCCGGAAGGTCAGCATTACTTAGACGGCTTAACACCTGCTGACGCGCGAAGGCATCATCGACACCATCATCAAAGATGATACGCACATAAGATAAACCGAATGATGATGTGGTGCGCAGGTTAGATTTGCTTTGTACCGAGTTTAAAACCGTCTCCAGCGGGATGGTGATCATCTTTTCGACCTCTTCGGCACTGCGCCCCGGCCATTGCGCTATGATGATGATCTGTGTATTGGTAACGTCGGGAAAGCTTTCGATAGGGGTATTGCTATAGCTCCAAACACCCAAAGCTATAAGCACCAGCGTCATAAAAAACACAAAAAACCTGTTCTTTAATGAAAACTGTATAATGCCTTTAATGAATTTATTCATTGTTAATTACTGGGGTAGTTAAATAAGAGATGTAATAGTCGACAAATAATTACTCGGCTATCAACGCATCGTATAAAAGCAATTGGTTTTTTGAGATCACCTTGTCGCCGGGGTTAAGCCCCGCGCTGATGTATGATACATTGTCCACGCTTTTTATTACAGTCACTTCCTGCACCCTAAGGTTACATTTGCCGTTGTACACCACCACAAAGTATTTGCTGTTATCAAATACAACCGCAGCTTTCGGTACCGATACCGCTTCTTTATTTTCGCTGTTGGTTACGGTTACGCTTGTAAACATTTCGGGCTTCAATAGTAAATCAGGGTTGGGCAGGGTGATCTTTATCTTCATCACCTTGTTATCCGGGTCGAGCACAGAACTTACCTCATTTACCTTGCCGCTAAACACTTTACCGGGGTAGGCAATGGTAGTCACTTTAGCATCATAGCCTTGTTTTACTTTAGCAATGTCGCTTTCAAAAACGTTAGCCCAGATCCAAACATCCTTCATGTTAGAAATGGTGAATAAACTGGCGCTATTGTCGGGGCGGATGAAACTGCCCTGAGTTACATTTTTCTCTACCACGTAACCGCTTTCAGGCGCTTTAACTACCAGTGTGCCGCTGGCGTTGGTATTACCGCCACCGTTGATGGCTATTTGCTGGCGTATTTTACTGCTCGATGCAACTGCTTTGTTATAATTTTCTTTTGCTTCAGTATAATCACGCTCACTTGAAATGCCGTTTTTATAAAGATACTCCGCTTGCGACAGTTGGCGTTTAGCGATAGACAGGTCAGCGTTTGATGATGTTAAGTCGGTATAATTACCGGCAACGTCCGCACTGCGGATAACAGCTAAGGTCTGGCCTTTGCTAACCTTATCGCCAAGTGAAACTTTAACTTCCATTACCTGGCCACTAGAGAAAGGAAATACCTTAACCACATTATTATCATCAAAAGATACCTCGCCGGATAGTTGCAGCTCATCCTTCATAGCGGTTGCTTTCGCGGTATCAATAGTGATGAGTTTAGCCATAGAGTCGCTTACGCAAACTTGTTTAGCTTCTGTTGTGGCCTCGGTTTTATGCTTGCATGCTGCCAGTAAAGTAATGGCGCTAAGGCCGGCAGCTAACAAATTATTTTTAGTCATTATAAGTTTAGTTTCGGGGGATTATTAAGGTTTAACTATTGTTGTGCCTACGGCAAAGTTTAAAGTTGCGATAGATTTTTGCAGGTTGTATTGCTGCTGCAGTATTTTAAGCTTGGTATCTTTGTAGCTTTCAAAGAAGTCTATAAACTCCACCAGGCTTATTTCGCGGCGTTTAAAAGCAGTGGTCATGGCATTAAACAGCTTATCGTATTGCTCGTTGAACTGTATCTGCTGGGTGGTAAATAGTTTTTGATTTAGCTGATATTGATATACCGCTTCTGCAACATCATTACGCAATTTAATTTCTGTATCCTGGAGCGTTGCCTGCTGGCTCATCATATCAAACTTTGCGGATTTGATATTGCCCTGGTTACGGTTAAAAACCGGTAGGGGTAACCCTATTTGCAAACCATAATAGTTTGGCGCATAGCTGCTGTTCTTATCGAAAGAGCCACCGATAGTTACATCCGGCGAAGCCAAAGCCTTTTGGTATTTTAAATTATCTGTAGATGATGCCAATTGATATTGACCCGATAAATAGTCTGGACGATTTGCCTTGGCCTGTTCTATTAGTGACGCAATGTTAAGATCAACATTCATAGCAGGTACATCATTAACCTGGGGCGATACAAACGTAGTTTCCTTGATACGCATAAGGCTTTTTAATTCAGTCTGCAATTCATTGATCTGGCGGTTGTTTTCAACCATATCATTCTGCAAGCCAAATAACAACGCTTTTAAGCGTATGAGATCCTTCATAGACACATTACCGGCATCAAAGGTCTTTTGCGTTATGTCTACCAGATTAGATGCAGCAGCTATTTCGTTTTTATAGACCTCGTTTTGTTTTACAAGCGTAGCTACCTGCCCGAAATCTAATTGCAGGTTGTAGCGCAGGTTACGCATCAGATCATTTAAAGCTGCTTGCTGAACCTGGGCGTTATCTTTGGCTACCTGTATCTGCTTACCGCGTTTCCCGGCTGTCAGGAAGACCTGGCTTAACTGCACAAACACCTGACCGAAGCCATCGCCATGTTTAAAGAATTTTCGGCTCTCACCATCCCAGATATTTTGATCTGTGCTTAGGGTAGGGTTATCCCAAAGGCGCGCCTGATCGATAAGGGCTTTGGTAGACTCTACATTATATTTCTGTGCTAAGAGGCTCAGGTTATTTTGCAGGAAAGCTTTTTCGGCATCCTGAAAATTAATTTTCAGCGTATCGGTCTGTGCATTAGCGGGTATTGAAAAGGATAAGAGAAGAGCAGCAAATAAGTATGTTATTCGTTTGTTTAGTTGCATTTCGGAGTTTCTATTCGACGTAACAAATTTTATTAAACCGTATGAATTTTTAATGAAGCATTAACCGTTTAAGCCATCTGTTGCACAACTGACTGGTAATATGCGCTATGTGATAGTATTATGACAATTTTCTTAAATGGAATTCATCTGGCGGTAGTGCTATTTAGAGATAAGTCACTTACGCAACAATGGCAAATGGGCTTATGAAAAAAAGAACTAATAATATTCCGAATAACCGCTTTTTTTTATCACTCTCGTTTTCCCATCGCTTGTGTAGTTCGAAAAAGGAACCATTATATAATCTGTAATTTACAATAAATAGTGCAGGAACCAGAATTATAACGACCCATTTTATTTGTTGCAAGACAAATTGCAACTCGCCTTGCGTTAAACAAAAAAAACCAAAGACCTTAATAGCGGATAATAAAAATAATAGCTGTATAAGGCAAATTAAAGCAATCGCCCTTAACCCGATGTCTGTAGGATATTTGAGGTAGAGCTTCGTTACGCGATATTAGAAATATTTAAAAAGGAGATTCAATCTACTGCAAAGTAAAATGGTCAGCGTCTTTAAGAAAAGGAAGTGACTGCCTTGTTTTTTCTACCTCATCTAAACTAATGGTAAAAGTATAAAGGTCTTCTTCGTCACGCTTGTAGTAGACTACATTTCCAAGAGGGTCTATACAGCTGGAATCACCAGAGTGATAAACTTCGTGTCCATCATGGCCGACACGATTTAAACCAATAACGTATGCTTGATTTTCGATTGCCCGCGCTGTGATGAGGCTGCGCCAGTGGTGCGAGCGGCGCTCGGGCCAGTTGGCTACAACAATAAGTAAATCATAAACTTCATCTACATTATTCAACCAAACAGGAAAGCGCAAATCATAACAAACAACCGGACATATCCTCCAGCCATTTAAATCAACGATTAGCCGTTTATTGCCTGCTGTGTAGGTATTTTCCTCTTTAGCAAGCGTAAAAAGGTGTTTCTTGTCGTAAGTTTCAAAACTTCCGTCCGGCCGCATCCATATCAACCGGTTATAATATTTCCCGTTTTCTGATATGATAACACTTCCAGTTATAACAGTATCATATTTCCGGGCGGTCTCTTTCATCCAGCTAATTGTCTTACCATCCATGGTTTCGGCAAGTTCTGCGGCATTCATAGAAAACCCTGTTGTAAACATTTCCGGTAAAATGATCAGATCCGTTTTTTCGCGGATGCTCGATAATTTAAGACTTATATTTTGTAAATTTTTATCTGTGTTTTCCCAAAACAAATATCCCTGGAATGTGGTGATTTTTAAGTTTCCCATAATTAACGGCTTTAACGATTTATAAATTTAATAATCTCTCAACGGCTTTATCAAGCGTTTCTTGCTTTTTCGCAAAGCAAAACCTCAACACAGATTCATTACCTGCGCGCGAGTAAAATGCAGATATAGGTATCGAGGCAACCCCAAATTCTTTAACCAGGCGAACGGCAAAATCACTATCCTTTTCATCTGTAACGTTTCTATATGTGACTGATTGGAAATAGGAACCGCTGCATGGCAGCAGATCAAATTTAGTTGCAGCTAAAGCTTCTCTAAAATAATCACGTTTTTGCTGAAAAAAATCAGCCAGCCCTAAATAATGGTTCTCATCCTTTAAATATTCCGCAGCCGCGATCTGCATAGGCGTGTTCACACTGAAGACGTTGTACTGATGTACTTTTTTAAATTCATTCATCAGTTGAGAAGGTGCCATGCAATATCCTATTTTCCAGCCTGTTGTATGAAACAACTTCCCAAAGGAAGCCACAACAAAACTGCGTTCTTTTAGCTCCCGGAACGCAGCCATGCTCAGGTGTTTGTGCCCATCAAATACCAGGTGTTCATACACCTCGTCACTCAAGATAATAATGTCTGTGTTTTTAACCAGCGATGTCAGTTCTTTAATGTCCT
The DNA here is from genome assembly GCF_009754905.2 of Mucilaginibacter ginkgonis. Classification (NCBI taxonomy): domain Bacteria; kingdom Pseudomonadati; phylum Bacteroidota; class Sphingobacteriia; order Sphingobacteriales; family Sphingobacteriaceae; genus Mucilaginibacter; species Mucilaginibacter ginkgonis. The sequence goes on along the minus strand of NZ_CP066775.1, from coordinate 1,430,934 downwards.
GCTCATTTAAGATTGTTGCTGTAGGATTGTGCGGCGAGTTAAGGATGATTAGCCTTGTTTTGTTAGTTGTAAGCTTACGCACCATTGCCCAATCTATCCTATAATCGGGTTCGTGCAGTTGCAGCGACTTAACAATGCCGCCGGCAAGCTTGACGGCAGGGGCATAGCAGTCATAAGCCGGTTCAAAAATGATCACCTCATCATTTGGATTTACAACCGCGGTTATTGCTGTAAAGATAGCCTCGGTACCGCCAGCTGTAACTGTGATCTCCGTGTCGGGATTGTAAGCAGCGTTGTAAAGTTTATCAGCCTTCTCTGCTATGCGTTCGCGTAATTCAACCGCACCCGCCATTGGCGCATATTGATTATGTCCGGCAAGCATAGCTTTATTAACCAGTTTGATCAGTTGCGGATCGCATGGATAATCGGGGAAGCCCTGAGAAAGATTGATAGCCTTGTGTTCATTTGCAAGGGCCGACATTACAGAAAATATGTTGACCGCTGTTTGGGGCAGTTTAGAGACTATGGATGACATTGTGCCCTAAAATATGGAAAACAGGTCATAAAACGAGGATCGCATTTACGCCTTAATGGTAAATAGCTAATTTAGTGAAATGAAATACGCTGCCCTGCTTATATTTGTAGCCCTTCTTACGTTGACTTTCGGTTGTAAAACGCGCGACAAGAATGTTCCTGTTGTTGGCTTTGCCGATGCGTTCGAAGACGCGACTATATCTCAGGCCCGCGATGGTTTTACTGATGCACTTGCCGCTAACGGCTTTAGTAAAGAAAAGCATACTGTTGACATTGAGTACCGCAACGCACAGGGCAGCATACCTACACTTACCCAAATAATTAATCAGTTTGTATCAGAGAAAGTTGACCTTATTGCTACCTGCACAACACTTTCAACAGTTACAGCGGCGCAAAAAACGAAGGCTATCCCAATAGTAATGATGGTGTCACCGACATTGGCACGAGCCCACTTATTAGACGCTAGCGGGAAAGGCCCGTCAAATCTTTTCGGCGCGGTTGAAGATCTAAATTATATTGACACGTCGTTTTCGATTATTCCCAAAGTACTGAAGCCAAAATCTGGTAAGTTGGTGGTCGGTATGATCTACAACCAATCTGAGCCCCAATCTGCCGATGCGTTGGAACGAATTAAAGGCCTTGCCTCAAAAATGAATGTGAACATTGTTGCCTTGCCATTAAATAGCAGCGCAGATGCGCAATTGGTTACACAATCTTTGCTATCAAAAAATATTGACGCGTTTTTCGCTAACCCCGATAACACCGTATTCGCAGCGTTTGAAACCATTTTAAAAAGTTGCAACGCCGTTAACGTGCCTATTTTCACCAGTGAGGCAGGCTTAGTTAAGCGTGGGGCAGTAGCAGCCTTTGGTGCAGACATTTATCAGTGGGGGTACCAGGCAGGTCTGCAAGCTGCACAGTATCTTAAAACCCGGTCTATGAATGGCTTAAAGCCCGAGATGGTAAAGATTCGCAAAAGGGTTTACAATCCCGCTGCTGCCGCGAAGTATAACATAAAATTGCCAAATAATTTTCAGCCGGTTAAGTAATGGGGTTTTATCTGACGGCTATATTACAGGCGTTGTGCCTATCCGGACTGGTGCTGGGTATCTATATTTCCATGAAGATCTTCAACATCCCGGATATTACTACCGATGGCAGTTATACATTAGGAGGGTCAGTTACGGCCGCAATGCTTAGCCATCAGCAATCATTGTGGGTTACAATACTAGTGGTTTTGGTAGCGGGGGCGGTAGCCGGAGCACTAACAGGCCTCATTCATACCAAATTAAAAATCAACGCTTTGCTTGCGGGAATTTTGGTCATGACCGGTTTATATTCCATTAACCTGACCATCCTCGGACGCTCCAATGTGCCCTTGATCGGTACAGCATCGATTTTTGAACTTATCCACTTAAAGATTGACAGCAATGTAAACAGCCTGATCATGTTGATAGTTATAGGTATTACACTGATGGCAACGATTGGCTATCTCCTCAAAACAGATTTCGGTATCGCCATGCGCGCCACAGGAAATAGCGAGCAGATGATCAAAGCCCTGGGCGTAAGTACCGACCGCATGAAAATAATCGGCCTGGCTGTCGCTAATGTGCTTACCGCCTTAAGCGGTTTCATGATGACGCAACTGCAGGGTTATGCGGACATTAACATGGGCATTGGTATTGTCATTACGGGTTTAGGATCTGTGATCATTGCAGAAACACTGATCAACTGGTTAAGAATAAATGCTATCAACACTGTTTTAAAATTAGTAATTGTTGGTGCGGTAATATTTCAATTGGTTTTAGCACTCACGTTAGCTATTGGAGTAGATGCCAATTTGTTAAAATTAGTAACTGCTGTTTTTGTCTTGCTCATCGTGGGTTTGCCGCGTTTGACTTTATCCGCCCGCAATGATTGAGATAAATAACCTTGTAAAAACCTACAATAAAGGTTTGGACACAGAAGTACTTGCATTGCAAGATATCAATCTCAACATCTCAGACGGACAATTTTTAGTCATTGTCGGGGCAAACGGATCTGGTAAGTCAACTTTACTCAATGCTATTGCAGGCAGTGTTTTGCCAACATCAGGCGAGATATTATTTGATGGACAAGCAGTAACCAAACTTAGAGACTTTGAGCGCAGCAGGTGGATAGCACGTATATTTCAAAACCCTCTAAGTGGCACTGCCCCGGGCCTTAGCATTATTGACAATTTTAGGCTGGCTGCGTTACGAACTAAACCGAAAGGCCTGACCGTAGGCATTGACAGTACCTTCAGAAAATTAGTACAAGAAAAGGTTTCTGTACTTGGCCTTGGCCTGGAAAACAAACCGGATGCGTTAATGGAAACATTGTCTGGCGGGCAGCGGCAGGCGCTTACCTTACTGATGAGCACTATGGATGAGTGCAAAATATTATTGTTGGATGAGCCAACCGCGGCTCTCGATCCAAGGTCAGCAGATATTGTTATGCGCACTGCTGATAAGATCATTCAAAGCCTAAACCTCACGGCCATATTGGTGACCCATAATCTTAAAGAGGCATTTACTTACGGCAACCGCATTATACAAATGGCAGAAGGAAGAATAATAAAAGACTTTGACCAAGATTGTAAACAACAATTAAAACAGGCCGATCTTTTCGAGTGGTTTAGCTAAGATCAAAATTGTGGCAAAGTAATTGTATTACGCATGCCACTATGAAAAACATCGATTTTAACGAAATAAAAGACGCCTATCAATTGATTGACGGCGCTAAAATAAAAGGCAAGAATTACGACGAAATTTTTGAATTGGGCGTTTACGATGCCAATAAGCGCGGTTACACTTTGTATCCGTTCGAAAATGGCGTACGCTATGAAGACTTTTGCGTTATCGTTTCCGAAAGCGAGCTGATGAACAATTACCTAGTTGAGGGATTAAACGTAAACCTGCCGATAGACGAGCAGCAGCGCTTATCAGCTTAACTATTTTTTCTTGGTCCTAAGCTTAGATACCTCCTCAGGTAACACCGCCGACGCTTTATTTCCAAAGCTGCTGCGAACGTAAGTAAGCACATTGGCTATGTCCCTGTCGCTCAAAAAGTCGAATGACGCCATTACATTGTTGTAGGTTTCGTCATCTATCTCTGTGGCGCTAAGTCCATTTAGCACAACTTTAATGATGCGGCTTTTATCGCCCTCTATCCATGATGTTTTTGACAGGGGCGGATTCATTTTTTGCACGCCAAGCCCGTCAGCCTGGTGGCATGATACACAGTACTTTGCGTAAACGGCTTTTCCAGACAAGCCCTGTACCGGCCCGTTGGTTGGTGTGCCTATATGGGTTACCGGCTTTTTCGGTTGTGCGCTCACGTTAAAAAGCACCGCCGAAAGGGCGGTGCTGAGTATGATCGAAAATATTTTGGTCATTATTTTTTGTAAGATATTTTGTAGATGGCACCTTTGCTGTCATCGGTCACATAGATAGAACCATCTGCAGCTTGCGCCAATCCGCATGGGCGGTGTTCGGCACGGCCGGAAGCTGTCTGTTCTGCAGAACCTGAAAATCCATCAGCGAAAACTTCCCATTTACCATCAGGTTTGCCATTTTTAAATGGCTGAAACACTACAAAGTAACCTGCTTGCGGCTCAGGTGCCCGGTTCCATGATCCGTGAAACGCAATGAATGCACCATTTTTATAGCGCTCGGGAAATTGATTGCCGGTGTAGAATAACAAACCGTCTGGTGCCAGGTGTCCGGGATATGCAGCTGCCGGATCGATAGCGTTTTCGCCGCCGGTCTTTTTACCATCTCCGCCATATTCGGGCGCTAATATTTTTTTGTTGACTAACTGGTCGTAATAAATGTATGGCCAGCCGGCATTGTCGCCTTTGTTAATAGCATACAAACACTCGGCAGGTAAAATGGCAGATTGCTGCACAGTGTACATATCGGGATACAAATCATGCAATTGATCGCGGCCGTGCTGCATCACAAACAACTGGTTGTTCTGCTTATTCCAATCCATGCCCACAACGTTGCGCAAACCTGTAGCATAACGCACTCCGTCTCCATAGTGCTGATTTAATTTATCAGCCTTGAACTGCCAGATACCGCCCGCCGAATCCAGAACAGGGCAGCCCTTTTGTCCCGGCGAATCTTTTTGGCGGTCTTTAACCTGGCAAGCGTTTGAGTAGGCACCAATATTTACATAAAGGTTCCCGGCATCGTCAAGCAAAATGGCCTTGGCCTCATGCTCGTGGCGGCTCAGCAAACCGCTAACCACTGTTTCGGGCTGTGTGCCCGGTTCAACTTCATTTTCAGCATTCAGCTTATAGCGGTAAACGTTTTCATCTGACGAAGCATACAGATAGCCGTTCTTCAAATAGATACCGGTACCCGGAAACGCGGTAATGCCAGCCTTTTGTGTGGTAGTACCGTCGCCATTATCGTGTAAAACAACAATGCCTTTGCCATCGGGCTTGCGGCGCGCGTTGTAATTGATCTTTACAAAAATGTCGCCTTGCGGACTTGCTGCAATGTGCCGGGCCGTGCCCAGATTATCGGCTATGATCGCGGCGCTGAAACCTGCCGGAAGTTTTAACCCTGCGGCAGCAGTTTCTTTGTTGTCGCCCGGTTTGTTTGACAGGCATTTAAAAGATAATAACGCAACAGTAGCCACAGAAAGCACTGCCAGCGCAGATAAACGTCTTGTTTTCATGGATGATTGGTGAGTGAACTCAAATTAACAGATTATACCTCGATAAGTAAAATAAGTTTTAAGGCAATAGAATGTATTGGTGTAACAATATTCAGACAATTTAATTTGGCTGGGAGATGCGTGATCTGTGTTTTACGGAATTATATTTTGCAATTTTTGGTATTAGTAAAACTATGACTTGAAATAGGTAAATACTACAAAATAATTTGCAAGTGTGGTTAAACCTTGAGCCTGTTTGTATCGTCATACATGCAAATAACACGAAAATGAAAAAGTTAACAACAATTATGGCAGCAGGTTTAGCTGTATTGGCTTACCACACTGCGAGCGCACAAGTAGGTTTACACGTAAGCTTAAATCTTGGTGGTGTTGGCGTACATGCCGTATACAACCAGGCTCCTGTTCAATATGTTGATAACGCTTACGGCGACGATTATTACTACCTGCCCGATGTTGAAGCGTACTACAGTGTACCACAACATTGCTACTACTACAATGATGGCAGGCAGTGGGTATCAGCAGCGTATTTGCCGGGCCGTTTCCACGATTTTGACTGGAGAAATGCCCGCAGGTACGAGATAAGAGGCGAGCGCCCTTTTATGCACCACGACATGTACCGCACCCGTTATGGCGGCTTCGACCAAAGAGGTGGTGGTTTTGCAGACAACCGTTTTAACAATCGCGGTGGCTTTGACAGGCCAGGGAACAACAGGGGTTTCGATCGCCCATTCGGTGGCAACTTCGATAACCACGACAGAAGGTATGATAATGGCGGACAGTTTAACCGCGACCAAAACCGTGGCGGATTTAATCAGCCACAAGATAACCGTGGCGGTCAGTACCAAAACGACCAAAACCGCGGTGGTGGTAACTGGAACAACCAGCAACCTGCAAATGGCGGTCAAAACAATGGTCAGTTCAACGGTGGCCAGAATCGTGGCGGCGACAGGAATAATCAGCAGCCATCAAATAACGGCGGACAAAACGGTGGGCAGTTCAATGGCGGTCAAAACCGCGGAGGTGGTATGGACCAGCAACCCGCAAACGATGGCGGACAGAATGGCGGCCGCAACGGGCAAGGTGGTATGAGATCAGGAGGAATGGATAACCACTTTGCTGCAAACCAAATGGGTGTTGTAAGGCCCCCAAGATTCTAAGCAATTCCCCAACATATATATAAGTGAAAAGGCGGCCGATGCTATAAGGCCGCCTTTTTTTGTGTTGTAAGTTTATGTCATGCCGAACTTGATTCGGCATCTCACATTGAATTCCTTTACACAGTAAACCTATCTTTGGGATGCCGAAACAAGTTCGGCATGACTTCTTTTAGATCAATACGCACTCGCTTCGTCGAGCTTGGCAACAGCTTCGGCACTTAAATTTAATTCTAAAGACTTTAAGATCTGTTTCAGCTGATCAACGCTTGTGGCGCTGGCAATAGGCGCGGTAATGCTTGGCCGTGCTATAAGCCATGCCAATGAAACTGCCGCCGGGGTTGCATTATACTCCGCGGCGATATCATCTAAGGCGGCTAAAATACGTTTGCCGCGATCGTTAAGATATTTACTCATGCCGCCGCCCCGTTTGCTTTTGTCAAAGTCGGCTTCGCTGCGGTACTTGCCGGTCAAAAATCCGCTGGCCAGCGAAAAATAGCTAATAACACGCAAACCTTTCTCAAGGCATATATCTTCATACTGCTTCTCGTAATCCTGGCGGTTGTAAAGGTTATACTCCGGCTGTAAGGTCTGATAGTTTGAAAAACCTTTTGCAGCGCCCGCAGTTAATGCTTCCTTTAACCTGTCGCCCGAAAAATTGGAAGCGCCTATAGTCCGCACTTTTCCTTCTTTAATTAATTTCTCAAAAGCTTCGAACGTCTCATCAAACGGCGTATTAGAGTCATCCTCGTGCGACTGATATAAATCGATATGATCTGTTTGCAACCTGCGCAGCGAATCTTCCGCGGCTTGGGCGATATATTTTGCCGAGAGGCCTTTCTTGTCACCACCCATAGGTTTGCCAACTTTCGTGGCGATGATGACGTCATTCCGCTTACCACTTTTCTTTAACCAGTTCCCAATCACAGTTTCAGATTGACCGCCGGTGCCGTTGTTAGCCCAGGTAGAATAAACGTCTGCCGTGTCTATGAAATCCATGCCTTCGCCTGCAAAAGCGTCCAGCACTTTAAATGACGTTTGTTCGTCTATCGTCCAGCCAAAAACATTACCTCCCAGGCAAAACGGTGCAACCTTGATGCCCGATTTTCCTAACTCTCTCTTCTCCATCACAATTATCGTTGTATTAATATCTGCTCTGCTAATTCATCGGCCCACCCGGTAAAATAGGGGTCTGTGCCGCCCACCCGTATCCATTGATCATTATCTTTCGCTATGATAAGGTGAATGGTGTCGTCCACAGATTTAAATTCATAAGCTTCGGCATAACCTGTCGCGGCAATAGTCTTTGCCACACCTTCAACCGGTCCGTCAGACCCTGTAAGCACTACATCGTATCCTGTTTCCATTATATTGTTTTAATACCTGCGGCAACAAGCCGCCACTCTTTTTGTGTGTGGTAATACAGCTTTTACAAAACCATAACATTAAACAGCTTGTTAGCAGCTAAACCAGTTAATAAATGATTAAGAAGAATAACGTCAGTTTTTTCCAGGTCGCGCAAGGCGTTTGGGGAATGAAGCTCACCTTTGTTAATATTTATATGATAGCCAACCGCCGGGGCGTTGCCAAAGGTTGGGTATTGGTAGATACGGGGCCAAAGCATTCTGCAGACAAGATCATTGCCATGGCCGAAGCATTGTTTGGTGTTGGTACAAGGCCGTCTGCAATTGTTTTAACTCACGGCCATTCTGACCATACAGGCTCTCTGGAAGATCTTTTGAAACACTGGAAAGTGCCCGTTTATGCCCACAAGCTAGAAATACCTTATTTAACCGGTCGCGCATCGTACCCGCCGCCCGATCCTACAGTTGGTGGGGGAGTGATGAGTTTGTTCTCTGTTTTATTTAGCAGAAAACCCGTTGATATCAAGGGAAAGATAAAAGAGATCGATACAGATGAAGGCATACCCGAACTTCCGGAATGGAAGGTGATAGAAACCCCGGGCCACTCGCCGGGACACATATCTTTGTTTTTACCATTAAATACTACGCTGATAGCAGGTGACGCATTTTCGACCACCAAGCCCGAATCGGCCATTTACGTTTTAAATTATATCAAGAAGATATCAGGTCCGCCGATGTATTTCACGCCCGACTGGCCATCTGCAAAACGTTCCGTAGAAACATTGGCCAATTTGCAACCGCGGATAGCAGCACCCGGGCACGGTCCGGTAATGAGAGGGAGGGAACTACAACTGGCGCTTGCAGATCTGACAGAGAACTTCGACGAAAAGTCTGTCCCTGATAGCGGGAGATATGTAGGCGACCCGGCGCGTTACGATGAAAACGGGTTAGTATATGTGCCGCCGTTTAAAGTGAATCATAAGTTTTTAGCCATTGCAGCCGTCACAGGTTTAGCTGTAGGTTTAATAGCAACTGCCGGCGCAAAGAAGCTATTTAATTGACGCAAAGTAAAGCTGCAGACCTATTGAAAAATTGCGGTGACAACGCTTTGTCAGTGTAACACGTGTTACAATATGAAACACTTTTTCGGTTAAAAGCAGCGATCGCGTTACACTGACATGATTGTGCAAGGTTGATAATAAGGCAATTACAATGCTGACAAAATGCTGTCAGATACTAATAAGTCAGTATTTAGGGGGAAAGTGTCACATGTTACACCCGTCCGTCAGCTGACGGATCAGTAAAGATGTTTTATTTTACATTTACCGTGTGGAGAATGTAACGCCGGATCATACCGTATTAATTGAGCTTTTAAAAACCCGAATGCCGTTTGGAAAATACAAAGGGACTATCATTGCCGATCTGCCGGTTTATTATTTAGAATGGCTGCATAACAAGGGAATGCCGCCGGGCAAATTGGGCATGCTACTCTCTACCACATATGAGATAAAGATAAATGGTATGGCGTCTTTACTTTTCCAGTTGAAGCAAAAGTTAGGGCAGTAAGCCCCCTCCTTCGGAGAGGGTTTGGGAGAGGTTTGTTGCAATTGGCTTACAATCCGCACTAAACCATGGCGATAGTGATTTCGTTTATAATATAAATCAATGAGAAGAATGAAAAGATTTGCAATGTATATGCTGGCACTTGTTGTGCTGGGGAGTTGCGCTAATGCGCAGGAGTCGGCTTCTAAAAATAGTTTTGCTGCCGTTCCGGCACCAAAGGCCGGTGAAGAGGTTGCCACATTTGGCGGCGGTTGTTTCTGGGCGATGGGCGAGGCACTTAATGAATTAAAAGGGGTGCATAGCATTGTGGCAGGCTTTGCCGGCGGTACAAAGAAAAACCCAACGTATGAGGATGTATGCACCCGCACAACCGGCCATGCCGAAGTTGTACAGGTTTACTACGACCCGAAGGTGATCAGCTATGCTACCCTGGCAGAAGCTTTCTTCTACGCACATAACCCAACCGAGCTGAACTACCAGGGTCCGGATGAAGGTACAGACTACCGCTCAATAGCTTTTTACCGCACTCCCAAAGAAAAAGCCACCTTGCTTGAAACCATTGCCAAGGTAAATGCCTCAAAGCATTATAATGGCAAAGTGGTAACACAGGTTGAGCCATTCAAGGTATTTTACCCGGCAGAGAAATATCACCAGGGGTATTATAGGCTGCATGGCGATAGCCCTTACATACAGTCGGTATCGGTACCTAAAGTGCTAAAGATGCGTGCCGCGATGAAGCAGTACTTAAAACCCGAGTTTCAGAAATAAAAACGTTGCTGCGAACAATCGGTAAGTTCGGCGGTTATTAAAGTACAACCAAACAACGAATACCATGAGAAATCCCGAAGAAGAAGTTGCTCAATACAACGACGACAACGATAACCCAAGAAACAGCAGCAACGACCAGGAGAACGCCCAGACCTTAGAAAGCGATCTATCTGGCGATGGCACAGACTCTGTAGACAGCGGCGAAGTTGAAGCTGATACTGATGCTATAGATGTTGCCAGCAGGGCAGCAGAGCCGTCATACACGCTTAATCTCAGCGAAGACGATCAAAAATCTGAATAAACTAAGTGAGTAATAGTTTTTTAAGAAGGCCAACCGTTAGCTAACGGTTGGCTTTTTTGTTATAGCTTGCTGAACCAGCCCTTTTTGGTAAAATACCATAATTGCACCCCTGCTATCAATATCATAATAGCAACGCAAACAGGATAGGCATGGTGCATATACAACTCGGGCATATTGTCGGGTATTACATGGCCTTTGTCATCCTGCCGCTGAAAATTCATGCCGTATATACCGGCGATAAAAGTTAAGGGCATAAAGATAACGGAGATAATGGTCAGCACTTTCATGATCTCATTCATGCGGTTGCTCACCATAGACAAATACAGATCCATTACACTTGTGGTAATCTCTTTATAACTGTCGGTCACATCCATAATGTGTATACAGTGGTCATAAGCATCGCGCAGGTAGGTTTTTACTTCGGGAGTTATTAATGCGCTCTCGCTGCGGATCATATCGTTTATCTTATCGCGCTCCGGCCAGCTTACGCGCCTCATCATAATCAAGGCGCGCTTTAAGTGCTGGCTATCGTACATGATGCTTTTGTCCGCCTTCTCATATAAACGGTCTTCTAACGTATCCAACGCTTCGCCGATGTCGGCCAGAACAACAAAGTACTGGTCTATGATGGTATCCATCAAAGCATAGCACATATAACCGGGCCCTGCTGTGCGGATGGCGCCTTTGCCGGCCTTTAAACGGGTTACCACAACATCGAAGCGTTTTTCATAATTCTCTTCAAACGTGATGATGATATCATCCTTAACTATCGCCGCGAATTGCGAACTGGTGATCTCGTGCTTATCATCAAACTCGATAATGCGGCTGGTGGCAAAAACATAACCATCGTACTCATCAAACTTGGGGCGCTGGTGCGTGTTGGCGATGTCCTCTAAAACCAAAACGTTTATATTCAGCAATTCGCCGATCTTCTCGATCAGCTGCGCATCGCCAATGCCATTGATCTTTATCCAGTGCGTATGCTTCGGGCATTTCTTAAACTGCTTAAGGATAACCTCGATATCGCTTCCGCTAGATGATTGTACCTCGTCGGCATTGTAAGAATACACCACAATTTTGGGCTTCAGTGCGTCATCAGGGAAAGTTAAAGTTCCCGGCATGTCGCCAACCTTGCCTGTGAATTTTGCTTTTAAGTGATGCCTGTTGGTATTCATTAAAGGTAGTTGATAGCTTGCGGCCCCTGGTTAAATAGCAGATCGACTATGCTTAAATTTTTCAAGAAGCCGTGCCTGTCTTCAAAAACCTGAAAGTATGGCTTTTGTTCAAAAGCCTGCTCTTTTTTGGCGCTTATGCTTGATCTGTAGTCTTGCACACTTTCCGGGTAATTACGTTCATAGTCGGAAGTATAACTGATGTTTAATTTCATCTTCATCAACTTGATGATCAATTCAAGCAACTGCTGGTTATAGTCGAAAAGAAAATCAAACCGCTTTTCGTAGAATGGAGCAAAATCGTTTTCGTAATATTCGAAATAAGCCGAGCGGCGGTAACAAGCCTGCAGGCTCATCCAATGCAATCGCTGCCAGCGAAAATCATAACTAATCTTTACATCTTTTACAGAAGTATGCACTTTAGAACCTTTGACCACCGGTACTACCAGAGAAAGCGCGCCATCAGGCGTGTAAATATTTGCCCTGTTGCGATATGTCTGCTTTGGGAAGTGTTCGTGCTGCTCAATCCAGATGTCAGACTTAAAATCATTCAGCACCTTAAAATATTCAAGCGGGGGTAGATAAAACATGGGCAGCAAAGCGCCATTCTCGATCATATCACTTATGTTTGTAAATTAACTTTCGCCGAAATTAATGATTAAAAAAGCGCTGGCAAGCTTAGTTGTTTTCTTTTTATACCTTCTTTCGCTGCTGCCGCTAGCTGTACTGTATGTATTGTCAGATGTATTATACATCGTTACGTATTATCTAATTGGCTATCGCCGCAAGGTTGTTGCCGAAAATCTTAAAAATTCATTTCCTGAGAAAACGGAGGCCGAACTAAACACAATCAGCAAAAAATACTACCGTTACCTATGCGACCTGATGGTGGAGACAATAAAACTATTGACCATGTCTCAAGCCGAAGTAACTAAACGTGTCGATCTTTACAACACGGCATTTTTAGAAGAAACTTTAGCATCCGGCAAAAGCATTATTTGCGTAAACGGCCATTATGGTAACTGGGAATTAGGGGCACTGCGGCTTGGGCAAATAACAAACCACAAGCGCATAATTGTTTACAAACCAATTAGCAATGAAGCAGCCGAAAGCGTGTTTACACGAATGCGGAGCCGTTTTGGCGCTACCCTGGTGCCAATGAAAAGTATCCTGCGTACGTTAGTTGCGCTGAAAAACGAGCCTACTATCAGTGTATTTGTTTCTGACCAGACGCCTGTAAAGGAAGAAGCACATTACTTTACGCAATTTCTTAACCAGCCGACCGCGGTTTTTCTAGGTATTGAGAAACTGGCTACTACATTTAACTCTACAGTTGTATTTGCTGACGTGAGGGTATTAAAAAGAGGTTACTATTCTTGTACATTTGTCCCTTTATTTAACGAACCTAAGCAAACTGCTCAATACGAGATCACAAATACGCACGTGCACCATTTAGAAGAAATGATAAAACGGGAACCACAATATTGGTTGTGGTCGCACCGCAGGTGGAAATTTAAACCCGAGCCTGCCAATGCCTAACCAGCCTAAAGTTGCCGTTGTGATATTGAACTGGAACGGCCTTAAATATTTAAGCCGTTTTCTGCAAGGCGTAGTTGATTCTTCTTATCCTAACCTTGAAGTAATAGTGGGCGACAATAACTCATCTGATGGCTCTGTAGAGTTTCTTAAGTCACATTTCCCACAGGTTACGGTAATTCAGAATAACAACAATTATGGCTTTACAGGCGGGTATAACCGTGTGCTAAAACAGGTTGATGCCGAATACTTTATTCTGCTAAACTCTGATATTGAAGTTAGACCGGGATGGATAGAACCAGTCATCAATATGATGCAGGCCGATGATAGCATTGCCGCGGCTGCTCCAAAGATTAAAGCCTTTAGTCAGCAAAATACCTTTGAACATGCAGGCGCCGCCGGTGGTTTTATAGACAGATTTGGCTATCCATTTTGCCGCGGCCGGATCTTTTACGAAGTAGAGGAGGACAAAGGCCAATACAATACCTCGGGCGAAATTTTCTGGGCATCGGGCGCGGCATTATTTATTAAAAAGAAATGCTGGGAAGAAACCGGTGGTTTTGACGAGCAATTCTTTGCTCACATGGAAGAGATAGATCTGTGCTGGCGGTTGAAAAATCAAGGCTATAAAATTATGTACTGCGCCGAATCTGAGGTTTACCACGTAGGAGGGGGTACCCTGGACAAGGAAAATCCCTTTAAAACTTATCTTAACTTTAGGAACAACCTGCTGCTGCTTAAAAAAAACTTACCGGCATACAAATCTGTACCGGTTATAACTTTACGTTTTTTTATGGATACGCTGGCGATCGCGCGTTTCATGAATGAAGGAAAGCGCAAAGATGCCTGGGCTGTTAGCCGTGCGCATCAGAATTTTGTACGAAAATTGTTCGCCGGTAAAAAGGAACGTGGGCATGTACATCACCCGGCTAATAAAGAGGCAAACCTTTCAGGTTTGTATAAGCGGAGTATTGTGAAAGATTTTTTCTTGAAAAAACGAACGCACTTTAACGATCTCAATCCTCGGGATTTTTTATAGGCAGTGAGGTGGTTGTGTCGACTATATCCCCAGTCAAATTGCCGTCTCGTTTCAACGCTTCGTCTAAGCCGTCTGTATGCAAATGAATGTTCCGTTGCGGAACCGATAATTTAATATCATTCTTTGCAAAAAGTTCATAAATGGCTGATAAGATATTGCTCTTCAGTTGTGTCCATGTGTTAATGTCAGCGGCCCAAAAAGATATCCTGAAATCAAGGTTGCTTTCACTCATGCTGTTTAAAAAAACCACCGGTTCGGGTATACTCATAATGTCTTCACGGTTCTTCAGCATTGCTAGAAGCAGGTTTTTAACATTGGCTATATCTGTTCCATAAGCAACGCCAATAGCTAATTCTGCCCTGCGATTGGTGTTGCTAAGTGTCCAGTTGATTACCGGTTGCGATATAAAGTCGCCATTAGGGATAATCACCTCAGCGCCATCACCGGTAAGAATTTTACTTGAACGGATACCGATCTCTTTAATCGTTCCTGATTTGTTCGCAACTTCTATTATATCGCCAACTTGTACGGGTTTCTCAAAAGCCATGATCAATCCTGATACCAAGTTATTGACAATGTTTTGTAACCCGAAGCCGATACCAACACCAAACGCGCTTATGATGATCGTAATTTTATCTAAAGGAACACCCGAAGCAGCCACCGCCAATAAAAAGCCCACGGCAAAAATGGCTAGCCTGACCAGCAGCATAGATGTTTTTGCTTTTTTATTCTTGCCCTGACTTTCGCGGCGCTGATCTGCAGAGTCGTAAAAATAACTTATGACACGAGCCACTAACGATGCAAGCCATATTACGGCGATGAAAATTATAATGCTGCCGAAAGTAAATAAGGTGCCGCCTAATTTTCTGGACTTGGTTAGAAAACTACCTATACTATCATATAGCGCATCTTCCACACTTAAATTTTGCGCCAGCATTATGATCCATAAAATAGCGGCGATGGTATTCAACGCATTTCTGAACCTGCGCTGTAACACCTTAAAATCCAGGTAAGAGCTAATTACACTTTCTCCCTTGTTGGCCTCCAGCTGCAAAAAGAGACTTTGCATAAGGATCTGCACAAAAAGAAACAGGCTTAAGCCAAGCCATAAATTGAAGGTTGTGGTAACCGCAATGATTTTAGCAAGCGTAAAACGGCCGGTGATGTTGCAAAGAGCGGCAATTGCTTGCAACGCGATGTAAATTTTTAACACCGATTGCGTATACGGAGGATATTCTTCTGCATCGGTAATTGTTTTTAGGAACCGGTAAGCTATAAACACGCTTGCCAATGATAATACAAAGATAATTAACCTGTCTGTAGTGGAAACTTCTACAAAGAGATTGCTGATACCGAACAAAACTGTGATCCAAAGCAAATGCTGTAGAAACAACCGCATGGGTTGTGGCGACGTTCTTCTAACCAGGAAGAAAACCGCTATAACAGAAACCAGCAATACACATTCCAGAAAAACAGCCGGAGGGTGATCATAAAAATATGGCTGTATGATAAATGCTACTATAACCGCACATAAAAAAGGCTGCCTGGCTACATAACCTGTTTGATCAAGTATTTGTTTAGGATTATCTCGTTTACTGAAGATCTTTCGCCGGTTTGAAAATATCCATGTAAAGAAGGATACCAAAATAATTAAACCAACTAAATGTATAAGGGTATCGCGGCTTAACATATATTTAAGCAGCTTATAATTCATGTTGAAAGTATCTTCAAACGCCGAAAAGAACGTAATACCAGGCGTATTTTTCATTGCCCAGATATAGTCATACTCATCTGAAAATGCCCTAACGCTAAAGTCCCTTATCTTCGCGTTTATCTGATCTTTTTCATCTAGGATGGATATATAGATGTCTGCGACCCGGTTTTGTAATAAGCCTACCTTAAGCAGTGCGCTTTTGCTTAGTGAGTCGAGTTTGCGATGTTTAGATAAGATGGCCTTTATTGGTGCGTCGGTCGAACGTTGTAAGCTGGTGTCAATAGGCACTACCTTAAATACAGTATCTCTCTTAATTTCAGAGAGGTCGTTTCGCATTTGCACCAATTTGCTGTTGTATTTAGCAAGTTGATCCTGCCAGTCATCCAGTTGATCTTCTACATGCGTTAAAATATCACGAATAGCATACAAGTATCTTAGCGTATTAGATTTGTCTTTGTCTACCAATACTTTAATATCACCTATGCGCTTTTCGTATCGGGGCAACTGCCGACTTATCTGCACAGTATCAAAGCCTTGTTTTATGCTAACGCTTATCTGGTTGAAGGAATTACTGTAATACTCGACCTTCTGCAATAAGCTATTTAAAGACGTGTCGGATTTTTTGAGCGATCTGATTAACGAATCTCTTTTGACCACACTGGCACGCAGCGAGTCTGATACGCTACGCTTGTAATGGCGCTCTTGCGCATAACTGCTATTAAAACAGCACGTTAACAGGAAAAGTAAAAGTATCGGCCTGTAAATATATTTCATCAACAAACGTCTCTACAAGCGAGCGAGCCGTTTTGTTTGTCGGCATCTACTTGTTAAAATACTGCAAAGCCAGTTTGTAAGACTCTAAACCAAAACCGGCAATTACGCCTACGCAATTAGCAGCCAGCATAGACTTGTGACGAAACTCTTCGCGCTTGTATACATTTGAAATGTGTACCTCAACAACGGGTGTGCTTATTCCCGCAATGGCATCCGCAACGGCAATGGAGGTATGGGTATAGCCACCGGCATTGATGATTATGCCATCAGCAGAAAATCCAACCTCATGCAGCTTGTCGATCAGCTCACCTTCTTTGTTGCTTTGGAAATAACTGATGTTGACTTCCGGGAATTGTTGTTTCAAACTATTGAGATAGCTGTCGAAATCCTGTTCGCCATAAACAGACTTTTCCCTCACGCCAAGGAGGTTTAAATTTGGTCCGTTGATAATGTGTATATTCATCATTTCAAACTTAGTTATTAAATAGCGGTAATTAAAATCAGGTGGATTGGGGTACGGCAATAAAGGGTTTCACAAGCTATTTAAAGTTAGAGCGGGGCATGGCCGCCAATTCGATAAACGCTTACATCAGTGATTTAGATAAGTTACAGCAATTTTCAGTAAATGAAGAAGTTATACTAACTCCTGACAAAATTAAACTTGCCGATCTCAGGCGCTTTTTGACGTGGATAAGCGAACTGGGTATGCTGCCAACATCGCAAGCCAGGATACTGAGCGGGGTTAAATCGTTTTATAAATACCTGCTGCTGGAAGATGAAATAAAGATCAATCCAGCTGAGCTTTTAGAGTCGCCGAAGACCCGCCGTAAATTGCCCGATGTACTTAGCAAAACAGACGTCGACAACCTTATAAACGCCATCGATCTTTCTAAACCGGATGGCGCCCGCAATAAAGCAATTCTTGAGATCTTGTACAGCTGTGGTCTGCGCGTTTCTGAACTAACGGAGTTGCGCATATCTAATCTATACCTTGAGATAGAGTTCATTAAGGTATTGGGAAAAGGCAGTAAAGAGCGTTTAGTACCCATTGGCAGACCGGCAACAAAGGCGCTGGAGATTTGGCTTAACGAAGTGCGGGTGCATATCTCCATAAAAAAAGGGGAGGAAGACTTCGTATTTCTAAACCGGCGAGGCAGCAGGCTTACACGTGTATATATTTTCATGCTGATAAAACAGTTGGCCGAAACCATCGGCTTAAAGAAAAAGATCAGCCCGCATACTTTCCGTCATTCATTCGCTACCCATTTGGTCGAAGGTGGCGCCGACCTTCGAGCGGTTCAGGAAATGCTTGGCCACGAAAGCATCACCACCACAGAGATCTATACACACCTTGATAACGATTATTTAAAAAGTACCATAAGGCAATATCATCCAAGGAGTTAAGCCCCCTAGCCCGCTAAAGGGGGAGTAGAGGTGTGTATAGGTCAAACTCCCCCTTTAGGGGTTAAAGGGTTATTAGCTTTTACCATCCGATCTTTCCCTCTGATGTCCTGTCTTAATTCAATGTCTCTAAATCCTTTACCCGTCATCATATCAATGGTTTGTTGAGCAAAACTTTCATTGATCTCGAAGAAAAGTAAGCCATTGCTATTTAGGTTTTGTAAAGCGAAGCTGGCAATAGCTTTATAAAAGAGCAAAGGGTCATCTTCCGGTACAAACAAAGCGGTATGTGGCTCAAAATCGGTCACATTAGTATGCATCTGCAGTTTATCGCTTTCAGTAACATACGGTGGGTTGCTGACGATCACATCAAACTTATTTTCAAAACTTAACGCACCCTCATGTAAAATGTCGGCTTCAATAAAATTTATATCGACGTTGTTCTTAACTGCGTTTGCACGGGCAATTTCAAGAGCATCAGCAGAAACATCTATAGCCAAAACGTTTGCCTGTTTTAATTCATGTTTTAAACTGATAGCGATACAGCCGTTGCCGGTCCCGATGTCTAAAATGTTAAAATTTGGTTGCTTGACCGTTTCAATGATCCAGCTTACCAATTCCTCTGTTTCCGGCCGGGGAATAAGTACGGCTGGGCTTACATCAAAGTCGAGCCCATAAAATTCAGTATGGCCAAGCACGTACTGGGGCGGCATACCCATCTCAAGTTGCACAGATATAGCCTCCATGCGGCCTTCCTGGACGTTAGTAAGTAGCTCGTCGCCGAAAGCTTTAAGCTTCGCTTTGGAGAAACCGGTAACGTCGCCTAATACAAGCATAGTAATGGCTTCTGCCTCAACACTATCATAGTGCTTGTTTAATTGCCGCCTTAAAGTATTACTGGCTTCCTGCACGGTTTTCATGCAACAAATATAAATTTGTGCAATGGATCGGCATAACATGTACATGCAGCGCTGCATTGAATTAGCACAATTAGGTGCCGGTTATGTTAGCCCGAACCCTATGGTAGGTGCTGTTATCGTTTATAAAGACAAAATAATAGGCGAGGGCTATCATCAAAAATATGGTGGGCCACATGCCGAAGTAAATGCTGTAAATGACGCGTTGACGAAACATCCAGATGCTGAGCAATTATTAAAGCAGTCGACGATCTACGTTTCTCTTGAGCCATGCGCGCATTACGGAAAAACCCCTCCCTGTGCCGATCTCATCATAAAGCATCAGATTCAGAAAGTTGTAATTGGCTGCCGCGATCCGTTCGACGCTGTTAATGGCAAAGGCATAGAAAAACTGATGGCAGCAGGTGTAGATGTGCAAGTAGGTGTACTGGAGCAGGAATGCGAAGATTTGAACAAGCGCTTTTTTACCCGCGTTCAAAAACAGCGTCCCTATGTGATCCTAAAATGGGCGCTGACTGCAAATGGGTATTTTGCCCCGGCAGATGGTTCACAGTTTTGGATAACAAAACCCGAAGCAAAAACACTGGTTCACAAATGGCGTGCAGAAGAGAATGCCATTTTGGTTGGCAAAAACACCGTATTGGCAGATGATCCAAAATTGAATGTACGTTACTGGACAGGCAATAATCCCAAAAGAATTGTCATAGATCGTAGCCTGGAAATAGATCAATCCTTCGCGATATACGATCAAAGCGTTGAAACCATTATATTTAACGAAGTTAAAACCGGTATTGAGGGCAAAGTAAAATACATAGCGTTAGAAGATTTCGACAAGTTTGTTCCTCAATATATTCTGTTTCAATTATACCTGCAAGACATCCAGTCGGTTATCATAGAAGGGGG
Organism: Mucilaginibacter ginkgonis; assembly: GCF_009754905.2. Lineage (NCBI taxonomy): Bacteria > Pseudomonadati > Bacteroidota > Sphingobacteriia > Sphingobacteriales > Sphingobacteriaceae > Mucilaginibacter > Mucilaginibacter ginkgonis. Next base: position 1,411,087 of record NZ_CP066775.1, on the reverse strand, counting down.
CGCACAAACTTTAAATAGTTTTATTGAAGCCGGTTTATGGGATGAGGCACGGGTATTTACAGGAAGCGCAATGTTGCAGAATGGCGTATTCGCACCACTAATTGGGGGGCAGCTTTTTGAACATACGATGGTCGGTAATGACATGCTTAAAATTTATCACAATAAATGATCTATATTTTATTAGCCATTTGTTTTAGTGTTACGGTATCTGTGCTATTTAAACTGGCACGCCGGTACAGTATAGACGTCTTTCAGGCTATAACCTGGAACTACTTTACGGCGATATTACTTACCTGGTTATTTTTAAAGCCACAGTTTTCGCAACTTGATGGCGCGCCGGTTTATTTGTACAGTATCCTGGGGTTTTTACTACCAACATTATTCGTCGCCGTTGCAGCGTCAGTACGTGTTACCGGCATTATGCGCACAGACACGGCACAACGGATATCATTGATAGTTCCCATTGCGGCAGCATATTTTTATTTTAATGAACAACTGTCAGCTGTTAAAATTGCAGGCATAGCTGTCGGTTTTATCGCTGTATTATTGCTATTAAGTAAACCAGGCCGGCAAACACCTAACAGGACAGGCGGTTCTGTCTGGATATACCCGCTTATTGTTTTTCTTGGTTTTGGCTTGGTAGACATATTGTTTAAGCAAGTTGCGCTTACCAAAACTATCTCGTTCGGCACCTCACTTTTTGTTGTTTATGTAATTGCTTTCGCGCTATCTATCATTGGTTTGTTGTATCTCATTATCTCGGGCAAAGCGCGCTTTCAGTTCAGATACATTGTTTTTGGTTGGATATTGGGCATCGCTAACTTCGGAAACATTTTGTTTTACGTAAAAGCGCACCAATCGTTTTCAAAAAGCCCTTCCATAGTTTTCTCTGCCATGAACATTGGTGTAATTACGCTTGGTACGTTAATAGGAACAATTATCTTCAAAGAGAAAACCAGCTGGTTAAACCGCATAGGTATTGGCCTAGCCATTGCCGCCGTAATCATCATTACTTATAGCCAGTTGTCTTAATGTTATTCGACGATAGTTACAAGACCGTAGCTGCCGCTGCCGAAGGTGTTTACAATGTTAGCGGCAGCAAGTTTATCGCCTATGTTATTCCACTAGACAGCGAAGCCGGTATAAAACCCGCGGTAGCAAAGATCAAAGAGTTGCAGCCCGGCGCATCACATTATTGCTGGGCTTGCAAGTTTGTGAATGAGCAATCTAACGGGCGCGTAAATGACGATGGCGAACCCGCAGGTTCTGCAGGCAGGCCTATTCTAAATCTCATCTTATCGAAACAGCTAAATAATGTATTGATAGTTGTTGTGCGCTACTTCGGGGGCACTTTGTTAGGCATCCCCGGACTTGTTGCTGCCTATAAAACCGCTGCGCAAAATGCTTTAGTCAATGCGCGAATGGTTAAAGAAGTATTCCGTGATTTTTACCAAGTTGAATTTGACTACGCCAATTTGAACGAGGTGATGAGACTGATTAAAGATGAAGATCTTGGGGTGACAGAAAAGTCCATCGATAACAGATGCGTCCTCACCGTCGGTATTCCAAAACTTAAAGTAGAAGCAGTGTTGTCAAGACTTGATAATGCTTCCTTAAAGGTGGTGTACCTTTATAGCAAATAGCGCTAAGATAAATTCGAATATTTTTAGCAATGTTAAAACCTTTAGGATAGACAAAGGTTAATAAGTGGCTAAAACCTGTAAACCATGACCTCTTTACCTATCGGAATTTACGTTGAAGACGAAAAACGTTTCGAATTTGACTTCGTTAAACACCTTCTTAAGATTTCATTCTTTAAAGAAACCCGCCCCGCAGGGAGCATCGTTTCGCCGTTCAGGATAGTGAAAAATAATGATGATTTATATTTATTGATCCACAATTATGATCGCTTAGGCGAACGTAAGATCAAGATCGAATCGATAGGTGTAAATAATTTATCTATCAGTCTTGACGATCAATCTTATCGCCTGCAAAAAGTGGCTTAGATAATCTTACTTATATAAAAAAGGGCAGAGGTATCTGCCCTTTTTTTGTTGAATAAGGTTTTTAGAATGCCTATTTTGTGCAGGTATGCAATCGTTCGAGATCAATAAAGCCGACCTTTTAAAAATAAGGACCGCCCTTGATGGTGATGATGCCGAAATTCTTAAAGTTTTAGAAGAGTATCACGCTTCGGAGATCGCCATTTTGTTCGAACGGCTGAACCCCGATCAGCGGCAAAAGATCATTAACGTATTGCCTGCTGATGTGGCTTCGGAGATCATTTCTGAGATGGACGAAGAAGATCACCCGGAGCAGATACTTTTTAACCTTCACCCGGAAAAACGCTCGGAGATTATCGAAGAGCTGGATTATGATGATGCCACTGATATCATTTCTCAATTAGAGGTTCATGAGCAGCAGGAGGTGTTGGAAGATCTGGACCAGGAGGACGCGACCAACATTCGCACACTTTTAACCTACGAGGAGGACACCGCCGGCGGCTTGATGAATTCTGATGTTATCAAGATCAACGTCAGTTTAAACAAGAAAGACGCATTGGATGAGGTGATCCGCCTTTCCGAGGAGATAGAAGAGTTTTATACCATCTACGCTGTAGATGATTACGATACCCTTCAGGGCATTGTATCACTAAAAGATATCATAAAAGCGCGACCCGAAACCATGGTCGCCGATTTGATGAAGACAGATTATGTTTTTGTGCGCGCGGATGTCGATCAGGAAGAAGTTGCAAAATTGATATCGCAGTATAACCTCACAAGTATTCCTGTTGTAAATGATTATTTGAAATTGTTAGGGCGTATTACGGTTGACGATATCATTGATGTATTGGAAGCCGAAAGCACCGAGGACATCTTGAAAATATCCGGTGTATCCGAAGACGAAGAACTAAGCGGTAATTGGAAAGACGCGGTCAAAAGCCGTTTGCCGTGGTTGGTTATAAATCTGGGTACCGCTTTTCTTGCTGCGTCGGTTATCAGGCATTTTGCGGGTTTAGAAGCAAAGCTTCCCATCATTGCAGCTTATATGACCATTATTGCAGGCATGGGCGGCAACGCAGCCACGCAGGCGCTCGCCGTAACTGTACGGCGTATTTCGCTTAACGATCTGACAGACGCGCAGGCATATCGTACAGTGCTGAAGGAATTTACGGTCGGCTTAATTAACGGCGCCGCCAATGGAATAATTGTTTTAGTGGTTGCACTTTGGTATGATGCCAACCCTTTATTAGGGTTGGTTCTATTTTTAGCCATGACCGGCAATCTCATTGTAGCAGGATTAACCGGCGCAACTATTCCGTTGGTTTTAAAGCGGGTAGGAATAGACCCGGCTGTGGCATCATCGATCATCATCACCACATTTACAGATTGCATTGGCTTTTTATTGCCTTTGTGGCTTGCATCTTCACTTTTATTATAGATGGATTCGCTTTTTACAAAATTATATAGTTATCGTCAAAGGGAAAATAAAGGTGATTTAGAAAACTTCTCTACCGAACTATTTGCGCATTGTTTAATGGATGACGTTATTTTTCAGAAATCTTTTATGGATTTTATTGGCTGTGATGAGTTAATAGATAATATTTCAACTCAGCAGTCTTACCCCAAATTTGGAAGACCGGATATTGAAATTAATACTGAAACTTTTATTATACTTATTGAGAATAAAGTAGAGTCCACTGAAGGCATTAATCAGTTACCTAGATATGTAAATATTCTAGAGCAATCTGAAAAAAGAAAAATTTTAATCTACCTCACTAAATTTTATGAACAAAAAGAAATTTTTAGCGAAAAAATTAATTTTCAAAATATAAAATGGTGGGATATTAGTAATTTGATTGATCGGGACGAAAATAATATTATAACAAATTTATTTGACGAATTTTTATTAGAAAATAGAATTGCAATGGATAATAATTTTGAAAATTTAGACATAGTAAGCTTGGAAAATATCTCGAATGTAATTTCAAAAATGGATGAGGTTATTGATTCTGTGAGAGATTATTTTTCAGCAAGGCTGGGTGTTTTTTCGAAAGATTCATCAAGAAGTACCCGTTTGGGTGATGGAGCTTATTATACCTATAAAAGCATTGGAACACCACATAAATTTAATATCGACTTGGGTTATTATTGGTGGAATGATGAACCTGTGCAACTGGGTGTAAGGATTTGGATTCCATTTAAGATGAATGAAAAAGATTATATCACTAGTTTTTTTAGGAAAAACCTCGATCCGTTAAAATGGCAGGAAGATTCGTGGGGGAAAAATATCGCATTCAGTAATTATTGGAGTTTAAATAAAATTATTGCATTAGAAGATGATCAATTACCTTTAATGATAAAGTTTTTGAAAGCATGTATTGATGAATTGAGTAGGTTAAAATCATCAAATTCGCCTATATTTGAATAATATGATTCAAATACGACACGACTGGACCAAAGAAGAAATTTCTGAAATATATTATACCCCATTACTTGACCTTATTTATCAGGCGGCAACCATTCACCGCGAAAACAAGGATTATTCTGAAGTACAGATCAGTTCACTTATCTCCGTAAAAACAGGCGGCTGCCCGGAGGATTGCGCTTATTGCCCGCAGGCAGCGCGTTATAATACAGGTGTTAACGTACATGCCATTTTGCCTAAAGAAGAAGTGATCGCTGCTGCCGAGAAGGCGAAGGCAGGCGGCGCTTCGCGTTTGTGTATGGGCGCTGCATGGCGCGAAGTGCGCGATAACCGCGACTTTGATAAAGTGCTGGAAATGGTTACCGCTGTTAATGGCTTAGGCATGGAAGTTTGCTGTACACTGGGTATGCTAACAGAAAACCAGGCTCAGCGCCTTGCTGATGCAGGTTTGTATGCTTACAATCATAACCTTGATACCTCTGAAGATGATTACAAACGTATCATCACCACCCGTACTTATGACGACCGTTTAGACACTATTAAAAACGTGCGTAAAGCTAAGATCAGCGTTTGTAGTGGTGGTATTATAGGACTTGGCGAAAGGGAAGAAGACCGCATTGCCATGCTTAAAACGCTGGCGAACATGCCCCAACATCCGGAGTCTGTTCCGGTAAACGCGTTGGTGCCGGTACAAGGTACGCCGTTGGCAGATCAGCCGCGTGTTTCTGTTTGGGACATGGTACGCATGATAGCTACAGCCCGCATTATTATGCCTAAAACCGTTGTGCGCTTATCGGCAGGCCGCACAGAAATGTCTACCGTTGAACAGGCGTTATGCTTTATGGCAGGCGCCAACTCGATATTCGCAGGCGAAAAACTTTTAACTACACCAAACCCATCTTTCGATACAGATATGGCGATGTTTGAGCTACTTGGCTTAACCCCACGAAAGGCATTCAAAAATGGCAGGCCGCAGCAAATTCCGGTAATTGAAGAAGAAACGATTGTTGCGTAATACTTTCAGCCGCTAAATTTTTTACTGAAAAAATAATTTATTTCATCATTCTTAATACTAAATATTTTAGTATTTTTGATTTGATGAATGCAGAACGGATTACCGAGAAACTAAACATATTAGCCGATGCGGCTAAATATGATGTATCATGTTCTTCGAGCGGGAGCAAGCGTAAAAATAAGGATAAGGGTTTGGGGAACGCCAGTAATGGCATTTGCCATACCTATACAGAAGATGGGCGATGTGTTTCGTTATTAAAGATACTTCTTACCAATGTTTGTATTTACGATTGTGCTTATTGCGTTTCGCGAAAAAGCAATGATATAAAACGTGCTGCATTCACCGTTCAGGAGGTAGTTGATCTTACTATAAGTTTTTATCGCCGAAATTACATTGAAGGCTTATTCCTTAGCTCGGGTATTTTTAAAGATGCCGATTATACGATGGAACGTTTGGTGCAGGTAGCCAAAAAGCTGCGTACTGAGCACAATTTTAATGGTTATATTCATTTAAAAAGTATACCGGGAGCAAGTGATGAACTAATGCGCGAGGCCGGGCTATATGCCGACCGTTTAAGTATTAATTTAGAAATGCCTACGGCCGAAGGTTTGAAATTACTGGCGCCCGATAAAGACCGCCAGGACATGATTAAGCCAATGGGCTTTTTAAAGAATGAGATCATTCTAAGGTCAGAAGAAAAAAAGCTTTTTAAAAAAGCACCGATTTTTGCTCCCGCGGGGCAAAGCACACAAGTTATTATCGGCGCCACACCTGAGACAGATCAGCAAATACTTTCTATGGCCGATCAGTTTTATCGCGGGTTTAAATTACGCCGGGTTTATTATTCAGGCTATGTTCCGGTAATAAAAGACAACCGCTTGCCCGCATTAAATTCTGATGTACCTATGGTACGCGAAAACCGGTTGTATCAGGCAGATTGGCTAATGCGTAATTATCAATTTAATGTAAATGAGATAGTTAACGCTAATAATCCTTTATTAGATTTAGATATCGATCCAAAACTTGGGTGGGCCTTGAGAAATCTTAATGTTTTTCCGATAGATATTAACAAGGCTGATTTGCAAGTGATTTTACGCGTACCAGGTATAGGTGTTCAGTCTGCAGAAAAGATTGTTAGCGCACGTCGCTTTGGCAAATTAAATTGGGACCAGCTCAAAAAAATTGGCATTGCCATAAACCGCGCACGATACTTCATCACCTGTCACAGTTCTAAGTTTGAGAGGCGGGATCTTACCGCAACGGCCATTAAGCAATATATCCTGGCAGAATCGAGCAGTAAATACTTAAAGAATAGTTCTGTTCAATTAGGTCTATTTTGATAACCACCCTGATATACGATGGCACCTTTGAAGGCCTGTTAACAGCCGTTTTTGAAATTTATGAACACCGGCTTGATCTGGTGCGCATTAAAAAAGGGGAGTGGCTCAATACCGCGTTATTCGAAAATACAATTAAGGTAGTAACTGAAAATACCCGTGCTGACCGTGTGTTAAAAGGTTTGAAGCAGAAGCTTTCTGCAATGGGATTGCAAAGGTTATATGCCGCCCATTTAGCAGAGATGGATGGCGAGGACGATAATTTGTTAGGGTACATCCGTTATGTGTTCGACTCGTCGCAAAATGTAGAAGAAGACTACGGCAATAAATATGTGATGCGGGTGTCTGAAATTGTTAGAAGTGTACGGCGCGAGCGACATCGTATGGAAGCCTTCATCAGGTTTAAAGAACTTAAAGATAATACGTATTACGCTACCATAGAGCCCGATTTTAATGTTTTGCCGCTATTGGTTAAGCATTTTAGAGACAGGTATGCCGATCAAAAATGGATCATTTATGATATAAGGCGCAGCTATGGAGTATACTATGACATCCACGATACACAATATATTTCTCTTGACTTCGCCACGCTTGATCCGGGTAATGCGATCGCAGCCTTTAATGAAAATGAAGTGCTATATCAGGATCTGTGGAAGAATTATTTTAACAGCGTGAATATTCCGGCGCGTAAAAATACCAAGCTCCATTTACGCCACGTACCTAAAAGATATTGGCGGCATCTCACCGAAAAAATTTGATAAGCATTCGTTTTTCAAGATTACTTTTAATAAGAAAATCAAGGTATTTTACATAAAATGTTGATAAACTATATGTTAATATTGCATTAATAAAAAACTGTTACAATTCATAACTTCTTGTTTATCAAGGTGTAAGTAAATGTTAATAAAGTGGCAATTATTGTGGATTTCTGGTTTATAACTTCTGTTTTATTTTCTTGCAGAAAGGCATTGACGCACCTACCTTAGAAATATCGGAAACGACGTACTTTGAACAGCCCCGGGATACGGAAATTGAATCGGGCGAACCTTCGGGCAAGCTAAAGATCAAGGGAAGTCCCTAAGTTACTGCAGAAATTAGATCGCCAAATTAATGAACGCGCAAGCGTAAATTATAAGAGTGAGATCACTTCGAGGTCAACACTGAACAATACCCGACACTTAGCGCAAGCGAAAGACCGGTGAGTTAAAGATCACTTAGAAAACGATAATCACGTCGGCTTTAAAAATGGTGCAGGCAAATTTACCAGGGGTACTGCTTTACGCAATACTTTTAGGAGAATGGTGTATACAGCGGTGGTCGGGCTAATATTTACGTTTAGGCGTTTAATGAGAGCAGGCCGGTTAAAAATACTATCAAGCGGTTCAGATACTTTGAACCCGGCTATGGTTGGGCGCAGAGTTAAAAACGGAGGCATCGTCTGAAAAGAAGGTGTCTCCGTTTTGCTTTTCCATATGTTCATATTCAATTTTTATCAAAGGCAAATCTAGCGGGCGCACCAACCCAAACGAACATTTGTCTTACTAACTTTCGTCAGCATACAGTGCCCAGCCGGGGCCGACAGGTTAATTTCTGAAAGCTGTCTAAATTCTCCACCAAAATGCAGTAAAATACTACCGCAAAAATAATCTCGCTCATTTACAGTGTTTTAATAAATACTTTACAATTATTTTAAATTTTCACTTGACACGTGTTGATATAAACTCCATATTGCAAACATCAAGAACGACGTACTTTGACAGCCTTGAGATACGGAAATTGAATCGGGCGACCCTTCGGGCAAGCTAAAGATCAAGGGAAGTCTCTAAATGACTAAGGAAAAATCAAGCACTAAATTGGTGAGTGTGTGAACAGGAACCATAAGAGTGGAAGTTTGAGGATGTATAGCTGAACAAGCTGAGATGGGCATGTGAATGTACCGGCAGATGAATACCGCTTTCAGGAATCAACGGAAACGCCAGTGTATAATTACCGTGGTTAATTTAAAAGGGGTATTGCTGTTTTATAACACCCTATGGGGGAAAATGAGACATAGGCAATGGTCTTGACGAGTAAATGCTGCGAGTCGGCAAAGGAAGTCAGATCGGTTAAATACGAGAAAACGTTATTGGTACTTCAAAACGGCTACGGCCGGCGAGGAGTTAGAAACGGAGGCAACATCTGAAAGGAAGTTGGCCTCCGTTTTGCTTTTAAGAACTCTCTTAAAATTTATACCACAAATTGTGCGTCAGTTCTTTCACCCGTCAAAATATTTTAATTTAGCACCATGTCTAAAGAAAAGAGCCGCAACGGCGGAGCTAAGAAAATATTTGTTCTGGATACTTCGGTAATATTGTATGACCACGATGCCTTCCGCAATTTCCAGGAACATGATGTTGCTATCCCTGTGCAGGTATTAGAAGAATTGGACAACATGAAAAGCGGGAATGATACCCGCAATTTTGAGGCACGCAGTTTTATCCGGCTAATGGATGAAATGGCCGCAAATCAAACCTTAAACGATTGGGTTCCTTTGCCGGGAACTAATAAAGGTAATTTCCGGGTCGTGATGGACAACCCATCGCCAACTATTAACGCTGAAAAGATCTTTGGCCAGGGCAAAATAGACCACCGTATTTTAAATGCGGCCCTAGGTCTAAAGCAAGAATGCGCAGATTGTAAAGTTATCTTGGTATCTAAAGATATTTGTCTTCGCTTAAAAGCTAAATCTTTAAATATCAACGCCGAAGATTATGAGACCGGTAAGGTTAAAAATCTTGACGAGCTATATAGCGGTAAAACATCGGCAGACAAGCTGACCGAGAAAATTATCAACCAATTTCTCAAAAACAGGCTTGCTTCGCCAGAAGATCTGGGGCTTGTACCGCCGCCGGGCAACAGGTTTTATACACTCAACAGTAAAAATAAAACTGCGCTGGGTTTTTACAACAGTGATAAAGACGTTATTGAGCACGTTGTTGATCAGAGCGCATTTAACATCGTGCCAAAGAACCCCGAACAGGCATTTGCAATCCATGCGCTTTTAGACCCCGATATAAAGTTGGTAACCATCCAAGGAAACGCCGGTACGGGTAAAACACTCATCGCACTAGCCTCGGCCCTTGAGCAGCGGAAAACGTACCGCCAAGTGTACGTGACCAGGCCTATCGTGCCGCTTAGTAATAAAGACATTGGTTTTCTGCCCGGTGATGTAAAAAGCAAGGTCGACCCTTATATGGCGCCAATTTGGGATAATCTGAAATTTATCCGTGAGCAATTTGCCGATGATACTAAAATGCAGCAAAAGATAGATGAATTGGTCACAACCGACAAAATATCCATCGCACCACTGGCCTTCATACGCGGTCGAACACTAACTAAAATATTTTTTATTGTTGATGAAGCGCAAAACCTAACCCCTCATGAGGTAAAAACTATCATTTCAAGAGCAGGGGAGAACAGCAAGTTTGTATTTACAGGCGATATATACCAGATAGACACGCCTTACCTTGATGCAGAGAGCAACGGCTTGTCTTACCTGATAGACCGTGCAAAAGATCATCCGTTGTATGCGCATATCACTTTGCAGAAAGGCGAGCGAAGCGAACTGGCGAACCTGGCGACAGAACTATTGTAAAATCAAATTGTCGGTGATCCTGCCAATATCTACGCTGATCTTATTAACAAAGTTGAGCTGCTCTTTAAGCAATTGCTGGTCGGGATCTGTGGTATCCAAAGTATTACCCAAATCAAGTTTGTCAACCACCAGGTCCATACTTTTACCACCTAATTTTTTGCTGTTATCGTTCAGCACAGCAATACTTCGGCGCATCAATTTAAAGTTATCCGCACGAAGATGCTGCACCTTCTTACCATTTAGACTGGCAGCTATGGTGGACAAATAAGATGACAAGATATGATTTAAAACAACAAATTTATGCAGGTCTTTAGCCTTAGACTGTTTGCTCTTTGGCTCTGACACCATCCGCTCGAAGGTTGCGGAAAGGTTGGCCGAGTTAACAAATACATCTTTACGGGCAAGCTTGAAATCTGTCACTGTAACAGGTTTGCCTAAAAGATCATCGGCGATGGTCAGAAGATACCTAATATTGGCATCGAGCACTTTATGCAAGCTTTCGCGCAGCTGCTGCGACTCCCAGGACGGAAAAAGGGTGTAACTGGCAATAATTGACAATATCGAGCCGAATATGGTATCAATAATACGTTCCTTGGCAACATCGTAATGACCTGCTGTACCCAAAAACCTAAAAACAATAAGAACGTACGGTGTCATGAACATTACGCTTACTATATAATTTATACGCAAAAAACTATAAGAGCCCATCATAAAAAACACCAGCAAAACAATCTCGATGGTTTTATTCGTCACGAAAGCTAAAATGACAACACCGATTAACCCGCCTGCGAGTGTGCCCAGCACTCTTTGAATATTTCGCTGCTTAGACAAGCTGAAGCCTGGTTTCAAAATCACAATGATAGTTAGTAACACCCAATAACTATGGTTGCCGAAAACAACTCTTTTGCCTGTGATGAAATTTACCAACTCTAATAACCCGTTGCTTCTGGTCGCTACAAAACCGGCTACACAGACCAAACACACGCGTAATGCATGTTTGAAAGCGGCTGATGTAAACGTTAGGTTGTCAAACAAAATATGAGGCGCGAAATCCTGGTGATTTACAAATTTTACTAACTCAACATCATTGGTTTTTTTGATCAAACCTTCCGAAGATTTTGAATTGTAATACTTGTGAATGTCAGTGATCTTTTGGCTTAGGTCGCGGAGGTTAATAAGCACTTTTTTAAGCACCAGGTTACTGGTGTTATTTTCTGCCGCTATTTTATCGATATGCTGTTTTAGCTTTTCCAGATCTGGGCTAAAGTCGCGAACAATTTTGTATCTCGAGTTAGCTAATATAGCGTAGCCAATGTTGTCTAACTCATTTGCCATTTGTTGTAACAGGTTGGCTATGTCCGGCAAGATGCTTGTATCCCTAAAACGTTCACGCATCTCATTGTAGTCGTAATGTGTGGCAAGGATCTGTTCAAACATATCAACGAGGTCGACGAAAGTCAATATCAATATACGGCTCGCGTTGGTAGATTCGCGCACCAGGGCACGGCTTTTAAAAAGCAATTCGCGAATCTGATCCTGGTGTTCGCTTACCTTCACCTGCTGCGAAACAAGTTTAGCATAATTGCTTTCAATATTTGTCTCTGGTAGGTAGAAGTCCGCCTTTATGCGCAGGAATCTAACCACATCTGTGATGTTTTCTGCCAAAGCCTGCTGCGCTGCACGGTATGGTCTGATAGAGAAAAATACCATGCTAAGCACCATGTACCAAATTCCGCCGCAGGTTAAAACAATGCTGTAACGTAATATTTCATTGGCTTCAAGTGCTTTGCCGATCATGAACACCATCACCAGCAGTACTGCCGTACCCACAGACGTAGCCCTGGTACCGTAAACCGTGAACATGGAGAACAAAAAGGAGAACAAAGCTATCTCTACCCCAAGCGTGTAGATGGTCAACCGGGCATAGCCTGTAATCATTGCCACAACAAACATTAAGGCATTACATACCAGCATGGCGTTTCGCTTGTACCGGGTCGGGCCGGGCGAGTCGACACCACAAATACATACAGCGCCTAAAGAAAGCGTTAAGCCAAGCTGCAGTTCGCCAAACTGCGCTAATATAAACGACGGGACCAAGACACCAATAGATATACGCAAGCCGTCTGAGAAGTATTGGCTGTAAAAGAAACTCCTGATTTCGCGCGAATGGGTGTCCATAAAAATGTATCAGCGCAAAATTACAATAAATGTTTTGGGGCATATATGATAATTGCAAAAGCGGCGCAACCAATACCAATTATTAACGATATCTCTATATTTACCTCATGGCCAAACATGCTGTGACAGGCTGCGTTTTGCTGGTATCGCAATAATATTTACTATGTCATCTACCCAAGACTTAACCCATCGCGAAGGTGTTTTTAACCAGGAAGTGGTTACCCGTTTCGAACTTTATAACAGTTTGTTCCTTACGCTTCCTTTCTACCAGGTAAAGGATACCGGCAACCTGCTGCCGTTCTTTAGCGCGCATTGCGAAAAAGGAGCAGCGGCAAGGCAAGAGCCTACGGAAATTATCGAATCTTTCTTTCAGCAGTATGCTCCTAAGATCGATCACCGCGAGCAGTTAAATCGCCTGTTCAGGTTTTTGCAGTATATTGAAAGGCAGGTAGTATTATTTGATGCCATTGAGGATTCGTCCTTTAATAAAGTTACCAGGTTTGAAGACAGCGGCACGCTGCAAAACCTTATTCAACAGATAGGTAACAATGAAGAGAAGCGGGCGTTAGTTAAAGAAAAGCTTAAGGATTTCTCATTGCGGTTGGTGCTAACTGCGCATCCTACTCAGTTTTATCCAAGCCGGGTATTAGGCATCATTACAGACCTTACAGAAGCGCTTAAAACAAACGATATCAACACGATCAACCAGTTGTTGCAACAACTGGGCAAGACGCCGTTTTTCAATCAAAAGTCGCCGACACCTGTAGATGAGGCTGTTAGTCTGATATGGTTTTTAGAAAATATTTTCTATTACGCCATGCCAGCTACACAACAGCGTTTAAACGAGGTTTTTGACACGGCCGATATAGCCGATCAGTTACTCGAAATGGGCTTTTGGCCCGGCGGCGACCGCGATGGCAACCCTAACGTAAGAACTGATGCAACGCGTACTGTATCCGCTTTATTACGTCAGATCATTTTCCGGTGTTATTACCGCGATTTTAGGGTTGCGAAACGTCGCATAACTTTTAAGGGTGTAGAAGAAGCTATGCAGCGCCTGGAAAATATTCTCTATCAAAACGCATTTAATCCGGTTGAAAAACCGATAGACGAGAAAGACGAAATGCTACAATTGTTAAGCAGCGTTCGTGATGTTTTAGTAAAAGAAAACTATGCGCTTTTTACAGATATCGTAGATGACCTTTCTGCAAAAATAAAGCTTTTCGGATGTTACTTCGCCACACTGGATATTCGCCAGGATAGCCGCATTCTGCGAAAAGTTTATGCTTACATCACTGGGCAATTACACATTCCTATACCTAACGGATACACGGATCTGGAGGAAGAGCAAAAAATCAAATCGATGAGTTTCACGGAGGCTGATTTTATTTGCCCGGACGACGCTGATGAAATGGTGAAGGATACCCTTGATACCATTCGACTGGTCAAAAATATTCAGCAGCAAAACGGCGAAAAAGCCTGTAATCGTTTTATAATAAGCAATTGCCAGCAAGCGTCGGATATTTTGCAGTTAATGAACCTGTATTTATTCAGTGGATGGAAAACTGAAGAACTTACTATTGATTTCATGCCGTTATTCGAAACCGTTGCCGACTTAAAGGTGGCGGCACAGGTTATGGAGACGCTTTACAACCATCCATTTTACAAAAAGCACCTGGCACTTCGAGGCAACAAACAAGCGATCATGCTCGGCTTTTCTGACAGCACCAAAGATGGGGGCTATTTGATGGCAAATTGGTCTATTTATAAGGCAAAGGTTGAGTTGACCGCGATTGCCAGAAAGTATGATATCGATCTTGCATTTTTTGATGGGAGAGGGGGACCACCCGCCCGTGGTGGCGGTAAAACACACCGGTTTTATGCTTCCATGGGTAAAGAGATCGCCAACAACCACATTCAGTTAACCATCCAGGGGCAGACCGTAAGTTCACAATACGGATCTATAGATACCGCACGGTTCAACATTGAACAATTGTTTAACGCTGGCATCGTATCGGCATTAAACGAAAACCATAAAGACTTGCTCGACAACAGGCATAAAGATTTGATCAGCTCGATGGCGGATGTGAGCCACGAGAAATTTTTATCGCTGCGCAAGCACCCGTTGTTTACAGAATACCTGGAAAAACTAAGTCCGCTAAAACTGTTGTCTGCGGTGAATATCAGCAGCCGGCCAACAAAACGAAACAGCGATGCTCCGCTAAAACTTGAAGACCTGCGTGCTATAAGTTTTGTAACTTCCTGGAGCCAATTAAAACAAAACATCCCCGGGTTTTATGGCTTAGGTAGTGCTTTAGAAAAGATGAAAGGAGAGGGGCATTGGGATGAAATTGTTGAATTGTATGAGCGGTCGGGGTTCTTTAAAACAATGATAGACAATTGTATGATGTCTATGTCTAAGTCCGATTTCCGCGTTACGGCTCACTTAAAAGAGGACGAACATTTTGGACAGTTTTGGACAATGCTGTATAATGAGTTTGAGCTAACTAAAAAATTGCTGCTCCAATTAACGAATACAAATACACTGATGCAGGCATATCCGATCGAAAAAAAATCGATCGCCATTCGCGAGAAAATTGTTTTGCCTTTAGTGATGATTCAGCACTATGCCTTGAATCTTTTAAACAACAGCAGCGACGAAGAGCTTAACAACATCTATTCTAAATTAGTTGTGCGTACAGTTTACGGCATTGTAAATGCGGGCAGAAATCTAGCCTAAGTATTACTAATAAAACTATCTGTATTTTATTGTGTTGAGTAATTATACCATATTTAACTTATAACATGAGAAAGCTGACCTGGATATCAACCGCATTGTGTTTAGCATTGGCCTTTAGCGCCTGTCATGACGAAAAGAAAGCTAAGAACTTTAACCAAAAAACCACTTTAGACGACAACGGTGTAAAGTTTGTGATGGATGCCCACGAAGCAGGATTAACAGAAATTAATGCAGGAAACCTCGCAGAGAAAAACTCTAAAAATCCGCGTGTTATTGGTCTTGCAAAAATGATGGTAGCTGATCATACAGCTGCTGGCGCAGAGTTGGATACGATTGCTAAAAACAACCTAGTAACAGTTGCGGATACTCTTACGGGCATGCATAAACAAATGCTAAATGATCTTAGCAAAAAAGCAGGTGCAGACTTCGACAAGGCCTATATGCAAATGATGGTTGATGACCATGGAAAAGTGATCGATTTGTTTCACCATGCACAAGAAAACACAAACGCAGCTTTAAAGAATTATTCTTTAAAAATATCGCCAAAATTGCAGGTCCATTTAGATTCTGCAAAAGCAATTCTTTCATCTTTAAAATAACTCAAGTTGCTGCGGCGACGGTGGTTTAGCTTTACCAAAAACCGTGCGGCCACCGTATCTCCAGGAGTTGTCGCGTTCGTGCTTGATCACCTCGTCAAAATTGGCGTTAGCCGTAAAGCTTTCTTCAGCCTTTTGAGCTATTTGAGTAAGCCGCTTAACGGCTTCTTTTTTATCCTCGTTGCCTAATTTAGCTTTGTGTATGGCTGTTTGCAGAATACCAATTGTTTCATCATAGACTTTTATCGGTACCGGGAAGGGATGTCCGTCTTTACCACCGTGAGCAAATGCGAACCGTGCGGGATCTTTAAACCTGGAAGGCGTTCCGTAAATCACTTCGCTAACCAGCGTTAAAGATTGCAATGTGCGCGGCCCCAAACCTTCTAACAATAATAAATCTTCAAAATCTGCAGGTCGCTTTTCATGTGCTAACCACAATACAGCGCCGAGCCGCTTCAAGTCTACGTCTTTTGCGCGCACGTCATGATGGCCCGGCATTACCAGTTTGCTGATTTCTGCGAGCATTAGCTGCGGCCGTTCAAGAGATACGTCCATAATGCTTTTTCTCGTTGGCGCTGCGCGATTATCGGTCAGGTTTAAAATCTTTCCGCAATTGGGCCCACAAATTGCGGTATGCGGCTCTTCTACAAATGACTTGATGCCTTTAGAGTGCCAATGATAACGCCTCGCTGTCTTATTTATGGCATTCATGCCTTGCTGCACTATAGACCATTGCCCGGTATTGCTTAAAATAAAGTTATGGGTATAAAGCTGATAACCATCCTGGATTGCGGTATTATCCACTTTTGCTGCCAGCTTACTTGAGCGTACCAGTGTTGTAGTATCCAGGCCTGTGTTTTCGCCGATCTGCATCAATTCATTAGGTGTTTGTGTTGAATGTTTGCCTTTACCGCCGGCAATGTAAATACCCAATTCCTTTGCATGCGGGTTTATGGCTTTCTTAAGCGCACCCATAACAGATGTTGTGATTCCAGATGAATGCCAGTCCATACCCATAACAGCGCCCAGGCTTTGAAACCAAAAAGGATCACTTAACCGACGGATAAATTCATCCGCACCGAAATCCATCACCAAAGTTTCGGCAACTGCTAAACCAAGCTTTGCCATACGCAAACCCAGCCATTGCGGTACATATCCATAATGTAACGGTAAGTCTGCAGAACCAGAATGTTTCATTACTAACAAAGTTAGTAAATATGTTTCAAAAACCTCAAACGCAATAATAAAAAAAACTTATAATTAATAGTATGAAAGTGATTTTTGTTAAGTATTAATACGAAGATAGAAAAGCGCGGGGAGCGCATTACTTAACTGATAAGGAAACAAAAGTACAATTGACATTGCGATATCCCATCGCTGCCAATGGCACTAATATACACATTTAATAAACAAACAAAAATTTAATAAATTTTTTATGTGCTAATTTTAAATATATTAAAAATGAATAAGTGAGTAAACTTCGCCCCCACTAAGGTATCAGCAGAGGAGCGAAAAGTTTAAATAATGTAATGATATCCGAAGTGCTGATATCAGGGGTAGTTTTACCCTTAACATTAGCAGCAACCTGCTGATTGAATAGGTTACTATCGTTTATAAAGTTTGCGATAGGACGCAAGGATTGGTCAAAAAATACACATCTAGAAAAGTCTTTACTTACAGCTAAGAAATAAGGTTTTTTTTGGTTTGGCATGGTAACCACAATTAATTGCAATCCTGACACCGTTGTATCGCGCACAGGTGTTAAAAGTGTCGGAGAGTAATCAGAGGCACTATAATAAAATATCGATTTTTCAGGGTTTTTACTATCCATCAAGACAGTCACAGACTTCCAATTTGGTGTACCAAAACCCGATTGAAAAGATATTTGAGCGAAAGTTGAACTTGAAATAAAGAATAATAAAATAGATAAAAAAATTTTCATAACAAGGTTATTTAAGGTGTGAGTTACCGAAGTTATAAAAGTAATCCCGATAATCCAAAGGAGGGATAGGGATATCAGTCAGTCTGCTTTCACTATCTATACCAAGTTCGGCCAGCTTTTTTTGATATTTATAAAAAGTCGTTTTAGACATCAAACCCGATTTGCGCAAATCATCAATAGACTGATGTTGAGTTAATAAGGCCAGCACAGTAATCATTGGCTTATTAAAACTCAATTTTTCACGAAGTTGCTTACTTTGTGCCTTATCCCTTATTTCGTTTTTAGCATCTATCTGTTTAATAACGTCATATACAGACATTTTTTGGCGTAGCTGGTATTTAAAAACAGTTTGCCAAAAGAAGTCATATAGCAGCTTAAAGACATTAAGGTCAAAGGTTACCATCTTAAATTCTACAGCGTCGATATTATCGACATTGGCAAATACAAATCTTTTGCTTTGTTCTACGAACTCCATACATAACGCATAATATTCAGGGTTTTTCATTTTTGCCCAAGAGTGAGAATTGGCATTAGCCAGTTCAGGTACATAACGATTATGTAAATCTGATTTTTCGAAAAGATAATTGATTTGCGATTTGCGAAAAGTAACCTCATACCTTAAAATCCTATCCGAGATATCCTGCAAATTTTCAATCTGATATCCCGTAGGATTTTTTTTGGCCAACTCTTTACGATCGTGTTTGCGAAACTCCGTACCCTTATGGTAGATTTTAAAGGAGTACCTCTTAGTAGTGTACATTAAAGAAGTTTCGTAACTACGATAATCGTTCTTAGTTGACCTAGCATGCTTTTTCATCAACTCTTTTTGTTCAGCTAGATATTTCATAGCATCATATTTTGAGTTAAAAAACTGGTTGTAACAAAGGTCAAGCCGAGTTAATTCCAAGTCTTTATAATCTATCGTTTCTAGAAAATGTTTCTTTACAAAAGATGCCACGAAAGACCGCAAATGCTTAAATACACTTTCATAATCCTGTCCGAAGTACTGCACAAATTGGAGAATATTAGTGCCGTACATGTACTTAGGTATAGCGAAGTTAAAGTCTATGAAATTGCCCGAATAGTTATAAAAGTAAGATACGTTATAATGGCTAGAGGCAATAAACAAAGAAGAACGCTTGCTAAGTGGAGTAATAGTATCACTATCATGATGCATAATAGCGCGTATTTTAGAATTATCAGCAATTTCGCCAGTATCGTGATCAACCTCGAAGACTGTTTTGGCCGAGCGTTCGAATTGCTGGTATTGAGATTCAATAATTTTATAACGTGAGACATTGTTTAATCTAAAGTTTATAGTGTCAATCATTGCTTTACAGGAAAGTCAATAAATATTTGTTTGGGATCTTGTTGGGTTTGCTTGCAATGTTCCATATACCTGTCATGCTGTTTAGCACGCTCCATTTTAAAGTCGTGCCGGGTTACAGCCTCTAAATGTTTTTGGTATTGCCATTTTAAATGATTGGCAAGGGGATTAAGCAGTTCAGGAGGAATTTGCAGAGTATTAAAATCGTGCTTTTCGTCCTCGAAAAAATGCACGATCATATAATTAGCAACAGCCATGAATAAGATTTTGGGTTATAAAAATGTCGAGCTTATTTGCTCGACATTTTGGTTTCTAATTATTGGTTACTTTTTACGGAGGAAAAAGAACCAGCCAGCTACAGCAGCAGCACCAATCAGTAATACGTTTTTCATACGATCGTTTGAAATGAAGTCTTTAATTTTTCTTTGCCAAGAAACATCGGTACGGTAATCAGTCTCTTTGTTTTCGCCTTTAGCGTAACCGATGTGAACGCCCCATTTGTAAATAAATAGTTCGCCCATAGGAGAAACTTCTTTTATAGTTTCCACAAGTTTATCTATCAGGTTTGCATCCACGGCCAGCGATAAAGCGCAGCCCGATGTATACAGATCACTATCGCCACCATAGCTTAAAAGGTTGTATTCAGGTGAGCGGTAAGACGCAATCACTTTTATAACACCTTCAAAACTTTCTTTAATGTTAGCAAGAGCAACCAGTAAGTTCTTATTAAGCTTTGTTATTGATAGCGGATTTGCAGTAAGCAAATCGGCTAATGTAAAGCCATCGACTACCTGATAAGTTAGGTTTGAGTTTTTATCAAACACAAGATTGTCAGCCTCAATCTTAAAACGATTTTCGGCGGCATCGGCTTTAAGCCGAGCGTCTAAGTCTGTTTTCGTAAGCATAATTATTAATAACCACCACAATGGTAATTGATAGCGTAGGACGTATTAGGTTTGAAAGCATTAGTTGTGTTAGACAACGACCAAGTGTTTCCAGAACCATGTGTAAGCAATAAGTTATAAGATGCCATATCAGCACCTTGCGCTGGTGTAATAGTTACCACAGGACGATTAGAATATGATAAACCGTTTGCAAGTGTTATACGAAGAAAATCGCCGATAGCAGTAACAGACGAGCCAGTAGTAAATGTTATATAGCCATCCGAATTAGTACCGCCGATAGTGACATTTGAATAATTTCCACCAATAACGTCTGATGAAAGAATTGTCAGTGAAGGAGTACCAGTTGCAGAACTAGGGATTGCCGCAGTTAATTGATCCTTTGTAATAAACTCATTTCCATCGACCGCAGCAGAACCACTTACACGGCCAACAAATTCAGCATGCCCAGTAACACCATCAACATGAAAGCGAGCGAGTGAACTACGTCCACCCCAAAAATATAAACCACCAGTAAGGCTATTCGAATAATTCAAGTCAATTTCGCCAGAACCATCACCACCGTACGACGCACCGTAATTAACAGTAAAACCACTTGACGTGTTAACCTTATTAAAAGCAACGTTACAAGTAGTGCAGATACTTTGCGGGAGAGATAGCACAGGAGCACCACTTGCTACACTTACAAATACCTGATTGGGAGTGCCAGTTAGTGTATTAACAAGAGAAGGTACATTAGTAAGGTTTACAAAATTCAAATAATATGATGCCGACTGATTATTTAACATACCAGCGTTAGTAGCATAATCAGCATTAGCCGCCTTACCGGTAGTGTTTTGATTTAGAATTGGTATGTCAGCAGGAACAATTGACCGTAGTAAAGGATATCCGGGGCCACCATTAGGAGTAGCATAAAACAAGTTACCAGGCGACGACGGAAACAAATAATTTTTGAATACTGGTAATGAATAAGGTCGAATATAATGATCTATATTACCAGCATAGACGAGTGTTAGGTCTGAACCGTCATCAACAGTAGCAGTAGTTTTAAAGTAACTGTTTACTACTACACCATTGACATCCCTTAAGACAACCGTAGAACCAACAGGATTAACGTTTGGGGCATAGCCTCTAAGAGAATTTGCGTCACCAGTAATATCACCAATAAATTGTCCCGAAGCGTTTTTTAACGCCGCAAGATTACCAGCGTTTTTACCAATAGCTTGAGTTATGTTATCGGTAGGTAAAATTGTTCCAGTAGTAGGCGAGTAATTAGGTATTAAGATATCAGAGCCCCTTAAAACCACGTTACCTACTTTTGTATTAACAGTCACGACAGCATTATTATTATCAATTTTTTGATAAGAAACGCCATTTGAAATAATCCAGTCACCAGCTCTAAGAGTATCGGAAACATAAGCCGAGTAAGCCTTATTGTTAACAACCCAATAATAACCTTTATTAGCAGAAGCAGCCGAAGGCAATACAGGGTAGTTAGTAACTGGATTATAAACAGCTTGATAAATTACAGCACCTAGTAAAGCGTCAGGTATCTGCGTAGTAGGTATTTTTGCATTAGCATCTAGGGAAGCATAGCCATTAGCAACACCCTTATTAGAGGTATTTTCAGGTGTATAGCCTAAAGCGGATTGTTTACTGTTCCAATAGGATATTTGGGCGTCAGTAGAAAACCTATAACCTGATGAAGTGACAATATTAGCAGGGTTTGTAGCATCTATGTTTAACACATTGGAAAGACCAATATCGCCTTTAGACAGTACAATATCATTAGTTAAGGGTTTACTATTTATCGTTCGGGACTTTTGAACATAACCACTCAAATCCTGCAACGCGAATGTTTGCCAAACGCCATTGCCCTGATAAACTCCAAATTGCTGTAGAGTAGAATTATAAGCTATATAACCAGCCTTGTCTTTTGCACCGTTTAGTGTCCAAGATGTAAGGACTGGAATATTAAATGCCTTAACTGCCTTAAGATTATCATCTAAGATAGCCTGATCAGAACGCATAACCGTCCGCTGATAATCAGGGA
Organism: Mucilaginibacter ginkgonis; assembly: GCF_009754905.2. NCBI lineage: Bacteria > Pseudomonadati > Bacteroidota > Sphingobacteriia > Sphingobacteriales > Sphingobacteriaceae > Mucilaginibacter > Mucilaginibacter ginkgonis. Next base: position 1,388,935 of record NZ_CP066775.1, on the reverse strand, counting down.
CGGTTTGCGCATAAGCTTGAAAAGTAATAACGGTTAAGAATAGAACTATTAATTTTTTCAATTAGCTGGAGTTAAATAAACAGCATCATTTGGTAGAAGCTGGAAATTGTAAATTGTTATTGTACCGCTTGATTGTTCAAAATTGTAATCATTAGGTTTTAATGGCACACCAATAGAAGCTATTTGTACAATTACATTTTTGAAATTCTTGTAATCGGTAATAACGATTTTGGAGTTATTGGCAGCATAACTAAGACGGGGATCGGCTTGTCGGATAATTAAAGATCCGACAACACCAACACCACATCTTATTTTTTTTATGGTAGTCCCAATATTTTCACACATTAAACAGGTGAATTAGAATTGTTATTACCATCATAAGGTAGTAATGTGACGTTTTTACCGTCAGGACTTGGAGGGCTGATAGAGGATATCTGCGTATGATATTCGGTTATCGCACCTAAATTTGTGTCATAATTATCACCTACAACTTGATAAACTGTTTTACCAGCAGGGATAGTAACAGGAGGCGCAGCAGCAGCCCTATTAACATTATTCTGCCTGTATTGTGCATTAATAGTTACAGTTACAGGAACAGAAAAAGCAGAAGCAAGCGTAATGATATAAGTAAACTTACCATTACCGCCGTCTTGCATGATTGCCTGAATACTGTAGTCAACGTTTTGAGCAGGTAATTGACACAATGTAGTGTCCTGATAATCGGCTATGTAATTTGCGTCAGTAGCAACGTTAGGTTTAGTATTCGCAGTAGCGACACCAGAAACAAGATTATACTCCTCCAATGTAGCGACATGTACATAGCCAGTATTGTGCCCGTTACCGTCCAAGACGCATGCACGTGATGAAGCCAGCGCACGCCAACCTGTATCAGTTGGCAAAGGAGTAGTTTCACCCATGCAAAGGTCACAGGGATATAGAAAGGAACTGGCTTTAATGCATAAACTATTTTTCATTATTGGAGGATAATTTTATAACCGGAGATTGCAATCTCAAATTCAAGACTAGACGTATACTGTCCCGCACCCTGCGTATTCAACACCCAACCGTTTGCACTATCGACATACTCACCGCCTTTGACATTAACGTTTTTTAGCGTGTGTAAAAAAGAGCGGTTAAACGGGATTTGGTGATTAGCCTTTGGGTACAGGCCAGCAACAAAGTCCTTAAATTTTTGGCCAGTTGTGCTAACAGCATCACCTTTACTTACTTGTAAAAATTGTCGGGTAACCCCGTCCAATTCAAATTCAAGTACGGAAAAGCTTGTTTTAGATGTATTATCTGTAGGGGTATAGGTAGGCAAAAGCATATCCATATAACCTACATAAGTACTGTCTTGAAATTGCACAGTAGGGGCATAATTAAGCCCTACTTTAAAATCAGAAGACGGATATCGAAGAACACCAACATATGGTAACATAGTTGTTTGTTTGCGTCTACTGTCCAACTCCATAAGTTGTTTTACGTACTCCTCAGAGCCGTAATCTATATACTTGACGACCTCTTGAGATAACGTATTTTTATCCATTAGATAACAGAATAATAGGCATGAATTTTAGTAAGTTCAGCAGCATAAAGAACTATCTTAAGATGATCTTTAAGAGTACCGATCATTTTATTCTCATGAAATAAATTACCAAGAGACCAAACATCAGCGTTAAGAAGATGTAACGGAGATTTTGCGTAAGTAGCAAGGTCACGAGTACCATAAGAAACTGACATCAAACGGAAGGTTTGCACGTCCATCTTGAGTATCGTATTTACTATTTGGTCGTGATCTACGCTAAGAGAATTTAACCAGTCATGAAAAGTGTTAGCGAGACTTGCAGATGTAGTACTAACAGTAATACCTTTTGCCGCCAAAGATGATTGCGTGTTCGTAATACTATCAGCTTTGGCCTGATTAGAATCTACATAGGTACTACCAAGCGCAACAGCACCCTTTTGCTTTGCAGCATCGGCGGCGTCGCTGACAGATGTATCTCCAAAGAACTTTTGATAAAGTTTATAACCGACAAGACCAACGCCGCCTATCATTGCTAAATTGATGACAGTCGAGGCGGAGGGCATCTTAACACCGCTTAAAGGATTTTTCCGATAGGCCATTTTTCTATACGGGTTTTTAGCATTAGCAGACGGTTTAAAGTTCAGCAGTTCGCCAGTTTCAATATCCAATCCGTGAGTAAAAGCATAGTGCTTTTTACGGTTATACGACCTTGAATTGTAATCAAATTGACTGGCTTGTGCCGAACCTGTACCATCGGATTTGCCGCTCATACCGAGCAAACCAGCGATGTTACCGCCGTCCATTTTAATGCACGTCTTGCATATCCTCGGGGTCTTGACCCGGGTTAAGCATGCCGCTAATGAAAGAGGTAACTATCGGAAAAGCCACAGCGAAAGCCAAACGGCAGTACCATTTGTCAGTGTGTAGTATAATTTTTTGAAGAAAAGATGTATTGCCTGTCTTTTGTGCGTCAACAGCAGCAGACAATTGCTGATCGTACCATTGCTGACAGTCAGTATTTAGTTTTGCACTGTCTGTAGCAGACATAGGCGCACTTTTTTCTACAACTTTATTTATGAAAGATGTTAATTGCATTAATAACGTTTATTTGATTTAGTAAGAGAACTAATAAGAAAGACACCGCCAGCAGCCAAGCCAACAGGTAACAACCAAGACGGTAAACCGCTTGTAGATTGTGGATCGCCAGCACGGCCACCGACACCAGTATTGACATCAACTTGGGCATGGGAGTTACCACTAAGGAAATTAGAAGCAGAATTAAAGAGACCTTTAACAGCGTCCATAAAACTGCCATTATTAGAAGATTGTAAAACGGGGTTAGCAGGGGGAGGGGCAGAGGCTTGGGTAACGGCAGCAGCTTGGCCGCTACCGTCCCAACCTATCATGCCGTTAATGTTAACACCAGTAACACCACCGACAACGCCTAAGCCTACCTTCGCAACTCCTTTACCGACAGAGCCAAGGACAGACCAAAGAGACATGTTTTATTTTTTGTCTGTTTTAGTCATCGCATCGACTTTCTCAACAGCATCCTTAGCATGTTTCTGGTCGATAGCATTGGCCTTGTTAATGGTTTCCCAATCCGTAGTATAGTTCCAGGCGACCAAATAGTTTTGGCTGGCCACAACGTTCGCAGCATTGAACTGAATTTCAACCCCAACGGCGTTGAATTCCTGTCCGAACTCGATTAATGCAAAAGACTGATCTTCTTCAAAATTTATTGAAATATCCGCAGATGTCGGAATAAGGTTTTTAGCGAAACCACGAATTTTCGCAGCAACCAAATCAGGATAGTTGTAAACTTCGTCAAGACGATCAGAAGAAAACGCAAGCGTATTTACAACGTTTGCAGCGAAGTCCGCTTTATCAAAGTTTAGCAAGGCCAACTTAATAGTATGGTCACCAAGTGTGTATTGGTTACTGGTTTCATTAGCCTGTATCGTTTTTGTAACGATTTTAGCCAAATAACGCTCAACACCTACAGATTTGCGAGGCTTAACTTCTAAATAAGAATTAGCCAGCAAAGAAGCGTCAGTAAATAATCCGTTTTGGTTAATAACCTCAACATAGATATAGTCATTACCCTTAAGGTTAATGTGCCCGCCGAATTTTACATCGAAGGAAACCATTTTGCGACCATTGTCGACAGTCACACCGCTAGAGCGGTCAGTACTGAATGCATATTGGTCAAGGCCATTAAGGTTAGAAGCGAGGCCGAGAATCTTTAAGTTATCCTGACAGATAACAAAAGGTGATTTGCCATCCCTGAAAAGAATTACTTTCAGGAGGCAATTTTCAAAGGCCATATTTTGAGAGCCTGATGCATTAGCACCCGAGATCAGCGCTTTAACCGAAATACCGTCTAAAGTTAAATTACGGTATTCCTGATTTTTAGTTTCTAAGTGTTTTACGTTCACAGTTAAGAGTGATTTTTAAGTTTGTCAATTAATGGTTTGATGTGGTCTTTAAACATGTAAAGACCGCCACCGATAACAGCAAGCCAAATGAATATGCTAGGCATGCGAAATCCGATAATCGGAACACGGTTTGAAAAACCGCCTGAACGGCGATAAGATGAACGCCTGAAACGGCGAAAAGGTCGGAATGAGCGGAAGCGTGAACGCATCCGAGAGAATGAGCGCCCGAAGCGCCTACGAGAATAAGCCATTTGTTTTTTGCGTGGTTTTTTAAGTTTCGATGAAAGGTTTCTTAATCGTGCACGCAATCGTGAAACGGTAGACTGACTACGTTTCCTACGTTGCTTTTTAAGTGCCATGTTAGAGAATGATTTTTAGTAATAGTCCCGTCGACGGGAGTGAATGTTCCATGTTATAGGCTTGGAACATCTATAGACCTACTGGATAGCGGGTACAAAGTTTTTAAGAGCCGATAACGGGTCTGATGAAGCAAAGGCCATATCAATACACCCCCGTACAATTTCGTCCCATGTAACGCCCAATTGCATACCTGTTACGCCTAAACGAGCGTAATCATCTTGCGATAAGAACATATTTGCTTTAACAGCACCAGCAATGTGAGTGCGTTTTAAGTTAAAACTGGTAACGTACTTGATGTGGCTTTTTTGCACCTTTTTGCTTTGTGCCGGCGACGCCGCAGCTTGTTCAGCGTGAAGGGCAAGATTACTTTCAGGGGAAAGGGTAGGAGTAGTTTTAGAAGTTAATTTGGCCGCTTTGGCCGCTTTGGTCGGTTGTTTGGACGTTGCCATTAGGTTTTTTGGTTAATAGTTTAGTTAAATAATGGGATGCTACAGTCATTAATAACGGCATAGCGTAATGCAGAACTGTAGCTAAAACAGATGTAGAATTGTAGGGAACGGGGTTTGTCGCAAGTGCCGTTCCATAAGCAACCCCAGGAGGGGCAAGGGTTTTTAAGGTGTCAATCAATAGTATTGAACTTATACACCTTTGTATTTGTGAAGTAAACCATTACGGCCGCAATAATCCGATAACGGAAGATCTTCGCTTTTTTAATCTGATGGGTATAACCAGTAGATAACGATTTATTTGCGCGAGCGTCAGAGTTACCGCAATAATACAGAGGCAAATTTGAATAAAGAGTAAGAGTACGTAAGACATACATAACGTGAAATTTAATTGGTGAAACAAAATTTCCACGCTCCGCACCACACAATATAAGTGTGCTAATTCTAGTGCCGTAAAGCCGAAACGGCATAAAGCCGTTTGCACTTCGTGCCGCACTATTTATACGTTTCTTTGGCTTGACAGCACGAAACGCACACTTCAACTTTTTAGTTTTGGTGTTTAAGCGGAGCGAGGAAAATGTGATTGTTAAATTTTAGCTGAATAAATACAGCGAAGTTGCAAACGCAATAGCAGCTATCGCAATAACAGGTACAGACGGGTTATTGAACAAAGTAACTTCTGCAGCCCTTCTTTTTTCAAGAGCAGAAGAAGCGACAAGTTCGCCCGTTTTGTTGTCATGCGTTTTAGTGTATAATGCCATTTGCGCCGTAACCTTAGAAGTGGAATGCGTGGTGTTCCAAGTGTCAATAACTTTCGCGAGTGAACCGCTACCTGTATTATAACCGAAAGACACCAACGCATCAAACTGATTTTGATTAAACGGATATTTAGCCTTATTTAGCTGACCTTCGAGCGGCGCAAGATCATTGCGCATCAATGTTTCAGCTTGTGAGGTTGTAATAGTGGCCGTTTTAAGGTTTTGTTCATTAAGGCCGATTTGGTGGCCGTAACCAATAGAATAGTTTTGAACGCCACCAGTATATCCATCCTTATATGCAGTAGCACGGAATTGTTCCGTGGCTTTAAGCTTATTAATGGCCGACTGGCTTGTTTTCATACGTTTTTGTTAAGGATAGTTGCGAGTAGGCTTGCAAGTCTGCAAGCGGTAGAAATATTTCGCTTTGTTTAGCCGTATGCACAACACCGTCAGCCCTTAACGGGTAAGTGTATTCAACTTGCCCGTTTTGATTTTGCTTTACGCATATGACGAGTAATCGTTTCCCGACTTTGAAAAACCCGATTGTCCCGGGCTGCAATTTCAAAGGTTCGTCTAATACTTGGAGGTTTGACATTTGACATAAAATCAGAACCAAGCATATAAAGTAACATCTCAATGGGTTTTATGCGAAGGCGAAACCGCCGATCATGCAAGGCTTTTTTAGTCTTTTTAACGCCCGCAAGATATGCCTCATGAGATAGATAATTTCTTTGCTCAGTAACATAAAATTTTTCAAGTTTTTCAAGCAAAATGCGTCTGTCAGTTTTGCCGAAAGAAAAGTCATTAGGTCTTAATTTAGTAGACATTGACATAAGTTTATTTAGGTTAAAAATTTGTAAGAGACTAAACGTCAGTTATAGGAACTGGTTTTAGTTTGAAGACATTACAGCCAGTACGATGGCATATGTTTGCGGCCATATCAAAATTGCCTGTCATCATCGCATGGGAAATGTTTTTTGTTCGCTGGTCATTAGACACACTACGATAACAGTAGAATTGCCCATCAGGCCAGCATAATACGTATACATCATCCATTAGCAATCAATTACATTGGTGATCAAAGCTTGTCTAATGATTTTAACCTTTTCACGTAAGAGATAAAGGTCTATTTCACATGCGTCGGTGATTAATTGGTCATGACTTGAACGACCAATAACTCCACGAATGTTTGTTTCGTCATCGGCACATTGTTGAAGTACATCCAACAACGCCTCTCTGTGGTTAGGAGATAATTCCATAAGGTTTGTTTATAAGTTAAGCTTGAATTACTAAAAGTATTAGCATATTTTGGCGAGATGCCAAAGTTTCGTTTTAGGAGAGTTTATATTTTCTGCGAGAATAAAAAAGTCATGAGCAAGGAAGTCCAGAGTACCGTAATCTATCAGTACAAGGATTACGCTGAGAAAATCTTTAAAAACGTAGATAAAATAACGTCCTATATTTGGATGGATCAGACAAAACCGCAACGCAAAAGCATTGAATGTTTTTATCTAGTCCATGAAGATTTTTTAGAAGAATTGCTAAGCGAACTTAGCAAGCGAGAAAACCCTCAATAAAAATTTTAATAAAATTTTTGCAGGGTTTCTCTATTTAATTGTTTTTGTAAGAACCTGTATGTCAAAGAACTGTGCACCCATAAATCACAGTCCTATAATTAATATTATGTTAAGTACAACATTTCAAAGAAAGCCTCCATTTATTTGGAGGCTCCTTGATTATTTTAATGCGTCTATTTGTTTTTGAATAGCAGTTGCATTAGCGTTGTCCTTTTTTCCTAAATAGTAAGTTTTAAGATTACGCAATGCATCTTCAGATTTTGGATTTAGTTCTACTGCTTTTAACAAATATGGTTTCGCCAAATCAAATTGTGCACCGGCTTTGGCTACGGCTGCATCATATTCTTTTTGCTTGTTAGCGGGCAATTTGTTAGCGGCGTTATACATTTCAATAGCCGGGTTGATAGTTACATACCCCATATTCAAGTTAGCCTCAAAATAGTTTGGATCTAACTCTAAGGCTTTCTTGTACATTTCTGCAGCTTTAGCCAAATCATCGGCTTTGCTTTTTTCCAGGGCTGGTTTATTGGCAGCGGTTGCTGTTTTAATTTGTTTCGTAGTATTATCAGCCATTGTTGAATAAACCAAACCGCTGTAATAGTACAAAGATTTGTTTTTTGGATCGTTGGTGATCGCAGTGTTGATTTTATCTAAAACCTCTTTAGTTTTACCGCTTTGCAAGTTGATTTCGATCTCTCTTTTGCGGTAATCCGGGTTGGTTGGATATTTGGCAATGGCATCGTTTAACACCTTCAAGGCATTAGCGGTATCCTTTTGCATTAAATAAATTGTAGGCAAATCTTTGTAAACGCCGGCTTTATTTGAATAATTGGTGGTAAGCAATTTATTGTAATTGCTTATAGCCGCAGGGTAATTTTCTGAAAGCGTTGCAGCTAAACCACTATAGTAGATAGCGTTAGTATCTTCGGGCAAAATGGTACGGTATGCATCAAAAGATTTGTATGCGTTTGCATAGTCTTTAGATTGGTACAGCTTTACGCCCCTGCTTAAGTTATACTGGGCCAGGTTAAGGTTAGCGTGGTCAATCAGTTTTTTATTTTCACCTTTCGTATCCAGTTCTTTTGCTTTCTTGATCGCGTCTGCTGCAGCGCTGTAAAGTGGTGCCGATGTAGCATCTACAGAATCTTGAACAGCTAACGACGAATAGATCGCACCTTTTAAAGCCCATGTTTGCGGCATTACAGATGTTTTTTCGTTGGCAGCCGCCTTGTCTATAGAAGTTTTTGCATTAGCGATACTTGTAGCCGCAAGTGTTGCTGTTACTTTCTGGCCCCGTGCGGTCTCATATTTATCATACTCAGTTTGGGCATTGCTTAACTCCCCTTTCTGGGCAAAAGCTGCCGTAACAGCAAAAGCAAAAATGCCCGTCATTAAGGTCTTCATTTTCATGGCGTTAGTTTGTTAGTTGTTTTAATTTAAAGTTTATTTTGTCTAATTGATCTACGTTTCGGTCTTTAAGATAAGCCCACTGCAACATTTGCAAACACTGCAAATTGTTTGGCAATATAGTGTTTGCTTTTTCAAACCATTGAATGGCCCGTTCTATATTTTTCTGCGCCTCACCCTGATTTAAAGTGTATAATTTAAAGTATAGCAGTGCAAGATTAAACGCTGCATCATAACTTTTTGCGTTTAAATTTAATGATTGCAGATACATAGATTCCGCCTGGTCGAATTTGTTAAGATGGTCATAGCAGTTGGCAGCCATAAATGCCACAAAGGCACTCCCACTGTTGTAATTTACCAGCTGCTCTAAAAGCGGCTGCAAAGATCTGTAGTCGCCACGATTGTGATATATGTTGGCTTCCGCGAAAAGCAGGGCACGGTCATTAACCAATACTTTTCGGCCCCGCTGCACAATTTGTAAAGCTTTTGTAGTGTCATGCAAGGCTAAATGGCTTTGGGCAGCGGCAAGCACGTCTTCTGCTTGCAAAGTATCTGTTTCTAAAAGTTTGTCATAAGTTTGCGCAGCGGCATCATATTTACTCAGCTGTGTGTTTGTATATCCAATGTAGCGATATATGGGCTTATAGGCAGGTGCGTAAAACGAGGCCTTTTCAAAAGCCTTCAATGCATCTTCGTAACTTTTTGCCTGCATGGCCTTCGCCCCAGTGCGTAGATACACATTTGATATACAGCGCTTTGCAAAGTCCATCTCAACTTTATACCTAAAGATCTTTTGACGGGCAGAAAGCTTGTCAATAAGGTCTGTGGTTTGCTGCAACGTGTTAGCAGGCTGATTTAGTTTATTTAACGAGTCTGTGTATAAAATGCTGCTGTAAACTACCGCTTTAAAAACGTTCTTCTCAACGTTGTTCGAGTCGCGCTTTGTGCGAATAAGACTGTCTACCTGCCGTTTTGCGTTACTTAAATACTTTAAGTCTTTTTGCTGGCGGTAAAAAGCAAGGTTGTTCACAACACCCTTTAACGCTTCGGACTGGCCAAAGGCAAATTGTGTTATGAACAACCCTATAAAAAGCAGTAAAATGGATTTACGCTTCTGCATAATTTACTTATTCGTTGTCGTCGTCAGGCGATGCGGCATCTTCTTCGTCAATATCTGCTACATCTTCCGGCGCTTCGGTATCATCAGGTACACCCAAGGTTTCAGCTTCAGTTGGTAACAGTGTACCTTCTGTACCTTCTAATTGCGTTAATGTATCTTCGATTTCCTCTTCTTCGCTGTGTTCAATTTTCGCGATAGAAGCAATTTCGTCATTACCCTTGAACGTGATTAACCTCACTCCTTGCGTTGCCCTGCCCATTACCCGCATTTCGCTAACAGCTATACGGATTATAATGCCCGACTTGTTTATGATCATCAGATCGTCTTGATCTGTAACATCTTTAATGGCAACAAGTTTGCCTGTTTTCTCAGTTATGCTAATGGTTTTAACGCCCTTACCACCACGGTTTGTTACCCGGTAGTCGTCGATGTCTGTTCGTTTGCCATAGCCTTTTTCAGATACAACCAAAACAGATGTGCCTGCGTCATTGATAGAGATCATGCCCACCACTTCGTCCTGCTCATTCTCTAATGAAATACCGCGAACACCAGTCGCGTTGCGGCCCATCGGACGAACGGTTGATTCATTAAAGCGGATAGCCCTACCCGACCGTAATGCCATAACAATTTCGCTGGTGCCGGTAGTAAGGTTTGCAGCGAGTAAGGTATCACCTTCGTTAATGTTGATAGCATTGATACCATTAGACCGCGGGCGAGAATAAGCCTCCAGCGAAGTCTTTTTAATGGTACCCTTAGCGGTACACATTATGATAAAGTTGTTCTGCAGATACTCCTGATCTTTTAAGTTGATCAGCTTGATAAACGCCTTTATCTTTTCTTCTTTAGGAATATTGATGATGTTCTGTATGGCGCGGCCTTTAGAGGTACGTGTACCTTCAGGTATCTCAAACACGCGTAACCAGAAACAACGGCCCGCTTCTGTAAAGAACAACATGTAATTGTGGTTCGATGCAATAAGCAGGTGCTCAATGAAGTCTTCATCGCGGCTGTTGCTGCCTATGGCGCCTTTGCCACCCCTCGCCTGTCTGCGATATTCGGTAAGCGCGGTACGTTTGATGTAGCCCTCGTGCGAGATGGTAATAACCACCGCTTCGTCTTCTATAAAGTCTTCGGTTTGCATCTCTGCAGCCGAATGAACGATCTCTGTTTTACGCTCATCGCCGTATTTTTCTTTTATTTCCAGCAACTCATCTTTGATGATCTGCATACGCAAACCTTCGTCGTCCAGTATCTTTTTCAAATAAGCGATGGTTTCCATCAAGGCGGCGTACTCATCTTTTATCTTGTCACGCTCAAGTCCGGTTAAGCGGCGAAGCGTCATGTCCAGGATGGCACGTGCCTGTATGTCTGATAAGCCGAAGCGCTCCATCAAGCCTTCGCGGGCTTCGTCAGGTGTATTTGAACTGCGAATTAGTTGTATAACTTCATCCAGATGGTCCAACGCGATCAATAAACCTTCCAGAATGTGCGCGCGTTTTTCTGCTTCAGCCAGATCATATTTAGTACGGCGTACAACAACCTCGTGCCTATGTTCCACAAAATGGTGGATCAGGTCTTTAAGATTGAGCAACATTGGACGCCCTTTAACAAGCGCGATGTTATTTACGCTGAAAGAGGTTTGCAGCGAGGTGTATTTGTAAAGATTGTTTAATACGATAGATGCGTTCGCCTCCCGTTTGATCTCATAAACTATGCGGATACCTTCGCGGTTAGACTCATCGCGGATAGCAGTAATGCCTTCGATCTTCTTTTCGTTGATCAACTCGGCGGTACGCTCTATCATTGTAGCCTTATTAACCTGATAAGGAATTTCGCTCACTACAATGCGCTCGCGCTCGCCACCATAAGTTTCAATTTCGGCACGGGCACGGATAACTACACGTCCACGGCCGGTCTCAAACGCCTCGCGGGCACCTTCAACACCATAAATGATACCACCTGTCGGAAAGTCAGGACCTTTGATGTGTTTCATCAAATCGCCAACTTCAGAATTTCTGTCGTCTATATAAGCTACAGTAGCGTTGATTACCTCGGTAAGGTTGTGTGGCGCCATGTTGGTAGCCATACCCACAGCAATACCGCTGGCACCATTCACCAATAAGTTAGGGATTTTTGCAGGCAGCACCGTTGGCTCCTCTAATGAGTCGTCAAAATTTAGCTGATAATCTATAGTATCTTTATTGATATCTGCCAGCATTTCTTCTGCAATACGCTCGAGCTTTGCTTCTGTGTAACGCATTGCCGCAGGTTGGTCGCCGTCAATTGAACCGTAGTTACCCTGGCCGTTAACAAACGGATAACGTAAGCTCCAGTCTTGCGCCATACGTACCATAGCATCATATACAGAAGTATCGCCATGCGGGTGATATTTACCCAGCACCTCGCCTACTATACGGGCCGATTTCTTATGTGGTTTATTATTATTAAGGCCCAGGTCAAGCATACCGTAAAGTACACGGCGGTGAACAGGTTTCAAGCCGTCGCGAACGTCAGGCAGGGCGCGGGAAACGATAACAGACATCGAGTAATCGATGTACGCTGATCGCATCTCTTCATCGATATTAATGGGGATTATCCGGTCTTCGTTGTGATTGTTTTGGTTCTCAGTATCTTCGGCCATTTTTTAAATAATTCTTAGCAGACATGTGCCTTTAAAGGCATTCAACAATCGGTTTTACACCGACCTGCGAAGATACGAAAATTAGCTGCCCGTAAACGGTTTTTTACTAACATTCCGGCGTTTTCCACATGCTTATCACCACCCTGGATAAAGCTAAAAATGATATCCTTCCACCGACCAAAAAAGCCATCCGTTTTTGGATGCCTTTCAGAGAATATGGTTAAACACCTTATCTTCTCACTACCAATTCTTTGATCTTATCGGATATAAAATGGCCGAATGGCGGCTCTGTATTTGAAAGGATAACAACGGTGTAACCTGCATTTTGATACATATTCAGTTCGGTACATATGCCAGGAAAGCCGCCACTATGACCGGTGATCACTTCATTACCTAACTGTTGATATTCCTGCCCTAAGCCCCAATTGGCATTATTGAAAGTTAAAAACTGCTTTGTTGTTGCAGGAGACAACAATTTATTATCACTGATCGCTTTGGAGAAACTGTAAATGTCGTTAACAGTCGACATGCCGCCACCAGCGCCGTTGGCCGGCTCGCTATACATCATTTGTGCAGGTTTAAAAATATGCTCTCGCACATAAGTTTTGAAATCCTGCCCTGACTGCTTTTCTACTATCAAGCCCAATAGTAAAAAGCCGGTGTTGCTGTAGCGGAATTCTTTACCCGGTGGAAAATGCAATTGATCTTTCTCGATAGCAGGAATAACATCCGCTTCGGTAAATTTCTTACCGTTCATAGGATCAAAAGCCGGGTCTTCGAAAAAGTCGCCCATGCCGGAAGTATGTGTTAACAGTTGCTCGACGGTTATGCCGCGCAGAGATTTGTTTTTCAGTTGTGGTATTAACTTTCCAACACTGTCAGTGAGTGATAATTTGTGTTGATCTGCTAGTTGCAAAACGCTGATAGTTGTGAACAACTTGCCCATTGATGCCAAGTCGAATTGTTGAGCCGAGGTGTTCGGCGCCCCTGCCGGATTGGTACCGAAAGATTTGTTGTATAATATCTTGCCATCTTTAGCGATCAGTAAATTGCCTGCAAATACTTTTTGGTCTGCGAGGCCTTTGATGTATGCGTCAGCTTCTGTAAGTACTTGTTGTTGCGAGAGCAGGCCTGTTTGCAGAAAATCTGAGCTTAGGCGAATCGGGCGCATGTGATGCTCTTTATAATGTTGGTTAGCATCGGTTATCCAGTAGATCTCGAACCAGCAGCCAAAGCTTTCATTACGTGCAACAATGGTAGTTTCCGTCGGTGAGGTCGGCTTCACTTTCATAAGTTTCAGCTTTCCCGAAAATGAATATTCGCTTAGCGTTTGCTTAACGCTTTTTTCTATCAGTTTGTCATTTGGGGTTTCTGACGCATAAAATCCGCAAAACTTAAGCGTATCGCCGGTATTATACGCGTTTATGAACTGCTGAAACTTATTATTTAGCGCGGGTGATGTTGGGACTGCCTGACCGTAGCATATTATGGATAAGGCAAGAATTGTGAGTGTAAGGTTTAAACGTTTCATTAGATGTTAATTTCATCTAAGACTTCGTTCAAAAAGGTAACGTTACACAGGCTGCTATTTTCCTGTTCTTACCCAATGCTCTTCAGCAGCGTTACCATTAGGTAATATCCCTTTCAAGATCAAGGTGTCCTGGTGGAAAGTGAAGCTATATTTTAACGTTTTGCCTGTTAAAACAGCCGACTGTGCGTTGAAGGTTTCCGTTTCAAAACAGGAATCATTTTTCAGTTTGTATTTGCCCGACTGGTATTTAAACGGCTGTTTACCATCCTCGAGCACAAAGGCATCAAACTTTCCATTGTCATAACGGCGTTCCATGTTAAACTCTTCAGAGTTTGGCTCATATTTACCGTTAATTGCGCTGCCCGCATATTTGTAAGTGCCCTTAAGTGTGCTGACTTTGAAGCCGTATGCTGCAGCAGTGGCTAATGTTAGCAGAGAAAATATTCTTTTCATGATTATTCAATTACGCCCAGCTGATGCCTTTTTTTAATAGAGATAATGTCTTTTCTTCGTCGCTGCCCGGTATCGGCTTAAAATCATATATCCATTTTGCCATAGGCGGCAAACTCATCAGTATAGACTCAATCCGCCCATTAGTTTCCAAGCCAAATTTCGTACCCGCATCGTAAACCAGATTAAATTCGGCATAACGGCTGCGGCGCATGTATTGCCATTCCTGGTTTTCTGTGCTGTAGGCTTTATTGCGATTTCGGTTTACCAGTTCGGGATAGATATCTATGAAGGATCGCCCTAATGACTTAGAAAATTCAAAAATATTATCCCAACTTATATTTTCATCAGCCTTTAACCGGTCATAAAATATGCCACCTACACCACGGGTCTCATCGCGATGTTTGATAAAAAAGTAATCATCTGCCCAAGTCTTGAAGCGCGGGTAAAAACCGTCATCATATTTATCACAAACAGATTTTAGTTTACTGTGGAAAAATTGCGCATCCTGTTCAATTACATAGTGAGGGGTAAGGTCTATCCCACCGCCGAACCAGCGTATAGGCTCTGCTCCTGTGTCATCAGGCATTTCAAAATACCTGATGTTCATGTGGATAATGGGCACCATCGGATGATTGGGATGCATTACGATAGAAACGCCCGTGGCAAAGAAATCGTCGTTTTCTGTCCCGAATGCTTTTTTTATTGCCGCCGGTAATTTGCCATGAACTGCAGAAAAATTCACGCCGCCTTTTTCGATGCTATCACCGTTTTGAATTATACGGGTAAGCCCCCCACCCCCGCCTTCCCGATTCCATTCTTCGCTCGCAAATTTGGCTTTTCCATCCATTGCCTCAAGCGCGGCACAGATATCGGCCTGGATTTGTTTGTAATCTTCAGCGATTTGTTCCTTATAGATCATCGCAACAAAAGTGCAGAAATTAGCGGTACCAGCAGAATATACTTCAAGATCCTACATTAAATTGACCAACAGGATCTTCGTCACTCTCCACGTAATCCAGGTCTTTGCTAAAGCTTTCTTTTAACTGGCTAAGAGCAAATAAAGAGATGATAGTTAACGCGCCCATCATGATATAACCGCTGGTGATCATACCATAATGCACAACTAATAAGTCAAATATCGCGCTGATCGGTATCAGGGCACCTCTTACAAAATTCGGTACTGTAGTAGTCACAGTAGAGCGTATGTTAGTGCCAAACTGTTCTGAAGCAATGGTGACGAACGTAGCCCAATAACCCACAGTAAAGCCCATGAAGAAACAAATGGTTATAAACTGTGAAACGGTGATATTTTTAGTGCCGAGGTAGGTGGCCACACTGACCACAGTTAGCAACAAAAATATCATCATGGTTAGCTTACGGGATTTTGTCAACTGAGCTAACAGACCTGCGGCAATATCGCCTATAGCGATACCAATGTAAGTATACATAATTCCTGTACCAGCATCTAACAACTCTTTAGCACCGAGTGCTTTGCCAAACTCAGGCGACTGTGTAACCAATATTCCTACCACGTACCAAAGAGGTGCACCTATCAAGATACAGCACAGGTATTTATAAAACCTGCTCCAATTATTGAAAAGCATTAGCATATTACCCTTTGCCACTTTGATCTTTGCCACATTCTTATACATGCCCGATTCAAAGGTGCCTAACCTTAATGCTAATAACACGATACCTAATCCCCCACCAACAAAATAAGCTGTGCGCCAATCATGCTTGCCAACCTGTGCAGCCGCGACCGCTCCAAACAGCCCTATTACCGCAACTACCATGGTGCCGTAGCCGCGTTTTTCTTTGCTAAGCGTTTCACTTACTAATGTTATCCCTGCACCCAGCTCCCCGGCCAGGCCTATACCTGCAATAACACGAATAATAGCATACCTCGTGATATCGTGAACTAAACCATTTGCAAAATTCGCTAAGGAATAAAGCAATATTGAGCCGAACAATACTTTTACTCTGCCGAATTTATCGCCGATAATTCCCCAAACAATGCCGCCAACCAGTAATCCGGCCATCTGCATGTTTAAAACAAAGGCCCCGGTTGTACGCATTTCGGCAGCCGGCACGCCTATGTCCGCAAGGCTTTTCAATCTTATCACCGAGAAAACGACCAAGTCATAAATATCTACGAAATAGCCAAGGGCTGCTACCAGTACAAGAAAGACTACATTCTTAGTTAGCTGTTGATCGTTTTGGGGCATTAGTTAATTAATTGGTGGCCTAATGTAGTAAATCTGCCGTATGATGAAAACCCGTCGCACAAAAAAACCCTCGCTATTGCGAAGGTTCAATTTCTTTATGTGCAAGTGTTAATTTAAACTTTTTTAACGTTTACCGCTTGAAGGCCTTTTCTGCCTTCTTCAACGTCATACTCAACATTGTCATTGTCTTTAATTGCGTTAACACCACCTTGTACATCTTTAAAGTGCACAAAAAGGTCTTTGCCCTCTTCTGTAATAATAAAGCCGAAGCCTTTTTGTGTGTTAAACCATTTTACTTTTCCGGTTGCCATAATTTTAAATACGTGTTAAAAATTTAGATTTAGTATAGAGTAATTTCTTAGCCAAACTGAAAAACAATGGTAACCATTATCAGAAAGCAGATGATATTAAGCCCCTTTTTCAAATATATAAAATTGTAATTGATAAAATCAAAATTTATTAAGGCTTGAAATAAAAAAACATGTTGCCTGCCAACGAGTTAGGAAACCTAACCCGCCTAACAAATATTATAAATATCAAAAGTTTAAACACAGATAATAACTACCTGCCAAGCCTAAAAAAACTTTTGCCGAACAAATAGTGATAAGGCTTGTTCGGCATTTATGCCAAGACACGTATACCAGACGGGCATTATAGGTAATTGCAGCTACTTAGCCCACGTTAATAAAAACACCAATATCGACTGGCTTTGCTGGCCACGGTTCGACAGCACTTTCATCTTCGGCACCATGCTGGATAAGGTTAAAGGCGGCGAATTTTCTATCCGCCCTACCGGCGACTTCCAATCTGAGCAATATTACCTGGACAATACCAATATACTTATTACTGATGTTACGCTGGCAAATGGTGGCGGAAAGTATCGTATAACCGATTTCGCTCCACGCTTTCACGAGCATCAACGCTACTACAAGCCGTTGATGCTGGTACGAAAAATTGAAGCCATTGAAGGGTCGCCTAGGGTTACTGTAAAATGCCGGCCGATGTCTGACTATGGTGAAACCGAACTAACGGTCAATCGTGGCAGCAACCATATCCAATATTTAGGTGGTGATGAACGCATACGCTTAACTACAAACATTCCCATAAGTTATGTATTTGATGAGCACGCGTTTGTCCTTAACGAATGTAAATACCTGGTACTAACTTATGGTGAACCATTGGAAGCACCGCTCACCAGCACAATGGAACGTTTCCTTAGCGAAACTACCCGCTACTGGCGCACCTGGATCAAGCACTCTAACATAGCAGGGTTTTACCAACCCTATGTTATTCGTAGCGCGCTGGCTTTAAAGATCCATCAATATGAAGACACTGGGGCTATAATAGCAGCGAGTACTACCAGTTTACCGGAATTTCCGGGCAGTACACGTAATTGGGATTACCGCTATTGCTGGCTGCGAGATACCTATTATGTGATTACCTCTTTAAACCACATAGGCCATTTCGAGGAGATGGAGAAGTATTTCTCTTACATCACAGACATTTCTTTTTCTGATGACGAACGTTATCAACCGCTTTATGGCATAACCGGTAAAAAAGATCTGGAAGAGAAAATTGTGCCGCTCGAGGGTTATGAAGGTGAAATGCCGGTGCGTATCGGTAATCAGGCATCAGAACACGTACAGAACGATATCTACGGACAGGTGTTGGTGTCAGTCCTCCCGCTTTATACAGACCACCGCTTCATATTTGCTGAGCGAAAAGATTCTGATAAATGGATTTCTTACCTGTTAGACAAGATCGAGCATACCATAGATGAGAAAGATGCGGGGATTTGGGAATTTAGAAACATGGCGCACGTGCATGCCTATAGTAACCTATTTCAATGGGCTGGTGCCAACGCGGCAGAAAAAATGGCGCGTACAATAAACAACCAACCATTGGTTGAACGGGCAATTTCTTTGAAAGAACGCGCGGCGGCACATATAGAAAGTTGCTACGATCCCGAACGTAAATGCTATACTGCTGCCGCGGGCGGAACTTATTTAGACGCCAGTACCTTGCAGTTGATCATGATGAATTATCTTGACCCTTCGAGCCAGCGGGCTAAGGATCATTTAATTGCATTAGAGAATGAGCTTAAGACTCCTAAAGGATTATTTTACAGGTATTTACATGCAGATGATTTTGGTAAACCGCACACAACCTTTCTTATCTGCGCATTTTGGTATGTAGAGGCTTTAGCTTGTGTAGGCCGCCTGGATGATGCCATAAAAGAGTTTGAAAATTTACTGCCGTATTGTAACGATCTGAAATTATTTAGCGAGGACGTTGACGAAGCAGACGGTAGTATGTGGGGTAACTTCCCGCAAGCGTATAGCCATGTAGGTTTGATGAATGCTGCCTATCGTATAGCTATGAAACTGGATAGGCCAATATTTTTATAAGGTTACTCCTGCTTAGCGTTAAACAGCAATTTGGCTTTGACCAATTGCTTTACTAATTCATCCGGTATGGGTTTATCAGGCGTAAAATGTACGCCGCTTTTAGTTTGGCTATAACCAGCAAGTTCTGTTTTAAAATTGGCCAACAAGCTGCCGCTAAAAGGAAAATATGTGCAATGCTTAGAAAAAAACCCAAAACCACCAACAGCTTTGCCATCTACTTTGAAGGTTGGAATCTGGTAAGTAATTGATTCATCTGCGCCCGGCACGGTTTCTCTTATCACCTGGCAAATATTCTTAAGCGCGTCCTGAAATTGCAATGGCGCATTAGCGGTATATTGATCTATAACTGTTTGCTGTGACATAAAGGTGTCGTTTAGTGTGGTTCGAAAATATAGATTTATATTAGTGCGTTAATATATGCGCGAATGAAACTATTGCTAACCTTGTTCTTCTTATCCCCATTATGGTTAAAGGCCGAAGACCTGCCACTTTATAAAGCTACAAATGGTGTCACTTACCACGTGGGCGATACATTGAAGTTAGGCCGTGGCTCTGCAGATGATGGCACATTTCATTATATTAACGCAGGCGGCATTGTGGCCTGGCAATTCATTGATCCCCGCCGAAACAGGAAGCAATTAAACGCGCCGCGTACTTACGCCAGCAACAATGCAATCATTAAAAAGATAAAAGTATCGCACGGCGGACCCGATGCTAACCGCGTAACTTTTGTTGTTGATCTGCAGGCGCCAACAAACTTTAACGTTTACATAGAAGACGCCATAGGTACCTGCGAGGTTGTTCCCTGTTCTAAAACAGCCGCCCTAACTTCTGAAAGCGACAAGCTCGATCAAATTAAAAAGCTTAAAGCATTACTTGACTCCGGCGCGATAACTAAAGAGGAATACGAAGCAGAAAAGAAAAAGCTGCTTAATTAACTATTTTAGCCTCACGTATTTTTCAATTATGCTTCTGTCAGCAGCTTCCTGGCCTTGCTGAATAAGCGTGTCGCCTTTTAAGCTTACGGTAAAATTATAAGTAGTATGCTCGTACTTTTTGTCGCCGTAAAAATCGAGATGCTCAGTATACTTGTCCCCTTTTAACTCGTATTTGCCGCCGCCGGCATCAAACTTGTTGGTAGAATCTGGAGTAGCTGTAGTTGGGTGTTTCAAAAATGCGAAATGATCGTCGTTAAGGATCTTGATCATTTCCTGGTTTTTAGTGTAATCAGTTACAACAGGCACGCCTTTGGTTATTACACTGCCGGTAATTAAGCGCCAAGACCCTGTAAGGTCGAGGCCTTTTTCTGGCGTTTCTTTGGTGTTGTTTTGGCAAGACGCAAGCGCAGCCGCAGCCGCAAATAATAAAGCAATTGATTTCATTATAATTTTAGGTTTGCCTAAAGCTACAATAAATCTGTGATTACTAATAACTTAAAACTAAACGCTTTCTTTTTCGGCATTGTAACCAAATAGCTCGTGGTCCTTAATCCGCGCTGCAACTTCGGGCGGCACATAATCTTCCCAACCAGGCTGGTTCTTTTTTATCATCTCAAGAACACGGTCCGTTTGTACTTGCAGGTTGTTTTTATTATAAGTAGTGATGTCTTCTATCTTATTATTTGCAATTAAATATTGATACAGGTCGATCAATTCAGGCGATAATGCCAACTTTTCAGAATTCAATATTACCCCTTTGCGCAAGGTCGGATATATAAATAGTTTCACCTTACGGCTGAAGAGTGTAGCAAATGATTCTAAAATACCGCCCGGCAGATCGCGGTAATGATCTTCAGAGAAAATGTACTCCAAGTTAGGATAGCCCAGTACCACACCCATTTTAAGTTTGGTGATCTTTGACAGGTAGGAAACCAGCTTATAATACTCATGAAAATTAGAGATCATAACCGTTTGCCCTAAAGAGCAAAGAATGTCTACCCTATCCAGAAAATCCTTTTCATCTATCTCGGCGCTGGAGTCGGCATCACGCTCTTTTAGTGATTGCAAAGTCAACTCTGTAAGTACAACGACTTTAGCGGGATCAACATCAGGCTCTTCTAAAAACTGCTGCAAACCAGTATTCAGCATTTCCATGTGAACGTTGATCAAGGGGCGAAAACGGCCGCGAACAACAACGATATGCTTTTTATAAAGTACTTCTGACGGCTGCAGATTTTTACCATCAGGACCAAAAACGGCCGCGTCAGAGAAACCATATTTCACCAGGTGAAGGCTCATCAAACGGTTATCTACTTTTGCAAATCCAGGGCCTTCAAAACGCACCATATCTATCTGGATACGGTCTTTAGTAAGATTATCCATCAGCGACAGCAAAAATACCGGCGGGATCTGATTGTAGTAAAAACACGCGTACAACAAGTTTACACCCAAGATACCCACGGCCTGCTGCTGCAACACGTTATCATTGTCCAGAAGTTTAACGTGCAGAACCACATCGTGAAAAGGACCGTTTGGTTCCATTTGGAAACGTACCCCCATCCAACCATGGCCCTCATTGGTTTTATAGTAATTAAGGGCTGAGAATGTTCCCGAAAAAGCGAAAAAAGTGGTATTCTCTCCTCTTTGGGTGGACAAACGCTCTATCAATAAACTATACTCGTGGTCAAGCATAGACATCAGCCTATGCTCGCTTACATAACGTTTTACTTGTTGGGTGCCGTAAATGGCATCAGAGAAA
Organism: Mucilaginibacter ginkgonis; assembly: GCF_009754905.2. Classification (NCBI taxonomy): domain Bacteria; kingdom Pseudomonadati; phylum Bacteroidota; class Sphingobacteriia; order Sphingobacteriales; family Sphingobacteriaceae; genus Mucilaginibacter; species Mucilaginibacter ginkgonis. The sequence continues at coordinate 1,367,349 of NZ_CP066775.1, read as the reverse complement.
GTCATGTCATAAGCAGACATGGTTTTGGCTATAGTGCCTGCAGCGGCGCCGGCTTTAAAGAAATTAGCAGCCACATCCTGTCCTGCACCTATCTCTGCAAAAGACCCATATATCTTTGGATCGAGATTAATGGCAAGTGCCTTTTGTTTAGTAGCAATTTCTTTGTTGTGAATGCCTTCCATAAAAATTAGTTAGCGCATGTACGGGTAGATACTGCAAAGATACAAAAAACAGCCTCTTGCGCTATTTCTACGCACGTTAAAATGGCAACATTTACAAATGCTGTCTGTTTGTTTTTGGATAATCATTAATAGCACTTGGTTCAAAAAGGTGTAACATTAATGTTGCAACATCTTTTTCTTAAAAGGCAATCCAGTATTTGGACATCCACGTATATCTGATATAAAAAGCACAGTTTTTTATTATAAATTGTGCCTTAGTATTGATTGGCCTTTTCCCTAACTAATGTAAACTATGAAGGAAGATCTACGTTTGCTTGCTGTACAACAATTTGCAGCATACGATCTTCAGGACGACCCCGAATTGCAGCAGCTAGTTTTCATGGCTGCTGAGATCTGCAAAGTACCCATTGCAGCGGTAAACCTTATTGAAGGCGATAACCAATTGGTTAAGGTTAAAATAGGGCTTAACATTGATATCCTCCCCCGCAAGATTTCGTTCTCTACTCACGCTATGGACCAGAATGGTATCATGATAGTGCCTGATCTTCTTAAAGACGGACGCTTTGCAGATAATCCGCTCGTAAAAAATGGCCCGAAGATACGGTTCTACGCAGGCGTGCCACTTATTTCGCGCGAGGGGTTTCGCCTGGGCACTTTTTGTGTTGGCGACCGTAAGCCCAATACGCTTAATGAGCATCAGCAAATGATGCTTACCATGCTGGCCAAGCAAGCCGTAAACGTGATGGAGTTGAAGTTTAGCAATGATCAGTTAAAACGTAACGCGCGTGAATTGCATGAGCAAAAACTGAAAAACGCGGAGGCGGAAATACGATTAAGATCTTTCTTTGAGAATTCGGCCAACTTTCATGTACTGCTTGGCAAAAAGGGCGAAGTAATTGATTACAACAAAACGGCGTATAACTTTATCCGTAACACTCATAGCGTTAAGTTGGAGCGCGGCCATCTGTTGTTGCAATATCTGGCCGAAGACTTTAAAGAGGTTTTCCTGAGAAATTATGAACTGGCATTATTGGGTGTACGATCTGTTGAAGAAGGCAGCACCAATTATGGCGATAAAGGAGGTTTGATTTATTGGGAGGCTGTATTTGAGCCCGCGCGCGACAACGACGATAAAATTGTGGGCATATCTTACCTCATAACTAACACAACCAAGCGTAAGCTTTACGAAGAGAAGATTTTGCAGCAGAACCAGTCTCTGTTAAAGATCGCCCACATACAGTCGCATGAGATACGTGGCCCGCTTACCTCGATCATCGGGATGATGAACGTAATTAAAATGGAGGCCCACACCTTACCTCAAGAGTATATCACGTTGCTGGATGATGCAGTAAACCGTCTTGACCAAAAGATCCATGAAATTTTGGATAAGGTGAGTAAGATCGGCGTAGAGGAAGACATTTTAAATGTGTAGGTTTTAAGGTGAAACAATAATTGGTTAAATAAACCTGTTTATACAGCGGCCTCCATCTCCTGCTGAATAATGATGCAAGACATAGTTTCATCCATCAAGGCAAATTCACGCAAGCCCCAAGGTTGGTCTTTGATAATATTCAGATTGGGATGTAAGATCTCGGGGTGATTGGTTATGATTTCGTCATAATAGCTGTCGATATCATCTGTAGCAATGCGTATTTCTGGGCGGTTGCCACGAGCAAGGTCATTATTTTCAACTAGATGGATGGTGGTCTCATCCCTTTTTACTACACAAAAATTGTCTTCAAGATACATTATCTTAAAACCCAAGCCAAGGGTAAAGAAGCGTATAGCAACATTCAGATCTTTATAAAAGATAGTAGGAATAACTGATAGTAAACTCATGACGATTTACAGCCCTTCGCGATCTAGCAGAGATTTCACGATGTTGTCATTTGCAGGATCGCTCGACGGGCCGTAACCATTAACAAGAATGCCTTTTGTTTTTCCGTCGAGTGCCGATATAGCATATACTACGGCCTCGTCTTCGGGATCAGATTCACCTTCAAAACGATAGTGCTTATCAATTATGTATTCTGTGGGAGACAGCTGCGCGCCTTTATTGAAGTCTTCGGTATACCCTTCGGCGCGTAACTTGTTTATAATTTCAGATAATGTGGTCATCGATTCCATAATGTTCGGCCGGGGTCAGTTACTTCGTAAATCAAATATACTCAGGTTTTCAAAAATCACGCCATCAAAATGCTTTTAGCAGACACAAAAGCATTTAAAACTTTTAAGAATGGCGTTTTAACAAATAAGAATTAGAATTGCAATTACTTTTGCAACGATTGCGTGTTTTAAAGCAAATGCACATATGATGATCAATTATTTTGAGTTTTATAATATTCCGGAGTCTTTTAACCCCGATGAAGTTGCTTTAAAAAAGCAATTTTATGGCCTAAGCAAAGAATATCATCCCGATTTTTTTGCGAATGAAGGCGATGAAAAGCAGCAAGAGATCTTAGAGCTATCTACCATTAATAACAAGGCTTACCAAACATTATCTGACCCAACAAAACGGCTGGCTTACATTTTAACATCACATGGGTTGCTTGATGAAGGTTCAAAACCGCAATTGCCCGGCGACTTTCTAATGGAGATGATGGACATTAATGAGCGACTTATGGAAGCAGACGATGAGGATGAAATTGGAAGGATAGGTGCCGAGGTTGCCGAAATTGGAGAAGGCCTGCAACAGCAATTAAATTGCTACACAGGAGATTACGAAACACTTGATGATACAGCCCGCGAAGACCGTTTAAATAAGATTGCTGATATTTATTACCGCCAAAAATATTTGTTGCGGATTAAGGAGACTTTAAATACATTTGCAGCCCGGTAATTATTACCGTAAGCCCAGCTGGCGGTCCCGATAACTATCGGGATGGCAGACGCTGAGGAAAACAAATGCCCAGCTGGCGGAATTGGTAGACGCGCTGGTCTCAAACACCTGTGGGAAACCGTGCCGGTTCGACTCCGGCGCTGGGTACAGCTAAAGCCTTGATAGAAATATCAGGGCTTTTTTATTTTTGAGTTATGGCAAAGCCTAGTTTATCTAAAGCCATTTGGGAAACCGTGCCGGTTCGTCCCGATTTAAATTGGGACCAGCGCTGGGTACAGCGAAAACCTTGACAGAAATAATAGGGCTTTTTTATTGCAGAATGTTTGCGATCTGTCAGTTTCAATCGACATTAAAACCTCACTCTTTTTTATATTTTTGTGCTGATAAATGGATATATCTGTTGTAGTACCGCTGCTTAACGAAGCCGAATCTTTGCCTGAACTTACAGAATGGATTGCAAGAGTTATGGCTCAGCATAGTTTTTCTTACGAGGTGCTTTTAATCGACGATGGCAGCACCGATGAATCATGGAACGTTATCAATCAGCTTAATCAGGGTAATCCCGCGATACATGGCATCAAGTTCCGTCGTAATTATGGTAAGTCGGCTGCCCTGAATACAGGTTTCGAAGCTGCTCAAGGCAATGTAATAATTACTATGGACGCCGACCTGCAGGATAGCCCCGATGAAATACCCGAATTGTACCGCCGAATAACAGTTGAGAAATTCGACCTGGTATCCGGCTGGAAGGCTAAACGTTATGATCCGCTTAGCAAGACTATTCCTACAAAGTTGTTTAATGCCGCCACGCGTAAAATGTCGGGGATAAATAACCTGCATGATTTTAATTGCGGTCTAAAAGCTTACCGCAAAGCGGTTGTGAAGAACATCGAGGTTTACGGCGAAATGCACCGCTACATACCTGTACTGGCTAAATGGGCGGGTTTTAGCAAGATTGATGAGCAAATTGTTGAACATCGTGCACGTAAGTACGGTTCTACAAAGTTTGGCATGAGCCGTTTCGTCAATGGTTTCCTTGATCTCCTTTCCATATTTTTTGTTGGCAAATTCGGTAAACGGCCGATGCATTTTTTTGGTTCCCTGGGCGTACTAAGCTTTCTTACGGGTATCATTATGGCTATATGGATCATCGTAGAAAAACAAGTTGACATAGCCAACCACCAGAAATACCGCGATGCTACAGACCATCCCCTATTTTACATCGGCCTGGTAGCAATATTGTTGGGCGCACAATTATTTCTAAGCGGCTTCATTGCAGAATTAGTTTCCCGCAGCGCTGTAGACCGAAATAAATACCAAATTGAGGAGACTATCTAGATTTCGGATTTCGAATTTTCAATTTCGGATTTTGCTTTAAAATGGACAAGGTCGAATTAAAAAGAAGAACTCAACTATTTGCCGTGCATGCGATAAGGTTTATTGAAAGCTTACCGCAAACAACAACTATTAGAAGATTAGCAAATCAGCTTTTGAGAAGTTCGTCTTCAGTTGGTGCAAATTATAGGTCTGCTTGCCGGGGCAAATCGACAGCTGATTTTATTAATAAGATCGTAATCGTCGAAGAAGAAGCGGATGAGTCGGTTTACTGGTTGGAATTAATGGAAGAGGCCGGCTTAGTAGACAAACCAGAATTGCTGATTCAAAAAAAAAGAGGCTAACGAACTAACTGCTATATTTACCGCAATAGGAAAAACTGCTAAGCAAAATCGAAATTCAAAATAATTCCGAAATTGAAAGTTCGAAATCCGAAATCCAATAAATTGTTCTACTCCATCATCATTCCGCTTTACAACCGCCCGCAAGAGATCAAAGAATTGCTGGAGACTTTGGTGCTCCAGACGTACCGGAATTTCGAGGTATTGGTTATAGAAGATGGGTCTGTTAATGATGCTGCTGATGTTGTTGCCTTGTTTCAGGACAAACTAAACCTGCGATATTTTACCAAACCAAATACAGGTCAGGGTTTTTCGCGAAATTTTGGGTTTGAACAAGCAAAAGGTGATTACTTCATCATTTTCGATTCAGATTGCCTGATACCGGCCGATTATTTAGAAATAGTTAATAACCGTTTGCAAACAGATTGGCTGGATGCTTACGGCGGCCCTGATGATTCGCACCCCTCCTTCACCCCTACCCAAAAAGCCATTAGCTATGCCATGACGTCGCCTTTCACCACAGGCGGCATCAGGGGGAACAAAAAAGGAATCGGTCAGTTTCATCCGCGTAGCTTTAACATGGGCTTGTCGCGGCAGGTTTGGGAAAAGGCCGGCGGCTTTATCATTACCCGCTTGGGTGAGGACATCGAATTAAGTATCCGCATCCACTCGATAGGATTCAAAATAGGTTTGATACCCGAGGCAAAAGTATTTCATAAACGCCGTACCAGCTTTTACCAATTTTACAAACAGTTACATTTTTTTGGACGGGCACGAATCAACATTTTTAAATTCTTCCCAACCGGCGGATTAAAGGCAGTACACTTTTTCCCCGCAGCGTTTACGCTGTTCATGCTTTTCTGGCTGATAAGCAACGCGTTCACCTCGCCTATAGCTTTCCTGTGCAATATATTGTTAGTAACCTTTTTATTGTTGATATTTTTTGATGCATGGGTTAAAAACAAATCGTTTAAAGTTGCAATTTTGAGTGTACCGGCTGCCCTTATCCAGCTTGTTGCCTACGGGCTTGGCTTTATGCAGGATTTCTGGAAACGCGTAATTTTAAAAAACTCATAGTCAAGCATGTATCACCCTTTTTCCATAGCAGAGACCATTAAATCGGCTTGGAATGTTTTCAAGAAAAATTATATCTCTCTAATTATTTACTCGGTGCTATCTGTAGCTATCGGTACAGCGGTAAAGTTTGCAGTGACATTATTTTTTGTATCAGACAACTTTTACAGTCAGATCATTTTTGGCTTACTGATGCTGCTTTTTCAATCCTTTCTGGTATTGAGTTTTTATAAACTCATATTAACACTTATAGACCGGGAGTTTTATGAATTCAGCTTCAGCGATATTCTGCCATCTTTAAGGATGGTAGGCAACCTTGTATTGATCGCCATTGGCTATGGATTTTTAATCGGGACGTTATCATTCATAAACTTCAGGCTTGCAGACCATGACCAAATCTTTTACGTCTTAGATAAGATCGAAATGGTTGGCATAGGTTATCTATTGGTAAGGTCTATATTCTGTCTGTGCTTTATAGTAGATGATGACTCGGGCGCAAGCGAATCCTTAAAACAAAGCTTTAGGGTTACGCGCGGCAATTTTTTTAAGATAGTTGCATTGATCATCATTGTTATTGCAACTGTTTTTTTATTACTGCTAATAATTGCCGGGATTATTACGCTACTCGTGGACGAGGATAGTTCTATGCGCAGTTTTGCTATATATGCTGCCGTAATTTGCTGGTTCGCTATCTCCTTCCCCATTGTTCAGGTGATGATAATGGTTACTTACCGCAAACTGGTTTACAGTCACCTTGATGTAGACGACGACGTTTCCGAAACTGTTTAGTTATGGGTTTTAAAGCCTTCGCAGCCAAGATATTTGCCGGTATTGTACAAAAGCAAATAAACAAAAATCGCTTTAACGCCCTCAAACTTCAAGACACCACGCTAAAACACCTGGTCAAAAATGCGGCTGAAACAAGGTTCGGTAAAGAGCATAATTTTGCGCTGATAAAATCTTACGAAGATTTTAAGATCAACGTCCCTGTAAGTGATTACGAGGATCTGCGGCCGTACATAGACAAGATCACTGCCGGAGAGGAGGACGTTCTTTGGCCCGGGAAGCCCGCTTACCTGGCGAAAACATCGGGTACAACATCTGGTGTGAAATATATCCCAATATCTAAAGAAAGCATGCCGCAGCATATACGGGCAGCCCGTAACGCCTTGCTCAATTATGCTTATGAAACCGGGAAGACAGATGTATTTGACGGGAAAATGATCTTCTTACAAGGCAGCCCCGAAATGTATGAAACGGCAGGTATCCCTACAGGGCGCCTTTCCGGAATTGTAGCCCATCATGTTCCGGCGTACTTGCAAGCCAACCGCCTCCCCTCTTTTGAAACCAATTGCATCGACGATTGGGAACAGAAGGTTGATGCTATTGTTGATGAAACCATTAACGCCGATATGCGCCTCATATCCGGGATCCCGCCATGGTGTCAAATGTATTTCGACAGGTTATCTGCCAAAACCAGTGGAAAAAAAATAAAAGACATCTTCCCTAACTTCAAACTATTCGTTTATGGCGGCGTCAATTACGAACCGTATCGCGCGCGGATAGAAGAAAGCATTGGCTTCGCGATAGACAGTATAGAAACTTATCCGACTTCTGAAGGGTTCATCGCTTATCAGAATTCTCAAAAAGATAGAGGGTTGCTTCTGCTTTGTGACGCAGGAATATTTTATGAGTTTATCCCGAGCGAAGAATTCTTTAATGACAACCCAACGCGGATAAGTCTAAAAGACATCGAACTAAATAAAAACTACGCTGTGATCCTGAATACAACTGCCGGGTTATGGGGCTATAGTTTAGGCGACACCATTAAGTTTCTGTCCAAAGATCCATATCTCATCCAGGTAACAGGCCGCATAAAGCATTATATATCAGCCTTTGGTGAGCATGTAATTGGAGAAGAAGTTGAACAATCTTTAATGGCCGTAGCCAATAAGTACAATATTGATATAGTTGAATTTACGGTTGCCCCGCAAGTAAATCCCACAGCAGGCGAACTGCCTTATCACGAGTGGTTTATAGAATTTGGCAACCAACTAATGGACCTGAAGCAATTTGCTGCTGAAGTTGACGTTATCCTTCAGCAAAAAAATATTTACTACAAGGACTTGATTACCGGTAACATTTTGCAGCCTTTGATAGTCAAACCACTGAAGAAAAACGCATTTGTAGACTATATGCGCTCTGCCGGTAAACTTGGCGGGCAAAACAAGGTCGCGCGTCTATCAAACGACAGAAAGATAGCCGACGAGCTAACCAAGTTTGTAATAAATTAATAACTTTAAACCCTTAAGGCCGATAAGATTTGTGTTGCGGTCTGGTACAGATAAGTGATAAATACCTCCAAGCATATTGCCATTTTAGGCTCCACCGGCAGCATCGGTACTCAGGCCCTGCAGGTAATTAGCCAAAACAGCCAACTCTTTAAGGTACATACCCTAACAGCGCAAAACAACGCGGAGCTGCTTATAAAACAATGCCTGGAATTTCAACCTAAGTATGCTGTCATCTGCAATGAAAGTAAGTATGGTGAAGTCCAAACAGCATTGGCGGGCACCGTAACTAAGGTGTTAAGCGGCTATGAAAGTGTAAAGCAAGTAGTTACCGACGCGGATATTGATATTGTTATTACTGCAATGGTGGGCTTTGCCGGGCTTGAGCCTACCATAGATGCCATTAAAGCCGGTAAAGACATTGCCCTTGCCAATAAAGAGACCCTGGTAGTTGCAGGAGAATTAATCACCGCATTAGCTGCGAAACATAAGGTACGTTTGCTGCCCGTTGATTCCGAGCATTCGGCAATTTTTCAATGCCTTGTTGGTGAAGAAAATAATGAGATAGAGAAGCTGATCATTACCGCCTCCGGGGGGCCATTCTACGGCAAAACCGCAGAATTTTTATTGGACGTAACCCCCGAGTCAGCCTTGAAGCATCCTAACTGGGTGATGGGTGCTAAAATAACCATCGACTCTGCTTCGTTAATGAACAAAGGTTTAGAGGTGATAGAGGCCAAATGGCTGTTTGATTTAGATCTGTCGCAGATCGATGTAGTGGTACATCCACAATCTATCATACATTCAATGGTTCAATTTAGAGACGGATCCATAAAAGCACAAATGGGTCTACCGGATATGAAATTGCCGATCCAGTACGCGTTAACTTATCCAAACCGGGTAAAAAACGCTTTTAAGCGATTTGACTTTACCGAGTACCCCACTTTAACTTTCGATAAGCCCGATACAGCAACATTTAGAAATCTTGATATCGCTTATAAAGCATTAGGTAAAGGCGGCAACGCGCCTTGTGTCATAAATGCCGCTAATGAGATAGCAGTAGAGGGGTTCTTGAAACATAAAACAGGATTTTTGGCTATGAGCGATATCATCGAAACCTGCATGGAAAGGATAGAATTTATAGCCGATCCTAATCTGGACGACTATTTGAATACTGATAAACAAACACGCATCTTTGCGCGCGAACTACTGCAAAAAATGCCCAAGGCATTAACACATTGAACAATTAAAGAATGAGTATAGTGATTATGGTGGGCCAGTTGATACTGGGCCTTTCAATTTTGGTGATCCTGCATGAGCTTGGGCACTTTTTAGCGGCCCGTGCATTCGGGATCAAAGTAGAGAAGTTTTATTTATTCTTTGATGCCTGGAATTTCAGGCTTTTTAAATTTAATTATAAAGGTGTGGAATATGGAATTGGCTGGCTGCCCCTTGGTGGTTATGTAAAAATTGCCGGTATGATAGACGAGTCTATGGATACCGAACAAATGGCCGGCGAACCGCAACCCTGGGAATTTCGCTCTAAACCAGCCTGGCAACGCTTGATAGTAATGTTGGGCGGTGTTACTGTCAACATCATTTTAGGCGTGCTTATCTTCTGGATGCTGACTCTAAAATATGGCGAAACTTATATTCCGAATAATAGCCTTAAATACGGTATTGTTCCGGGTAAGATCGGTCGTGAGATAGGATTGAAAGCCGGAGACAAGGTTACTGCCATAAATGGTAAACCTGTGAGGCGCTTTGAGGATCTGATGAGTTCTAAAGTGCTGATGGGCAATACAACACTTTCTGTTCAAAGAGGTGCTAAGGACACTACTGTGGTTGTACCGGCGAATATATTAAACGAGGTTTCTGATCTTGGGCTTGCCGAATTTATTGCACCTGTGCCGCGTAGCAAATTTGCTATCGATTCTGTTGTTGCCAAAAGCTATGCAGCTACCGCCGGCCTTCAAAAAGGTGATAGCATAAAGTTAGTTGGCACTGTGCCTGTAACATTTGCTGACGAGCTGAAGGAACAAATGCTTAGGTACGCTAACAAGACGGTTAAACTGACCGTTAAGCGTAATGGCAGCCTTTTGCCGATTACTTCCCAGGTTAATAAGGAAGGATCCCTTGGCTTCGCAGATGGCAGCTGGGGTATTAAACTTACTCAGGACGAACCCGGCCTACAGACGGTAAAATATGGCTTCCTTGGCTCTCTTCCGGTTGGCGCGTCAAAAGCATGGGGGTCATTTGCAGATAATGCTAAAGGTTTAGGCAAAGTATTCAAAGGTGAGGTTAAAGCAAATAAAGCATTCACCGGCCCTGTGGGCATTGCTACGTTATTCGGCAGTCATATAGACTGGACACGCTTTTGGAGCATTGTTGGCTTGCTATCGATGGCTTTAGCATTGATGAATCTACTGCCGATACCGGCACTTGACGGTGGCCATGCGTTATTTTTATTAATTGAAATGATCAAAGGCAAACCATTAAGTGATAAGTTTTTGGAACGAGCCCAAATAGTTGGTTTTGTAGTATTGATCACGTTAATGGTCTTTGTTTTCGGAAATGATATCATTAAACACATAGGTAAGTAAAACCACTAAGTCGACACTTATAAAAGGCCATCCATTTACCGGATGGCCTTTTTCATATCATAATTTTACACGTAATGCCGCAGTTGGGTAAATCTGTACGCTGTTTGCGGCTACGTTTACATGATAATAAACGTTAATTTTTGAGCCGATGCTTAGATGCTTGGAAACATTCAACCATATCTGCGGCTCAGCAAAAAAATAAAAGCGTTTTCCTGTTAATTCAATGGTAGCCTCATCGCCATGATTGTTATTTTCGGTCCATAGAGAAAAATCGCCGGAGACTTCTGCCCTATAATTAAACAGGCCGCGATAAAAATACATTGTATACAATAAATCCTTACTGGGCAATACGTATGACACGTACCTGAAGTTTAATACACTTGTCAAAAAGGCCTGCCCTATTTTATAATGGTAACTAGCCCCCGCCAAATAAGTGTTTGATATGAAGTAGCTGTACTGTTTTGGCGTTGTTACGCCTAAACCGCCACTGTATTGCAGATTTAAATATAAATCGGAGGGGCGCTGCCAAAATCGCACCTCTTGCGATATCTGTGTATAATACTTCCCGAGATTTGTCTGGTCTCCACTTAGATCAGCTTGAGCTTTAAACAGAAACGGTCCTCGTTTAATGAAAAGGTTTCCCGTATCGGGGGTCTGATAATATTCGAAATATATCGACGGAAAATTCTTGGGATTGTTACTTGGGTCGAGCGTATGTCTCACATCATAGTAAAATTGGAGGGACTGTGAGCGGGCGGAAAGTTTAATGGCAATGAGCAAAACTGCAAACAAATATTTCATGGTTCCAAAGTTGCAGTATGCGTCAAATCTAAAGCGGAATAGCGCCGGAAACGTTTAGAATTGTAGCGGAAATTTGGCTGACAATACACATAAGTTTATATTAGTATTAATGCCAGCAACGGACGATTCCGCTTTTGTAGCACTTTATAGAGCTGCATACCAAAAGTGTTTTAAAAACCTCTTGACGCACTCTATTACCGAGGCAGAAGCCAGGCATTTTAGCTCTAAGATATTTGCTGCCACCGGACTTACCATTGGCGCCAAAAGCTTAAAAAATTATTCGATATATATAACAAGCGATTTTGAATCGAAAGCAGAGCGGCCTTCAACGGCCACACTAGACACTTTAGCCCGTTATGTTTTAAATGCGCCTTATACAAATGAGGTGTTTCGAAAAGATAACGAAGGGCATTTCCCTTATTGGTTTCAATACCGCAATGAACATGCAACACACGCTTCTGAGGCCGAGGTTGTACGCAGACCCGGAAGAAGCAAGCCAGTTTTCTATCTATGCCTTGCGGTGTGTGTTATTACGGCAGTTTACCTGGTAGTTTTCCGGCACGCATCATTGTCTGTTAAAGAAAATTTTGCAAACGTTAGTAACAATTACTTGAAAAGGCATGGTTGGGTTTTACACAATGAAGATAAAGCAGAATGGCAAGAACGTGATATTAATCCCGGCTTGTTAACCCTGTACACATTAACAGGAGACAATTGGGCTGATTCGACACACCAGCCAGGTATAAAAAATTTGTTGATCAGAGAAGTGAAGAACGATTGTTTCGAAACGGAAATTCAATTGCAGGACTTTATTCCCCAAGCACGATGGCAACAAGCAGGACTTCTCCTAATGGAAGATAGTGTTATAACCACTAAGACATTACGCTTGTCTTTAGCGTATAATAATTTTTTTGGCGGCTATGTGCATCCTGCTGAAATTATTGTGCAAGCTATTGTGTCAAACCCTAATGATGTTACTAAGCCCGAGGAAATTGCACACGTCGCCATAGCTAATTTTGAAAATATCGACATAAACATCATTAAAAAGAATCTCAGCAACTCGGCTTTGAAAATAATTAAAAAAGGAAACCGATATCGGTTTCTATTCGCGTCAGGTAGGTATCAAAATTTCGCATACAGAGAAGTGCTGAGCAAAGAATTGGATATTCACCCTAAATTCATTGCGTTATTTGCTTTACAAGGTTTTGGGCAAGGGTCGAACATAGTGCCGGTCAAAGTAAAATCCTTTAGGCTTAACCCTATCCCCTGCAACTAATATTTCCGACTTACGCAGTTCGGTCGCGCTCAATTTTTACGTATTGTGGAGGGTCTTTCTTAAACATAGCCGCGAAAATTATAGCTGCTACAAATAACATGATCAGAATAATTGGCAAACCCGCGGCGTCTTGAAACGCCGTTGTGGTATCAGTAGCGGCTATCTTTTTGTTAATGATCACAGTGCTTTTCTGAATAGAATCTTGAGAGATATGCTCTGCTTGCAGGCGTTTCACGTTAGCATTTACAATCGCGTCTTTAGTTTTGGTCGCCATGTTTTTTTCGATCAAACGTGCGAATACCAAATCGCGACCAACATAATTGATCGCGTAAGCAACAACAGCTAAAAAGAAGATAGCAGTAGCCGCTTGTTTAAATGACCAATAGCCACCAATCTTTGTTCGCAAACTTACAATGAAAGACGCTGTGGTGGCGATGTAAAGGATAAATAGCAATACATTTAACCCCACCGTTATAAACCAAAACGGCAGGGACATCGCCGTTATCACATAGTAAGATAAAACGTTGATGAAAAGTATAATTGCGCCGACAAAGACACCCTGATAAGCGCCCTGTTTGCGTAATTCAGCGTCTGTAAGCGCCATTATTTAAATGCTGTTAAAATGCTGTACACCGATGAATCGAATGCAGGCTCCGCAGACGAATCGATAAACGCTTGTTTTGATTCCGTGCCGCCCTGCAGATTTTTGAAAAAGTACATTACAGGGTAAAACAGTTCTGCTAGTTCGGAGTCTTTAGGTAAAGTCTGCGCTATGCGCTGAATTTCTGATTCAGAACTTTCTATCAGGATCTGATTAGCGATAATTGGTTCATAAATATTGTATTCATCCTGAAACTCATCTTCGTCAACCAATAAAAATTCTTTAAGGAAGTCTTCAAGCGAAGGTTCAATATCTTCGTCGCGGCATTCGTTAAGGTATAAAAGGACGTTTAAAAGCTCCGTACCACGATCGATAGTTTGCTCTTCAATACTTTCCCATTCAGCTGTTTCAAGGTAGTCTTCTTCAAGTTTCTTTACGTCTTCGCTAAAGAAATTAATCATCAGCAAGTCGAAAAACACTTCACGAAGCGGCTCTAATTGCGGCATGTCATCAAACACTGCGTCTAATGCATCTACCTTACTTAGAAAGTCGGCATCACTGCCAAAAACTTCATCGAAACGCGGATGGGCAGTAGCCTCTACAGGTTCATATTCATTAAAGCCTTTTAGCGCGGCCACTATAGCGGCATGAACTTTTGGATCGATCATTTGCTTGTGTTTTTAAATTGTTGATTGTTATTTATAGTTAACAACACTTTACCGTTTAACGTTTGCCCGATATATGGCGAATTTTCCGATTTCGAAAAATTAGTGGTTTTAGCATAGTCCCAGGAAATATTGGGATCAACAAGTACGAAATTCGCCTTCGCTCCTACCTCTAATTTAACCGGCCCTAATCCTAAAATTTTGCGAGGGTTAACAGATAGCTTCTCTGCAATCAGTTCCGGCGTTAGTCCGGCCTTTAAAGCCAGCGAGAACGCGGTTTGCAATCCAATGATACCAAAACTAGCTATCTCGAATTCAACATCTTTATATTCAACTTCGTGCGGCGTGTGCTGGGACACAATAGCGTCTATTGTGCCGTCATTTAATCCGTCTATCAAAGCATCAACATCTTGCCTGGTACGTAACGGCGGTTTAACTTTATAGAGGCTATCGAATGAGTTTAGCTCATTATCGGTGACCACTAAATGATGCGCGGCCACATCGCAGGTTACTTTGATGCCATTCTTCTTCGCTTCGCGGATAAGTTGCACAGACCGCTTGGTAGATATTGTTGAAAAATGCACCGGCGAGTTCGTATACTCTGCAAGGTACAGATCACGCGCAACCATTAGTTCTTCTGCTAAGGCGGGTATACCCTTCATCCCTAATTGTGTGCTTACTTCTCCTTCATTTACCTGCGCTTTACCGGCAATGGCTGTATCTTCGGGATACGAAAATATCAAAGCGTTAAAGCCTTTGGTATATAGCATGGCGCGTTCCATAAGGCCCGCATCCTGCACCGGTCTGTTACCGTCTGTAAACGCAATAGCGCCACTGCGATACATATCATAAAGCTCTGCCATATCCTTGCCCTCTCTTTTATTAGAAATGGTTCCTAATGGCAACACATCAACCAGATTACCCTTCGATTTATTGACCAGGTACTCCACCTCTGCTTTAGAATGTACGGGCGACTGTGTGTTTGGCATCAGGGCTAAGCCGGTGAAACCTCCTGCAGCAGCTGCCGATGTACCGGTTTGAAGATCTTCTTTGGTTTCATTGCCTAGCTCGCCAATGTTACAATTGAGGTCAAAAAAGCCAGGCATCAGCATAGAACCTGCAGCATCGAAACTTTCATAATCAGCAGAAATATCCTTTTCAATACTAGTGATTATGCCGTCTTCGATTAAAATATCGGAAACCTGATTATGGTAAGGTGAATTTGGATAGATGATTTTAGCAGATCTGATAAGCAAATTCATGTATGCCTGATAACTGTTTGAGTAGTTTAAGCCGTTGCGGTTTTAGGTACTTTATAAAATCTAATGAGCAATATCTCTATTGCTAAGAAGATCAAGGTCAAAATTAGGCAAAGTTTCCATAATTGAAAGCCTAAACCCGCGTTGCCTGTCTGGCTTTTTACAGCTGACCGGTCAGCCTCTATTACTTTTCCGGCTTTACCTGCAATTTCTTTTAAAGCAGCCGACGAATAGTAGTGCAAATTGGATTCGCGGCGGTTGCTATTAAAAGACAAAACTGCAACAAGGCTATCCTTCTTTGAAAGATTATATATTCCGGGACGCGTTATTTGATCTGAAACGTACAAAGTTGTAGCGCCGTCGATATTTCTAAGATCAGGTATGATCTGTTGTTTACCATTCACAAGCCTCAACACATCATCTGCATTGGTAGTTAAGTTATTAAGGGCGATTGGCTTTGTTTGACCGATGGTACTATATAAGGCTTGCTCACTACCGCTTGAAAGCGCTATCCGCAGCAATGTGGTTATAAAAAGCGAATGCCGGGGTAAATTGCTAAAGGCTTCATCTACCGGTACGGCACAAATGTAAACCCTGCCACTTTTATATTTCGACGTTTGCCAAAACGCCCGGTTATTTTGCAAGGTCATTAACTGCTCACTTGATGCACCATTGGTCAACGGATAATATGCGGTTACTTTGGGTAGGTCGGGATTTTGTGGTACATTTTCGAAGGTGTTTTTATACAACGCTGCGCTGAGGTTTAATCGGCTAACCTTTAAAGTGTCATTAACCTTTTTCTCCAGATAGCCTCCGTTAATACTTTCAAGGAAATTTTTATAGGAGGTTATATCGGCGTCTTTAGACGGGAATATCGCAAGGTTGCCGCCTTTTTGAACGTATGCCTTCAACTGTTGCGATAGTCCGGCGGATAATTCCCGCACGTCGCTAATAACGATGAGCGGATAGTTTTGCAAACTACTATAGTTGATACCGCCGAATGGCGTGGCAGTGATATTGAAAAAAGGCTCGCTCCCGAACGCAGATTTGATGTAGAAATTGGGTGTATTGTCACCAATAAGCAGCACCGGCATTTGCGCCGACACATTAAAACCGAAATAAAAGTTGTTATCAAAAATTACCGGATTATCCTGTAAGCGCAGCTCGGCCCGTTGCCAACCCGATTGCAACCCCGAAAAGCTGATGGTGTCTGTAACTACCGCCCCGGCAGCCACGTTATAGCTGCCCAAACCCTTTTGTTGCCCGTTTATATAAAGTTTAAGGAGCACTTGTACAGCTTTTTCATCGGCATAATTATGCAGTTTGAAAACTAGTTTCTCAATCTCACCCGGACGGTGCACCGCGCGCTGAAGCCAGACGCTGTCGATTGCTAAATTGGGAAGGCTGTTAGCTTTCAATTGGATGAGGTTTAAGGCGTTAGATAACTTTGACGTTTTGCCATCATTCATACCAAGTTGAAAATCTGAAACGATATAACTTGTCCCCTTGCCTAGTAATAAGCTTTGTTGCCTGGTGATAATATCGGCAATGTTGCGACTTTGCGAACTTAATGCTACACCGTCAACTTCATTATCAAATTCCGCACGGTCTATAAAGCGCTGGTCTTTACCAAAAAAATCCTGAGTAAGTAGCTGGAAACGCGTATTTAAATCATAGCCTGCTGCGATTTGTTTTGCCCGGCTTTTAGCTTCATCCAGCAAACTGCCCTCGCTACCCAGCGCCTGCATGGAGTTAGAATTGTCAATAAAGATTGAGACAGTTTGCCGGCTATTCAGTGCAGCGTTCCCTTGTTTGCTTAGATATGGCTTAGCAAAAGCCAATATCAGAAATAACAAAGCAAGCAAACGGTTAAGTAAGATGAGTCGTTCTTTAATATTGCGCCCCGATGCCTGTTGTTCTTCTACCTGTTTTAAAAATTGTACGTTGCTAAAATAAAGTTTTTTATACCGGCGAAAATTAAACAGATGGATGATGATGGGAATAAGCAATGCGAATAACGCAAACAGAAAAGCAGGATATTCAAAATGCATGCTTGTGTAGAGGTATCACACAAAAGTGCGAAATATAAACTGTAACCGTAAAAATCGGTG
Source organism: Mucilaginibacter ginkgonis (assembly GCF_009754905.2). NCBI lineage: Bacteria > Pseudomonadati > Bacteroidota > Sphingobacteriia > Sphingobacteriales > Sphingobacteriaceae > Mucilaginibacter > Mucilaginibacter ginkgonis. Next base: position 1,349,971 of record NZ_CP066775.1, on the reverse strand, counting down.
GCTTATTTTAGGCAGGTAGTTGATCTGCAAATACCTCTTCTTCGGCCAGTACAAAATTTACGGTAAAAGTGCTGCCCGTGCCGTATATGCTTTCAATCTGCAGATTACCGCCAACTTTCTTAATGAGGTCTTTAATCAGCATCAAGCCCAGGCCACTGCCCTGTTCATTAGCAGTTCCCCGCACAGTGTAGTGCTGACTTTCCAGGCAAAGCTTTTGTACAATCTCTTCTTTCATGCCCACACCGTTATCCTTAACAGAAATGCACATGTTACCATTTTTTATTTCTGACAGAAATTGGATGTTACCATTTAGATGGGTGAACTTAATCGCGTTTGTAAGCAGGTTTCTAAAAATGATGCGTAACAATTCGCGCTCGGCGTGCCATTCCAATTCCTTGTCCAAATTATTGTCTACGCTGATGTTTTTCTTTTGTAGCGTTAGTTTTTGCTCTTCTATAAGATTATCAACCAGTTCCCGTAAATTATTATCTGATTTCTCAATGGTGCCACCATGTACCTGGCTTTTTATCCAATATAATAAGTTGTCGAGCAGAGAAACTGCCCGCGCATATTGCGATTCGAGCTGGGAAAATAATGCTTCCGCTTCCTCATGAGAAACTAACTTCAAATGAATCAGATCAAGGATACTTTTAGTATTGGTCAGCGGATGGCGCAAATCGTGCGAGATAACCGATAGCAGCTTACTTTTAAGCTGATTATCTTCTTCCAATATATCATTTTGCCCAATTATCTTTTGATTGAGCATAGCAACAGAATGCGCATGTTCCTGTATCAGGTTATTCTTATTGCTTAACTCGGCTGCATAATGACGCGCCCTACGATAATTATAGCTGATAGAAAACGCCAGCATAATAAAGATGACCATCACTACCAATACACATATGAGAATGATGGTCTTGGTTTCTGACAGTTTCTTCATCCCCGAAAATTCGCTTTGGATGGTTAACTGTCTTTCTTGCTGTTGCCGCAATACTTCAAAAAACTGAGCTGCATCTGTACGGTCAATTTTATTTGTTTCGCGTACTATTTGTAGTAACCGTTGCTGCAAATGGGTTATTGCCGCCAGGTCGTTCTGCTTTGTCGCTATGTTCAATAATACTTCTATCGCCTCTTCTACCATTGGCTGCATACCCAGGCTGTCGGCGGTTAGCTGTGCCGCGTTAGCGTACTGGCTGCTCTTTTTTAACTGATTAGTTTGCAGGTAAATTTTCCCCAAACCTAAATAAGATAGCGTTTTGCCATACCTGTCATTTATCGCCGTATCTATTTTAAGAGATTTGTGGTAATAAGCAATGGCCGAATCCTGATGGTTCTGTTTGGCAAATATCTCTGCGCGTTCATAGAAATAGCGCTGCTGAACATTTTTTAAATTTAATTTTTGGCTTAAACTATAGCTGCTTTGCAGGTTGGTAATGGCGTTCTTAAAATCTTTCTGTTCTGTCTGGATCTTTGCTAAATGTAATTTTGCTGCCGCGATGTCGCGGTCTTTATTTAACTTAACAAAAACATTTATACTGCCCTTCAATAAATCTTCGGCATTTTTGTAGTGCCCGTTTTTACGTTCAAGGGAACTGATAAATTCCGTTGCGCGCGCCTGGTTATAGCTGTCATTGGTTAGCTTACTTATTTGTAAAACCTTATTGAAATAGGTAAGCGCACGTTTAAGGTAGCCTCGTTGATTATAGATCTCGCCCTGATATAAATAATTTTCGGCTAATCCTTTCTGATACTTTGCCTGCGCACAAAGCTTTTCGGCTTCTACCAGTTTACTTAGCGCAAGCGACATGTTTCGATGCACACCTTCAAACGCATTGCGGTTTAAAGCATCAAGTTCTGTTGGGGATAATTGCTGATCCTGACTTTTAGAAAAAACGAAGGGCGTACAAAGCAATAATATAGCTATGTAAATACATAATACTTTACCCTTCATCTGGAAACAGCGGTCATTTAGGAAGCGTAAGTTACTGTAATCGTATATATTATCCTAAAAAAATTATTAAGTTTTAGGAACTGGAAGACGGCGACATACTACTGCCATATCATTATAAAAAATTATAATGGCTTATGACTTGAATGCCGCAAGCCTCCGTGACAAAAGAATAACTAGCGCCTGTGCCTTCTTGCTTTCTTAACGACTTTGTGTTTTTTGCTTATTGTTGCCCTTTTCTTAGACTTGGATGAAGTCGAAGAATGCTTAACCACTGCGGGTTCAGGCCGCTTTTCGGCGACTTGACTTGTAGAAGTAGAATCCTTACTGATCTGTTTACCGTATAAAGAATTGCTTTGCAGGCTATATTGAATCACACGTTTAGCCCCCGATGGCAAAGCTTCCTTTCCCCTGCCATTATAGATCGGGAATTCGCGCATGAGCTTACTTTCTTTAATGTAGAAGTCGTCGCCGCCGCGATATCCTTTGCGTTGAGAATCTGTGAGACGGGGAAAGTCTATTTTGCGCGCGTTGTCATTATTATACTCATACACAAATACATTTGTGTAGCGGTTAGTGTCGATAGAGTTGGCATAAATGATAATCTCCGGGTTACCGTCAACATCCATATCGGCGTTCAAAACCTCCTTTATAGGCCCCTCTAAGTCGCCGTTGATGGTGTTGTACTGCTGGTCTGATGAATCTGAACGAAGGATCATATACTGCCCGCCGCCATCTGCACCCCTGCCCCAGCTAAATACATCATAAAAGTTTCCCGGCGAAACTTCAATTGCTTTATGATACTTGAACGGTTGCATCAGCACCGGTTTTGTTTCTTTCTGAATTACTGGTGTGGTCATCTTGGCCGACTGATCTGTACAACCACTCAGCGATAATAACAGCAGCGGATAAAGTAAATATTTTGAGTTCATTTCAATTAATAATAGAGATAATCGGGCGTTAGGTCCATTTTGATTTTACCGGGAGCGGTCCAGAATATCTGCAATGCACCGGAAGCGCCGAAATCAAAGTACTTGACTACAAAACGATGGTAACCCTTTTGCAGCATCACTTCGCCACCGCGCTCAAAAGTGCTGTGACGGCCATCATTCACCACCACCGGCTGGTCGTCTATTGTTAACGTAGAACCATCATAAGATTTTGTCGAGAAGGTATATTTCCCGTCTGCATCTACGCGGATGTAGCCATCATATACCACACCAAAACCGCCTTTATTTGCCTTTTTAAAATCGGTGGTATAAAACCCTTTCACTATGCCGGTGTCTAAAACGTTAGCGGTATTGATCTGGTCTGTGTTTGTGAAACGTCCGCCGAGAAGTTTATATTTTAAGCCCCCTTGGTTTGCCGGAGTGAAATTTAACGCTGCCAATGCTGCCCGGTTATAAATGGTGCCTTTAGTGATCACACTGCGATGCCCCGCCGGAGTGACTACAACAGTTTGCAACTGGCGGTATTGATCTTGCGGAACCGGCAGCGCAAACGGATTCTGATAAATAAGGTCAGTTTCACCCGGCTGGTAATTGTCGATCGAGTAGTAAATTTTTGCGCCTTCTACAGGGCTTTTAAGCAAAACTTTGAGCTCGGGGCCGACCATGATGCTATCCGGCGCGCCTATGGCGGAGGGCACGCGATAATTATAGCCAGCCATGTCTAACCTGGCCAGGTGGCGCGGCAACCTTGCCTGCGAGAAATCTGTAAAATCTTTATTAGCCATTGGCGACCACGCCACTTCTGCTAAAGCCAGCATCCGGGGTAGCAGCATATATTCCAGTTTGGCATCCGTGGCAATGTATTCTGTCCAGATGTTGGCCTGTACACCAACAATATGCTTTTTCTGATCATCAGTTAAAACAGTAGGTGTCGGGTTGTAGGCGTATGTTTTGTTCAATGGTGCATAGCTGCCAATTCCATAAGGTTCCAGATCTGATTTTCCCTGGGCAGCATCCAGGTACATGCCACCGCTGCCGGGCGTCATAATAACGTCGTGGTTTTGCTTTGCCGCCTCAATACCACCGGCCTCGCCACGCCAGCTCATTACTGTAGCGTTTGGCGCTAGTCCGCCCTCCAGTATTTCATCCCAGCCAATAATGCTGCGGCCTTCGCTATTTACAAACTTTTCTATCCGCTGGATGAAGTAGCTCTGCAAGCCGTGCTCATTCTTCAGCTTAAGGCGTTTGATCATGTCCTGGCAAAATGCAGATTTGACCCAGGCATCTTTCGGCACCTCGTCGCCACCAATGTGTATGTATTTCGACGGAAAGAGTTCCATCACCTCTGTCAGCACATCTTCCAGGAAGGCAAAAGTCTTGTCAGACGGGCAGTAGATGTCTTTAAATACGCCCCATGTTTGCGCTACTTGCACCTGCTTTTCCGGCTCGCAGCCAAGCTCAGGGTAGGCAGCCAACGCAGCGGTCGCATGGCCGGGCATCTCTATTTCTGGAACGACATTGATGTATCTGTCAGCAGCATATTTTACAACTTCGCGGATCTGATCTTGGGTATAAAAGCCGCCGTAAGGTATGGCATCATATTGCTGAGGTGTACGGTCGTGGTAATTGCCGATGACCGTTTGCGCGCGCTGACTTGCAACAGTAGTGAGTTTTGGATATTTCTTGATCTCTATGCGCCAGCCCTGGTCGTCTGTTAGGTGCCAGTGAAAAGTATTCAGTTTGTAGGCAGCCATCAGATCGATATACCGCTTAACCATTTGAACAGAGAAGAAATGACGGCAAACATCCAGATGTAAGCCGCGGTAACCGAAACGCGGGTAGTCTTCCGCGGTTAAACATGGTATTTCGACACTGCCCGACCGTTCCAGCGGGAACAGTTGCATTAGGGTTTGTATCCCGTAAAACAAGCCTGCACCTTTGCCCGCAATCACTATTTGCGATGGCGTTATAGTTAGGCGGTAACCCTCGGATGCTAAACCTTCTGTACCCACCGCTGTGAGTACAATACTATTTTGTGTGGTGTTACCCGTATTTGGAAGCAACTGATTGCTAAAAGCCCATTTGTCTTTCAGGTAGGCAGCAAAAAACCGAACAGCTTTGTTATCAACTGAATCCGCGATTATGCGGGTTTGCCGGCTCAGTATAAAATTGCCTGCAGATGGGCTTAGTTTTACCGGCGCCGGAATAATGCCGGCATATTTACCACCGTTTTGGGCACTGGCATCGAAAATATTTAAGGTGATGATAGCAAGGAGAGTAACTAAAAAGGGGATTTTTTTGGTAAAAGAAAAGCTCATCAATAATGGTCAATTAGTGGAGCCGTGAATTTAAAAGATTTTTTAGAAAATCGATAGCCCGGCACCTGTAAATACGTAAATTACGATGTATGTCTAAAACGCGAATGCTATGACTAAAACACATTTCTCTCCAATGCTGGTCATCAAAAGCGGAGTAACCGATCTCGATTTCTACAAACGCGCCCTTGGTGCCGAAGAATTGCGATTGATCTTAAATGATGATGGCACTATCCATGTTGGCGAATTCAGCATTAATGGGGCTATGTTCCACTTTCATGAAGCAGGCAAAGGCACCGCTGACCCGGTTAGCGCAGGGGCGATAACTACGATCATTGGCTTATTTGTTGATGACGTGGATGCCTACACGGAAAGGGCTATAAAAGCGGGCGGCAGACTCGTGTCACCTGTGCAGAGTTACGACTACGGTTATAGGCAAAGCCAGTTCACAGATCCGCATGGCCACAGGTGGCAGTTGCAACAAAAATATAAATCGGTTAAGCCTCCACAACATCTTCTTTGGCAGCAAGATAACGTTCGGCATCTAAAGCAGCCATACAACCTGTGCCTGCAGCAGTAACGGCTTGGCGGTAAACATGATCCTGCGCGTCGCCGCAGCAGAATACACCTTCAATATTGGTTTGCGTGGTACCGGGCTTGGTTTTGATATAGCCGGTTTCGTCCATGTCAATAATACCTTTAAAAATGTCAGTATTAGGGTGGTGGCCTATAGCTACAAAGAACCCTGTAACAGGAATAGTAGACTCCTGGTTGGTTTTATTATTGTAGATATGTATACCATTTACACCCTTGTCATCACCCACTATCTCTTTGGTTTCTGTGTTGTATAGCACCTCGATGTTAGGCGTATTCTTTACACGGTTTACCATCGCTTTTGATGCACGGAACTCGTCGCGGCGTACAAGCATGGTAACCTTATTACAAAGCTTAGCTAAGTAAGTAGCTTCTTCTGCCGCGGTATCACCCGCGCCTACCAAAGCCACATCCTGGCCTTTGAAGAAGAAACCATCGCATACGGCACACGCAGAAACGCCAAAGCCATTGAACTTTTGTTCAGACTCCAACCCTAACCATTTTGCCGATGCGCCTGTAGATATGATCACGGTATCAGCAGTAATGGTAACCGCTTCATCTACTACAACTTTATGCGGCAGGCTGCTAAAATCGACAGAGCTGATATAACCGAAGCGGATGTCGGTACCAAAACGCTCAGCTTGTTTGCGGAGGTCGTCCATCATCTCGGGGCCCATTACACCATCCGGATATCCCGGGAAATTTTCCACGTCGGTAGTTTGCGTTAACTGGCCGCCTGCCAACATACCTGTATATAAAACGGGCTTAAGATCTGCCCTTGCGGCGTAGATAGCGGCAGTATAGCCGGCAGGACCGGAACCTATGATCAAACATTTTACGTGTTCTGTTTCTTGCGACATGGGATTTGTAATAATTGAGCAAAGCTAAGGTTTTGCGCAGCCTTTACCAATGCATAACCGTCAGTAATTTGCCATGATCGGGACTTTGATAATCCTTACTTACCCAAAAAACGATGATATAATTTCGCGGGTGTAACATGTGACACTTTCTCCCGTAAAACTGACTTATTAGTATCTGACAGCGTTTTGTCAGCGTTGCAACTTGTTGTTTATCAAGCATGCACGATCCTGTCAGTGTAACACCATCACCATTTTTAACTGAAAAGGTGTTTCATATTGTCACACGTGTGACAATGGTAAAGGGTTGTCAGTAGGTTTTCAAACCATGTCTAAATTCATTAGCGCTAAAGGTTTTATAACGTCTAGCAACTTCTTGAGAGGCTACTGATTTAGGGCTAAAACCGGTTGTTACATTCAGGTCCAGAAACAGCATTGTCATGCAAATTTATAGCCATTCTCCATATCCCACATCCACCATCGAACGTAAATCTATAATCTTGAAACCACTCATCTTTAGATGGTCCTATGTCCTCTCGTTTATCGTAACGGAAACAATTAATAAATATAACCTTTTGTCCTTTGTTGTTGATATATCCAAAATATTGCCTTCTTGTAATATTCAAAAATTTGTATATTGCTTGAAGGTTCAACGATTTATTTTTTTCGTCATTGAGGAAGTGTTGTAGTATGTGTTCCGTGTGTAAAATTTCTAAATCACTTGGTGTGAATCTTTTTTTAGCATTTCGCTTCAACTGTTGAGACAAATACTTTGACGAAAAGGCTTTATCAAAAACTGCACCTTTAAAATTATCACCTATAATAACCTTTGAATACCTCGATGCATTATAAGTTGTGACAATGTGTTGACTGTAGGATGAAACAGTATTTAGCAAAAGAAAAGTTAATATCAATGCAATTCTCATCTCTGAATACTATTAAGAGGTTTGATGTTAATAAATTTTTGTTACAAAAATGTTACAGAGTTAAATTTCTTTCTTTACATTTATAAAAATTTAAACGACGACGAAAGATGTTGATCATGACCGCTCTTTACCTCTGCAAACGTTTCAAAGTAATTGAACGCTTAAACCAATTCGCGTTGTTTAGGAAACTTAATCTCGTTAAAGTATAATCAGGTTAAATTCCTGTCCTTAAACCACACCTCGTCAGGTTCGGTTTTAAAGTTCTCCATCATGTCCACCAGTTCAATTGCATCTGTTGATGTGATCACCAATTGCCTGTTTATAGGTTTCAGGAAGCGTTGCTCTACCATCACATCCATTTGCATCAGCAGATGATCGTAAAAACCATTAACGTTTAAAACGCCTACCGGATTTTTATGTAAACCTAATTGCAGCCAGGTAAGCACTTCAAAAAATTCTTCGAGCGTACCGAAGCCGCCGGGCAGCATTATGATTCCGTCGCAAAGGTCATTCATTAATTGCTTGCGCTGGTGCATATTGTCAACTATATGCAATTCGGTTAGTCCGGTGTGGCCAACTTCTTTATCCATTAAGAATTGCGGAATAACCCCGATAGTTTTTCCGCCGCGTTTGATGATGGCATCTGCCAGCAAACCCATTACACCTACCCTGCCACCGCCGAAAACAAGGCTTATTTCTTTATTTGCCATTATGTCGGCGAGCGATTCAACAGCCTTGCCTAATAAAAGGTCACCGTTGTAATTAGCGCCACAGAATACACAGATAGATTTCATATGGATATTTCAAATGTTCTTGTCATCCTGAGTCGTCGGTAAACGGAGAAGAATCTTATGCGCAGGATGCATTAACGCATAAGATTCTTCACTGTGTTCAGAATGACAATTTTTTAATTACTTCAATTCACAAACTACCGCTTTGTAAGGCCTTAGTTTAATATGTCAGGCGTAGAAGCCCCTTCCAACCCTCCCCCGGAGGGAGGGCTATAATAATCATTTTTTTGCCGCTGTTGGTGTTGTCACCAACAGCTTTATACCCTCTTAACTTGTCGGTAACAACACCGACAAGGGCGTAATTTACAAATTATGTTATTGCGAGGCAGGACGCTCCCGATTTTGTCGCGCAAGCAATCTTAAACGACATTCCATCGAGTATGCGAACATTGCCGCGTTGCTTCGCTCCTCGCAATGACATGCGGTTTAATTATTCTTCTATTTTAATTCGCAAACCACCGCCTCATAAGGTTTCAGCTTGATATGGCCATTAGCATCCGCGACGGACGAGCCGGCAGCATAATTATCCATTAATACTTTCGCGTTTGCTATGTTCAACTCAAGATTTGTTTCTGCTGAATCTTTAGAAAAGTTCAGCACAATCAGCATTTTCTTCCCTTCGCCTTCGCGCAGGTAAGCGTAAACTTTATCGTTGCCTTTATCCAGCAGCGTGTATTTGCCGTAGACCAGCGTAAGATTATCCTTGCGCAACTGCACTATCTTTTTAAAGTAGCTCAACGGACTATTTGCATCTTTTTCTTCTACAGCGGCATTGATGCTCGTGTAATTCGGATTTATCTTAATCCACGGCGTACCAGTTGTGAAACCTGCATTCGCGGAAGCGTCCCACTGAAACGGCGTGCGGCCATTATCGCGGCTGCTAAAGGCTATCTGTTTCATAAAGGCGTTCATATCGGCACCTTTATTTTTCTGGTTCTGGTATTCATTTAAGGTTTGCACATCGCGGTAGTCTTTCACATCCGTGAAGCGAATGTTAGTCATGCCCAACTCATCGCCGTTATACCAATATGGCGTGCCGCGCATGGTCATAATAAATGTTGCCAGCATTTTAGCTGATGGCTCACGAAACTGAGGGCTATCATTTCCAAAACGGGTGACCAATCTTGCCTGGTCATGGTTCGCTAGGAAGATAGACAACCAGCCTTTGTCGGCAAAGGCGCTATCCCAATGCGTAAATACCTGTTTCAGTTTCACCAGGCTGTAGCCGTTTGGTTTTGCCAGATCTACAGCGTCAAACGCGTAAGCCATATTCAACTCATGGCGGTCTGCATCTACCATATCATGGGCATCCTGCAGGTTGCGGCCGGCACCTTCTGCCACGCTCATAACGTTGTATTTGCTAAACACCTGATCATTCATCTCGCGCAGGTATTTGTGCAAGCCAGGTTGCACAGCATAATACTGCGTAAAATTCTTTTCATAGCCTTTAGGCAAAGGTTTAAAGGTAGTGTCCTTCGCCGCGAATTGGAAAGCGTCTAAGCGGAAACCGTCTATCCCTTTGTCGGCCCAGAATTTCATCATGTTGTACACCTCCTGCCGCAGTTTTGGATTTTCCCAGTTCAGGTCGGGCTGTTTGCGCGAAAAATAATGCAGGTAATAGGCATTCGTTGTCGCGTCATACCGCCAGGCATCGTGGTTCAAGTCAAACAAACTGTAGCGGTACGGCGGTTTGCCGCGCTCGGCATTCCACCAATGGTAATAATCGCGATATGGGCTGGTCCGCGAACTGCGGCCTTGTTTAAACCACTCGTGCTCATCGCTGCTGTGGTTAACCACCAAGTCCATCACCAGTTTTATCTTACGGTCGTGCAATCCTTTAAGCAACTCATCAAAGTCTTTCATGGTGCCAAAATCCTTCATGATGTTACGGTAGTCGCTCACGTCATAACCATTGTCATCATTTGGCGAACTGTAGATAGGATTTAACCACACTGCTGTAATACCAAGGCTCTGAATATAATCGAGTTTCGAAATAATGCCCCGAAGATCGCCCACACCATCGCCGTTGCTATCCTTAAAACTGCGAGGATATATCTGGTAAACTATAGCTTCTTTCCACCATTGTTTTTCAGCAGATGAATTTGATTCTTGCTGAACTTCTTTGTTTTTACAAGCGATCAGGGATGGTATAATGGTTAAAATTATAAGCGCTCTTTTGATATTCATTTGGCAGTTAGTATTGAGATCGTTTAAAAAATGTTTGGGCGTTGCCCCAACGTTCGTTGGTGCCGCGCTATCCGCTCCAAGTCCTCATCTCGTCCCGATTTTATCGAGACGAGATTCCGGGCTATACGCTTCTATCGCTAACGCATTAAAAGAAGCTATCAGTTTTTGCCAAGGTTATCCACCTTATCATAAAATTCATTTTGAAGTTTCAACGTCTGCGTGTCGGCTTTAACATCTTTTAAAGCTTTTGTGAATGAGGCTATCTCATGGTCTACGATCACTCTGCCCAACTCCAGGCTTGCTTTGCCACCAACGCCAGCGTAATGATTAGGGAAACCTGCGTACCACCAGATGGGTGTATACAGGTTGGTAAGTTTTAGTCGTTTTTGGTCTTCGCCCGACTGCTCTCCCGCCCGCTCAACATGGATCAGGTCGGGGCGTAAGGCCATAATTGTAGATGTTTCGCGCTCACCCGCGTGCATGTCATAAGACGGATCGCTTTTGTGTAACGCGGCCATCTGCTTATTGTATTCCGGGTCGTTTGATGGCTCGTACAAATACACTGCATAATTATGGCGCTTGTTGAGCAGGTTCTGCATAAAGAAATGCAGAAACTCGGGGTTACCGCCATGCCCGTTAATGATCACTATCTTGGTAAAACCGTTTCGGCCAATTTCATCGCAGGTTGCTTCCAGCATTTTAAAGATCAGGTCGGCAGGTAAGGCAAACGTCCCGGGTTGCTGGCGTGCTTCGTTGATCTGGCCGTAAAAATAATCGGGAAAAACTACCGCGTATTCATTTTTCACTACCCTTGCTGCAATTTCGCGCACATGAATCAAATCGTTACCCAAGGGCGCATGCGGGCCATGCTTTTCTAAAATACCGATTGGTAAAACGCAGGTTTTGTTTGATTTAGCCAGCGCGGCGGGCCAGTCAACAGCGCTTAATTCGTCCCAGCGGGTGGGCAGTTGCTGTGCAAAAACAGGGGCGCAAAAAAGCAATGCGATAAATAGCAATAGATTTTTCATGATGGAATTTTACTTAGGTTATGCGGTAAAGCTAATCAATGTAATGGATTAATTACATGATGCTTACACGTGCTGTTGATTTTTTGCTGCTGTCCGTTGTATCTTAGCCAGTACTATGGAACGTCGTAAATTTTTAACATCTACCGCGGTGGCGCTGGCCGCTATTGGCGTAGCCCCTAAACGCAGTTTTGCAGCAATGGCAGATCCTGCTTACCAGTTTAAGTTATTACGTGGCAGCGTAGGCATGTTTGCAGAACAAGGCGGTACCATCGCCTGGTTATCTAATAAGGACGGTATTTTGGTTGTGGATGCAGAGTTTCCCGCGCAGGCACAACACCTAATCGCGGAGTTGAAAAAACAGTCGGACAAGCCATTTACCTACTTAATGAACACGCACCACCATGGCGACCATACATCCGGCAATATTGCCTTCAAAGGATTGGTGAAGCACGTAGTGGCACATGAAAATTCGCTAACGAACCAAAAGGCTGCCGCTGTAGCCGCCAAGAACGAGGATAAACAATTGTACCCCGATGTTACTTACACTAACCATTGGAAAACAAAACTGGGCGATGAGCACATCAAGACTCATTATTGGGGACCGGGCCATACTAATGGCGACGCCATGATCCATTTTGAGAACGCCAACATTGTACACACCGGCGACCTGGTGTTTAACCGCCGCTACCCCTTTGTAGATAACAAGGCGGGCGCATCAGTTACAAATTGGTCTGTGGTTTTAGAAAAGGCGCAGAAAGAATTCGATAAGGATACGATGTTTGTTTTTGGCCACGCCTTCGACCCCGAAAAAGTTGTTGGCACACGCGACGATCTTAAAGCGATGCAAAATTATATGGAACGCCTGGTTGATTTTGTACAAAGCGGTATAAAGGCCGGCAAAACAAAAGATGATATACTGGCCGCTAAATCTATCCCCGGAGTAACTGACTGGCAGGGTGACGGCATAGGCAGAAGCCTTACCGCGGCATACGAAGAACTGACTTTGTGATAAATAAGTATCGGTATAAATAAAGGGCACCTCAAATGGGTGCCCTTCTTGTGAAAGCCGTTTTCAGCATTTAAATTTTATCCAGTTCGGCTACGTCATCTGCTGAGAGTTCCAGATCTGCTGCCTTCATGTTTTCTTCCAGGTGATCCACGCTTGACGTACCCGGGATGAGCAGGATGTTATCTGCATGCTGCAGTAACCACGCTAGCGCCACCTGGTGAACAGTTGCCCCGTGCTTATCAGCAATCTTTTGAATAACCTCTACCGCTTTTACATTGCCGGCATTAAGCGGGAACCAAGGGATAAACGCGATGTTCTGCTCTTTACAGTAATCCAGCACCGCCTCCCACTTGCGGTTATCTACGCTGTACATGTTTTGGACCGACACCACTTCAAAATATTGCTGTGCTTTCTTTATGTCATCCACGCTCACTTCTGACAGACCGATATGTTTGATTTTTCCGTCTTGCTGCGCCTGTTTCAAAAACTCAAATGTTTTCTCTGCCGGAACCTTTTCGTCTATGCGGTGCAATTGATACAGGTCTATCCGGTCGACTTTTAAACGTTTCAGGCTGCCTTCCAAGGCTTCTTTCAAATGCTCGGGGCTGGCGTCCACAGGCCATTGGTCGGGGCCCGTGCGCAGCAAACCGCCTTTAGTTGCTATCAATAATCCGTCCGCGTAGGGATGCAATGCCTCTGCGATCAACTCTTCTGACACATACGGGCCATAACTATCAGCCGTATCGATAAAGTTTACGCCTAATTCGACTGCACGTTTCAACACGCGGACAGACTCGTCATGGTCTGCCGGCGGCCCCCAGATGCCCTTACCGGTAATGCGCATTGCGCCATATCCAAGGCGGTTTATAGTCAGGTCGCCCCCAATGGTGAAAGTCTCTTTAAATTTTGCTTCGCTCATGATTTCAATTATTTAGTAGGGCAACATTCCCTGCAAGGTTATGTTCGCGGCAAAAGGTAAGAGAAATGTAATATCAGGAATTTACCGTTGCCGTCTTGAAGGGCTTAATGTCTACTGTTTCCCAGATCTTCTGCGTGATATAAGGTTCGCTTTGTTTCCAGTTTTCCAGTTGCTCCTCATCTTCAAATTGCACAACCATAACAGAGCCTATCATTTTGTCCTCGTCGTTAAGCATTGCGCCGCCAAAAACGTAATTACCGTTCTTCTTTAACTCTGCGGCACCATCCAAATGGTGCGGGCGTACAGCCATGCGGCGGTCAAAGGCTTCGGCGTCTGTGTAATCGTATGCTGTTATCAAGTATTGATTCATGGTTTTGATATTTTATTGCACAAAGTAGCAACTGTGAGCAAATGTTCGGCGTCTTGCCCGCAAATTTTACAATATTTGTTTCTACAACTTTAAATGGAACTCTACCAACTGCAGGAGCAATTCAAGAAAATATATGGTCGCGAGACCGAGCACGTCTACTTTTCGCCCGGGCGTGTAAACCTGATAGGTGAACACATCGACTACAATGGCGGCCTGGTAATGCCCTGCGCCGTAACTTTCGGTACATATCTTTTACTTAATGTTAACGATGATAATCTACTTAGCTTTAATAGTTTAAACTTTGAGGAGAAAGCGGAAGTTAAAATTCATTCATCCTACACCAAAGATCAGGATCACTGGTATAATTATCCTATCGGCGTAGTAAATGAGCTGATGAAAAACGGCTGCCGGGTACAGGGTGTAGACATGTTATTCTATGGCAACTTACCTATCGGTGCCGGATTGTCGTCATCGGCGTCCATAGAGATCGTTACCGCATACGCGCTAAACGAGATATTCAACTGCGGGTTGACTAAACTTGATTTGGTAAAGCTGTGCAAAATTGTCGAAAACAACTTTATCGGTGTAAGCAGCGGTATTATGGATCAGTTTGCAGTTGCTTTTGGCGAAACCAACAAAGCGTTGAAACTTGATTGCGCTACACTTGATTATGAAGCAGTAGATTGTGACCTGGGCGACTATGTTTTGGCGATCATCAACACTAATAAGCCCCGACGCCTGGCCGAATCTAAATACAATGAACGGGTAGCGGAATGCCACACGGCATTGGCCGCGCTTCAAGCAGAGTTAGACTTAATAAACCTTTGCGATATTGATGGTGATTCACTTAAAACATGCGAACATCTTATAACAGATGACATTATAAAAAAACGCGCTCAACACATAGTGCAGGAAAACGACCGGGTTAAGCAGGCGGCACAAGAATTATCGGTCGGAAATCTTAAGGCATTTGGCAAGTTGATGTATGCTTCGCACTATTCATTGCAGCACTTATACGAAGTTAGCGGTGTTGAGTTGGATACTATTGTCGACTATTGCAAAACTGATGGCAGTGTGATAGGCGCCCGAATGACGGGTGCCGGCTTTGGTGGCTGCGCGATAGCGTTGGTGCAGAAGGATGCATTTGAAAGTTTCAGAGAAAACATTACGAAATATTATTCAGAAAAGATCGGCTATGCGCCATCGGTTTATAATTCTGTTATTGGGGATGGCGTAAGGCGTTTGGCGTAATGCAAAAATTAAAATTAGACGAACTGAACCGCGCCACGGTTTCAGAATTTAAAGCGCAGCAAAAGTTACCTGTTGTAGTAGTAATGGACAATGTGCGCAGCATGCACAACGTGGGCTCCATTTTCCGCACTTCTGATGGGTTTGCGGTTTCACAAATCGTACTTTGCGGAATCACGGCGCAACCACCACATCGCGAAATAGAGAAAACAGCTTTAGGTGCCACGCAATCCATCGAATGGGTTTATGAGACAGACACACTATCGGCAGTAAATAAATTGCGAGAGGACGGTTATGTCATTATCGCGATTGAACAGGCACAGAGAAGCATTATGCTGAATGATTTTCACCCCGAAACCAATAAAAAATACGCGCTGATCTTTGGTAACGAAGTAAATGGTGTTGCTGATGATGTTATGCAAAATATCGACGCTTGCATTGAAATTCCGCAATTTGGTACTAAGCATTCGTTTAATATTGTGGTTTCTGCCGGGATAGTGCTGTGGGATTTCTTTGCCAAATTAAATCTAAAATAACATGAACGCACTCGCCAAAAAATTACAAATAAAACCCGGAACAACCTGGTTACTGATCAATGCGCCTGAAGGATACCAGTCATTGCTTGATCCACTGCCCGACGGCGTTAATTTGAGTGACGCTCTCACGGCGCAACCAAACGGTGTACAACTGTTTGTGAAAAACAGCGCCGAGCTTGTCGAAGAATTAAAAACAGCACATCTTCTGCTTAAACCCGACACCATCTTCTGGATAACTTATCCTAAAAAAAGCTCGGGCGTTAAAACCGACCTGGAGATGATGGGGCCTTGGGAAGAGTTGGGTAAATATGGGTTGGATGGTGTATCGGCTGTATCTGTAAATGAAACATGGACGGCGTTACGTTTCAAACCAAAGTTGCAAGTAAAAGCATCTGAATCATGTAACGAAGAAATAAGAGGTAAGAATAAATTCTCTGAATATATCGACGTCGACACAAAAACAGTGCGCCTGCCCGAAGATGCTTTAGAAATGCTCAAAGACGATCCCGCAGCATTATCTTATTTCGAGGGACTCGCCTATTCGCATAAAAAGGAATATGTTGTTTGGATATTAGAGGCGAAGCAAGAAAAAACGCGTTTGGCAAGACTGGAAAAGATGTTCACCATGCTGCAGAATAAAAAGAAAAATCCTAACGACAAGTAACTATCATTCTAAAGAATGTCATTCTGAACGAAGTGAAGAATCTTATTCAGCAATGCATTTACGCATAAGATTCCTCCCAGGCTCGGAATGACATAAGAGTAATCTTAAAAAGCCTGCTCGTAAAAATTAACGGCTTCTTTACTTTCTAAAAGCGTGTGCCCCATCAGAAACTCGTCAACCTTGCGGGCAGCCTCACGACCTTCTGAAATAGCCCAAACCACCAGCGATTGCCCTCTGCGCATATCACCGCAAGCAAAAACCTTATCTACGCTGGTGCTGTAAATGCCTTCTTTGGCTTTTACGTTTTTGCGCTCATCTAACTCTACGCTCAACTGCTGCAGCATACCATCATATTGCGGATTTAGGAAACCCATTGCCAGGAAAACACGCTGGCAAGGTATCTCGCGGTCAGAGCCCTCAACCTCGCTAAACTTGGTTGGGCGGCCTAAAAAGTCCGTCTCCCAACTCACATCTGTCACTTTCAATGCACGCAGGTTCCCGACTTCATCGCCTAAAAATTCTTTAGTGTTGATACCAAAGTGGCGTGTGCAGCCTTCTTCATGCGAACTGGTTGTTTTCAGTAACATAGGGTAGCTTGGCCATGGCATAGCACCTGTGCGTTGTTGTGGCGGCTGCGGCATAAACTCAAACTGCAGAATAGACTTTGCACCCTGGCGGTTTGATGTACCCACGCAGTCAGAACCGGTATCGCCGCCACCTATCACTACTACATCTTTATCTTTTGCCGTAATATCTTCGCCTGCGACAGCAATGTTACTCACGCGTTTGTTTTGCTGTTTCAGAAAATCCATGGCGAAATGGATACCTTTCAGTTCCCGCCCGGGGATATTAAGGTCACGTGGAATGGTTGACCCGCCGGCTAAGACGATGGCGTCGAAATCTTCAACCAATTGCTGCGCGTCGATGTCTTCACCTACCTCTGTATTGCAAATGAATTGAATGCCCTCGGCCTCCATCACTTTTAAACGGCGGTCGACAACGTCCTTCTGTAGCTTAAAATCTGGAATGCCATAACGCAGCAAGCCTCCGGGGCGGTCATCACGTTCATAAACCGTAATCTCATGCCCTGCTTTACTCAACTGAGCGGCCGCAGCCAATCCTGCCGGCCCCGACCCTACCACAGCTACTCTCTTTCCGCTTTTGATAAGCGGGGCCATTGGTTTCACTAAGTTTTTTTGATAAGCTATTTCGATAATGTGCTTCTCAATTTCTTCAATAGTGATCGCGGGTTTATTGATTCCTAAAACACAGGCAGATTCGCATGGTGCCGGGCAAATGCGGCCAGTAAATTCAGGAAAGTTGTTTGTAGATGATAGGATCTCATATGCTTCTTCCCATTGTTTATTGTATACCGCATCGTTAAACTCGGGTATGATATTGCCTAACGGGCAGCCCGAATGGCAAAACGGGATACCGCAGTCCATACATCTTGCAGACTGCTGGTTCAGCTTTTCGGGCGAATACATACCTACAAATTCTTTATAGTCTTTCACCCTTTCAGCAGGCGGTCTTTTAGCGGGCAGTTCTCTGTTAAATTCCTGAAATCCGGTTGGCTTTCCCATAATTATTCGCTTATGCTGTGATATTTCTTTTCTAACAAAACCTTCTTGTATTCTTTAGGGAATACTTTTACAAAACTATTAGTAGCGATTGTCCAGTTGGCTAAAAGATGCTTAGCCACTTCACTACCTGTAAGGCTATGGTGCTTTTTTAATAACGTGATGATACGGTCTTCATCTTTAGGCGTGAGTTTATCCAGATCAACCATCTCCTGATTGCAATTTGCTGCAAACCGGTGCTGCGGGTCATATATCCAGGCAATGCCGCCACTCATGCCGGCAGCAAAGTTGCGGCCTGCGTCGCCTAAAATAAGCGCGAAACCACCCGTCATGTATTCACATCCGTGGTCGCCTACGCCTTCTACAACAGCTGTGGCGCCAGAATTACGTACGGCGAAACGCTCTCCTGCGCAACCGCGCACAAATAGCTCGCCGCTGGTAGCACCATACATGGCTACGTTACCGATGATAATATTATTTTCGGGCTGATACGTTGCAGATGCCGGCGGATAGATTGCCAGTTGCGCCCCCGACAGGCCTTTGCCTACGTAATCATTTGCCTCGCCCTCCAGTTCAAAGGAAATGCCTTTGGCTGCAAATGCGCCGAAACTCTGCCCCGCGGATCCTTTGAATTTGTAATTGATGGTATTGTCCGGTAATCCGGCGGAGCCATATTTTTTAGATATTTCGTTTGATAGTAGCGTACCTAAAGTACGGTCGGTATTTTTTAATTCGAACGTATGGAAAACAGGCGTTTTATCTTCCAAAGCGTGTTGCGCTTTGTCTAATAACTGCCAGTCAATGATCGCATCCATTCCGTGGTCTTGCTGTTCACTGTTATAAAGCGTATTGCCTTTTACGTTTTGCATAGGGTGCAAAATCGCCGAAAGGTCCACTGTCTTCGCTTTCCAGTTATGAATATCGTCCTTTGCACGGAGAAACTGCACGCGGCCAACCATCTCATTTATTGTACGGAAACCAAGGCTTGCCATGATCTCGCGCATATCCTCGGCCAAAAACTTAAACAGGTTTACAATATGCTCCGGCTTACCGCTGAATAGCTTCCTCAATTCGGGGTCTTGCGTGGCCACACCTACAGGGCAGGTATTTAAATGGCATTTACGCATCATGATGCAGCCACCTACCACAAGTGCAGCAGTGGCCACACCCCATTCTTCGGCACCCATTAAGGCAGCAATTACTAAGTCGCGACCTGTCTTCATTTGGCCGTCGGCTTGTAAAACTACGCGGCTGCGAAGTTGATTGCGGACTAAAGTCTGATGCGCTTCTGCCAGGCCGAGTTCCCAGGGCAAACCGGCATGTTTGATAGAGCTTATGGGCGATGCACCTGTACCGCCGTCGTAACCCGCTATCAGGATCACGTCCGCGTGTGCTTTTGCCACACCCGCCGCAATAGTACCTACACCTGCTTTAGAAACCAGCTTAACGTTAATACGTGCGGCTCGGTTAGCATTCTTAAGGTCGAATATCAATTGCGCCAGATCTTCGATCGAATAAATATCGTGGTGTGGCGGGGGCGATATCAAACCAACACCCGGGGTTGAGTGGCGCGTTTTGGCAATCCACTCATCAACCTTATGACCGGGCAATTGGCCGCCCTCGCCAGGCTTGGCACCTTGTGCCATCTTAATTTGCAATTCATCGGCATTGGTCAGGTAATTTGATGTTACACCAAACCTTGCTGATGCTACTTGCTTTATAGCAGAGCGCATAGAATCGCCATTTTCTGACACTTTGTAGCGCATTTCATCCTCGCCCCCTTCGCCGGTATTGCTTTTGCCGCCAATACGATTCATGGCAATGGCCAGGGTGCTATGTGCTTCGTGTGATATCGATCCGAAAGACATGGCGCCCGTCGCAAAACGCTTCATGATGCTTTCGGCAGGTTCCACCTCATCGATGGAAATTGCCTGGCGGTGATAAGTGAAGTCTAACAGCCCTCTGATGGTGAAGTGCTTTTCAGTTTGCTCGTTTACAAGGCGGGCATAGTTTTTATAAACCTCGAAGTCATTGGTACGGGTAGCGTGCTGCAACAAATGCACAGTTTGCGGATTAAACAGGTGCTGTTCGCCGCGGCGTTTCCATTGGTAGATGCCACCCTCCTGCAGTAAGCGTGTTTCGCCTTTTGAGTGGTTAAAGCCCATACGGTGTTTGCCCAATGCTTCTTTGGCGATCTCATCAAGCCCAAGCCCTCCAATACGTGTAACCGCCCCGCAAAAATATTTGCTGACAACTTCCTGGTTAATACCCAGTATCTCAAATACTTGCGAGCCGTGATAAGACTGTAAGGTTGAAATACCCATTTTAGAAAATATTTTTAACAGACCATCACATATAGATTTTACATAATTTTTAAATAAGGCATCTGTTTTTAGATCCGTTTCTAAATTGCCGCTTATCTTCAAGTTCTCGATGGTCGATAGCGCCAGGTACGGATTGATAGCGCT
This sequence comes from Mucilaginibacter ginkgonis, assembly GCF_009754905.2. Classification (NCBI taxonomy): domain Bacteria; kingdom Pseudomonadati; phylum Bacteroidota; class Sphingobacteriia; order Sphingobacteriales; family Sphingobacteriaceae; genus Mucilaginibacter; species Mucilaginibacter ginkgonis. The sequence continues at coordinate 1,329,581 of NZ_CP066775.1, read as the reverse complement.
TGCGCCGAATGCCAGCAAAGCAGCGAAATGATGGACTTCCCAGGCATCACCAGCTTCAACAACCAAACCTACCGCGCCACGGTTACCCAGTTTGATGAGATGGTGATGCACGGCAGATGTTGCAAGCAAGGTTGGTATTGGCGCATGCTCGGAATCTATTGCACGGTCTGACAAAATCAGTACTTCAAAACCGTCAGCAACAGCATCTTCTGCGTAGCGGCAAAGCCTTTCCAAAGCTTTTTCTATCGAACCGGGTTTGCCGTCTGCCTTAAAATAAGTTTGCAGGGTTTTGGCATGAAACACTCCTGTATCTATACTGCGCAGTTTCTCCAACTCATAATTGGTCAAAATGGGCTGCTTTAATTTTACACTGTGACAGTGCATCTTGTCCTCGTCGAGCAGGTTGCCATTGTTACCAATAAAGGTAGCCAGGCTCATTACCAACCGCTCACGAATAGGATCTATCGGCGGATTAGTTACCTGAGCAAAAAATTGTTTGAAATAACTTGACAGGTGCTGCGGCTTGTCTGACAATACTGCCAGCGGCACATCTGTGCCCATAGAGCCGATAGGTTCTTTAGCATCGAGCGCCATTGGTTTAATGATCACGTCGATATCTTCGCGGCTATAACCAAATACCTGCTGATAACGGAAAACAGAATCGGGCGAGAGGCTGGCGAAAGCTAAACGCGGCTCGGCAAGTTCTTCCAACCTTATCTGGTAATTCTCCAGCCAGCGATCATAAGGCTGCTGTGATGCAACCTGCATCTTGATCTCTTCGTCGGTAATAATGCGGCCTTGTTCTGTATCAACCAAAAGCATTTTACCCGGCTGTAAGCGGCCTTTGCTGATCACCGTACTTTCGTCTATCTCTAAAACCCCGGCCTCTGACGCAGCAATGATGCGCTGGTCGTTTGTGACCGCGTAACGTAAAGGCCTAAGTCCGTTACGATCAAGTAGCGCCCCTATCAGTTTACCATCTGTAAATGTAATGGCGGCCGGGCCGTCCCAAGGCTCCATCAGCGTAGCATGATATTCATAAAACGCCTTTTTGATGGGGTCCATCTGCTCGTTGCCATCCCACGCTTCGGGTATGAGCATCATCATTACATGAGGTAACGAGCGGCCGGAATGCAGCAGGATTTCGATGATATTATCAAGGCATGCAGAGTCCGACTGGTTATTGTCTATCAGCGGCAGCAGCATTTCCATTTCCTCTGGCGAAAAGTAGGCCGATGTTAGCGACTTAACGCCCGCGTAAAACCAGTTTAAGTTACCTGTGAGCGTATTGATCTCGCCATTGTGAGCTATTAACCTGAATGGCTGCGCTAGTTTCCAAGATGGAAATGTGTTGGTTGAGAACCGTGAATGTATCATTGCAAAGCCCGATACCACCCGCGGGTCGTTCAGGTCGCTGTAATATTTACGCAGCTGGTAAGTGGTAAGCTGACCTTTATAAATAATTGTTTTGCTCGACAGCGACGTAAAATAGAATTGGTCTGCAGATGTACCAATTGTTTCGCTTGCTGTCTTATTAATATAGCGGCGCAGTACGAAAAGCTTACGCTCAAATTCTTCAGGAGTGGTTATTGACTTAGGCTTCGATATAAATAGCTGTTCCACATCAGGCTCTGCCTGGCGGGCTGTTTCGCCCACACTGCTGTTATCTACCGGCAGCGGGCGGTAACCTAAAACCGGCATACCAAGTTTCTTTGCGGCTTGTGCAATTATTTCGCGGCAAGCTGCTTTGTCAGCATTATCCCTGGGGAAAAATACCATACCTACTCCATAGTTGCCCGCTTGTGGCAAACTCATCTCCAGGTTGAAACATTCTTCCATCAGAAACTCGTGCGGAAGCTGGATAAGGATGCCAGCCCCATCGCCTGTTTCAGGGTCGCAACCGCAGGCGCCACGGTGCTCCATATTTTCAAGCATCGTTAGCGCATCACGGACTATCTCGTTTGACCTTATACCATTGATATTGGCGATAAAGCCAGTGCCGCAAGAGTCGTGCTCAAATTCGGGGCGGTATAATCCCTGCTGATGTTCGTCAGTTAATGCCATGAGTCAAAAAACCGTTTTTGAATAGGTCTGTAATCCGAAGTTAGTGAATTGATATTTTAATAAAAATTACCTACTTATTTTTAAAATATCCTTAAAAATTAAAAGAACGAATACTTGGATTGTAAGGATATGGAAATTTAATGACTTGATAATTACAAATCTTACAATCGTATTCAATCTTTTTAATGATGCAATTGTTAAAATGTAATTTTGCAGAAACTTCAAACTACATGCCCGGCACAAACAAAGCAGTATTTTTAGACAGAGATGGCGTTCTGAACCGCGAAATGGGCGATTACGTTTGCCGTGTGGAAGATTTTCACATCCTCGACAATTTTGAAGTATTGAAAGATTTTCAGGATCGCGGTTACATGCTTATCGTAGCAACCAATCAGGGTGGGCTGGCTAAAGGTTGGTACAACGAAGATCAGCTGGCCGAAATGCATGCTCATTTAAGACAGAGCTATCAAGAAAAAGGTATTGAGTTCACGGATATATTTTATTGCCCGCACCACCCGGATTTTACCGGCGATTGTGACTGCCGTAAACCAAAGCCCGGAATGCTGTTAAAGGCGATAGATAAGTACGACATAGACCCTGCCATATCCTACTTTATCGGCGACCGCGAACGCGATGTGGAAGCAGGCACCAAAGCTGGTGTTAAGGGTATTTTGATAGATAGCGATCAGCCAATCAGTTCAATAGCGGATCAAATCTTATAGCGATGTTGGCACCCAGCTTCGTAAAACATATCGACTCTTCTATTGCTGCGATCATAGGTTTTGTTGTTGTCTACCTGTTTACACGCCATAGCGGTGTGGGCGTATCGCCCGATGCGATTATGTATATCAGTACGGCGCGAAACATCCATGACCACGGTACGCTCAACTTTTTTAACAACCAGCCTATAGTAGATTTCCCGCTGGGTTACCCGATATTTTTAGGGATTATCTACCTCATTACCGGCGTCGACCCTATAATGACCGGTACAGCGCTGGATGGTATCTTATTCGGCACGCTGATACTTTTAAGCGGCATCATCATTCAGGCATACGCGCCAAAGGCGATCATTTACAAATGGCTTATGCTGGCTGCAATATTGTTAAGCCAGGCGCTGCTGCAGGTTTATACCTATTTATGGTCAGAAACGCTTTTTACGGTTTGGATATTGGTGTTCTTTTTTGCCTTTAACAATTACCTTGACAAGCGTACAGTTAGCGCTTTAATACTGGCCGCTTTCGTTGCGGCAATAAGCGCGGTGATCAGATATGCCGGAGTAACGGTGATCGCCACGGGTGGATTGATACTTTTATTTGACGACGCGATACCGCTTAGAAAGCGCTGGAAAGCCATCATCATTTACTCAATAATTTCCTGCAGTTTACTTATTGCGAATCTAGTGCGCAACCGCATTTTAAGCGGTAACAGTACCGGCCCGCGCGAAAAATCAATAACCGGTTTCGCAGATAACCTCTCCTATTTCGGAGCGACCATAGCAAACTGGTTAACACTCCCGGAACTATTGAAACCGGCAAATATCATTACTGCAGCCGCCGTTTTCATAATTCTGTTTGCTCTGCTAATTTATCTGCTGATAAAAAGAAAAGCTAACAAATTAGTTACGCTGGCAACAGCATTCGCTGTTGTTTATGGTTTGTTTATCGTCGTGTCATCCACATTTTCAAGATACGAGCAGATCAATAACCGCTTGCTATCACCGATGTATATTTCACTATTTATCGCACTCACCTGGTGGATAATAAGCGTACCTGTTTCATGGAAGCCACTTTTAAAATGGGCGTTATATTTACCGCTGATAGCCATCATTTTATGGACAGAGTTTAGATTGTACCAAATAGATTACCAGCGTTATGATGATCAATACGATTATGGTATGCCGGGCTACACAGACGATAGCTGGAAAGAATCGGGAATGATCAATTATTTAAAAAGCCACCGTCAGTTCTTTAAAACTGATGTGCCGATCTATTCCGACGCGTACGAAGCGGTTTATTTCTTTACCGGCGAGCGCACTGTTAAATTGCTTCCGCATGTTTACTTTGATAACGACATCGATCAGTTTTACCAGTTGCCCCATTACTACCTTATTTGGTTTAAAGATTTGGCAAACCCCGAATTGATTGGCCTGAAAGATATTCGTCAAAAACAAAACTTAAAGCTCGTAATGCACTTTAATGATGGCGATATTTATCAGTATGATGTGCCCGAAAGGTAACAAGCCTGAAACATCATTTTGATTTAACGAATTACTGTATATATTTGCGGCAGCTCACCACAAGTTTGCTATAAAATGAAGGATTTATATACACACCAATTGCATCTGCATCATCACCACCATGTGGTGTTGAATTAATTGTGTTGTTTCTACGCGAAACGTGTATCCTTTATTTATTTTATAGCTTAATAATCTTCCAATCTTGAAAACATTAAAAATAGCGATCCAAAAATCGGGTCGGCTTAACGAGAAATCTGTTGAACTGCTAAAAAATTGCGGGCTCAACTTCGAGAATTACAAAAGTTCGCTGATATCACCTGTATCAAATTTCCCTTTAGAAATTCTCTTTCTTCGCGATGACGACATTCCTGAATATGTGCAGGATGGTATTGCCGATTTAGGCATCGTAGGCGAAAACGTGATCCAGGAAACCGAAGTCGAGGTTGCTTACCTGCAAAAACTGGGTTTTGGGAAATGCTCATTAAAGATAGCCATTACCAATAACAGCGATATTGAGGATATTAAGCAACTGGAGGGTCGCTCCATTGCTACCACTTATCCTGTTATCCTTGACAAATTTTTAAAGGATAACAGCATTAGCGCTGATATACGCACCATTTCGGGCTCTGTAGAAATATCACCGGGATTAGGTTTGAGCGATGCGATTTGCGACTTGGTTTCGACTGGCGGGACACTTAAAAGCAACGGATTAAAGCCATTTGCGGATGTAATGTCGTCGGAAGCGGTATTGATAGGCCGCAAAGGTTCTGAAAATGAATTGCTGATTCAGGAATTGATACAGCGCGTACAATCAGTATTGAGGGCGAAGGAAACTAAATATGTAGTGCTGAATATCAATCGCGACAATCTTGATAAAGTTTTAGACCTGCTTCCGGGCGTAAAAAGCCCGACGGTTGTTCCCTTGGCAGAAGCAAACTGGGTAGCAGTGCATACCGTTATCCCCGAACGCGATTTTTGGGAACGGATTACCGGTTTAAAACAAGCCGGTGCGCAGGGAATTGTAGTAATGCCGATAGAGAAGATAATATTGTAATTTTTGTCATTGCGAGGCACGAAGCAATCCCAGCATAAAATTGTCCTTTGAGATTGCCGCGTCGCTTCGCTCCTCGCAATGACATGATTGTTAATAATGAAAACATACAAATACAGCGACTTAAGCAAAACAGATATCACAACATTGGTTCAACGTAATGTTGATCCGGCTAACGAGATCCGCCAGGTTGTTGAAGATATCATTGCAAACGTACGCGACAACGGTGATGCTGCTTTGTATAGCTACGCCGCGCAATTTGATAAGGTGGATCTTGATAAACTGTACCTGGATGGTAGCGAGATAGCTGAACTGGCTTCGACGGTTTCCACAGAACAAAAAGACGCACTAAAGCTTGCTTACGATAATATTTACAAATTTCACCAAACCCAATTAAAGGCTGAAGAGAAGGTTGTGACCATGCCCGGCGTTATTTGCTGGCGCGAAAACCGTCCAATCGAAAAGGTTGGTTTGTACGTGCCGGGTGGCTCGGCGGTGCTGCCTTCTACCCTGCTGATGCTCGGCATTCCGGCGCGTATTGCGGGTTGCCGTGAAATTGTGGTTTGCTCGCCGCCGCAAAAGGATGGTAAGATAAACGCCTTCATTGCTTTTGTTTCTACACTTTTAGGGATCGACAAGATTTATTTAGTTGGCGGCGCCCAGGCTGTCGCTGCTATGGCTTACGGAACTGAAAGTATCTCGAAAGTTGATAAGATATTTGGCCCCGGAAACCAGTTTGTTACAAAGGCCAAGACCATCATCCAGTCAACCACGCTTGCGGCCATTGACATGCCGGCAGGGCCATCCGAAGTTTTAGTAATCGCCGATGAAACCTCAAACCCGATTTTTATCGCTGCAGACCTGCTTGCACAATGTGAGCACGGACCCGACAGTCAAGCCGTTTTGGTGGCAACTTCTCAGCAAATTATTGATAATGCAATTGCCGAAGTAGAAAAGCAGATTAGCACGCTTCCGCGTGCTGAGATAGCCGCAAAGGCTATCGCTAATTCGTATGCTATCCAGGTCGATGATTTGAGCCAGGCTATAGACTTCAGCAATCTATACGCGCCGGAGCATTTGATACTGGCGACTGAAAACTGGCAGCAAATAACTGATAAGATCATAAACGCAGGCTCGGTGTTTTTAGGTAACCTGTCGCCCGAAAGTGTTGGTGACTATGCATCGGGCACCAACCATACCTTGCCAACCAGTGCTTATGCAAAAGCCTACTCGGGTGTATCGGTCGACTCGTTTTTAAAGAAGATCACCTTTCAATATATCAATAAAGAAGGCATTATTAACATTGGTCCGGCGGTTGAACTGCTTGCGGAACTGGAGGGACTAGATGCGCATAAGAATGCGGTGAGTGTGAGGTTAAACAGTTAATATGAAAAGCATCGTGGTTATATTTTCATGTTTGATTATTTTATCCTGTAACAGGCAACCATCCAAAAATTTATCTAAGGTTCCGAGAAACATAAAACCACAACGGGGCAAATTAAAGACCTTCAAGCCATATTATTTGGCTGAAGGTTATTTAGTTATTGATACAGGAGAATTTGAAAATGGGCCGATGGGCGGAACGTACGCGATCGTAAGAAATCGTCAAAACATAGTAGACACGATATCTTTGGGGTATGGCATAGAAAGAGTAGCACCGGGCATTTTCTTTTATGAATTGTTAACGATGTCCAAGTATGATTTTGAGGCGTCAGATAAGCGGAAAAATTTTTTGTTTTTAAATCTGTCCGATTATGTCATTACAGATAAAAATATCAAAAAAAGATTAAAGGATATTGCTCCAAATTTCGACAATTATTTTTCATCCCCAAGCGTTATTAACGGCAATATTTACTACTGGCAACATACTAAAAGTGATTCTATTGGCAAGGAAAAAATTTTTGCATCAAAGCTGGATCTTGCAACCAGGCAAACCAAAAGTATTTATTTGTATGATGATGATATGGGAACTGATGATAGCGGTTATTTTCTCGATCCCTATCTAAAAAACGACACTATATATTATTACGGTGGCGACGACAAAATTAAAAAGTTCTCCGTCGATTTTAAGCCATACAATTAACGTCCTGCGACTTTCAATATTGGTAATTTATCATGTTCGACATAAATAAAATTCTTCGCCCAAACATAAAAAACCTGGTGCCTTACTCATCCGCACGCGACGAGTTCAAAGGCGAGGCCAGCGTTTTTCTGGATGCTAACGAAAATGCCTACGGTTCGCCGTTAGAGCAGCAATATAACCGCTACCCCGATCCGCTGCAGCATAAAGTAAAGCTGCGTTTAAGCGAGATCAAAGGTGTTCCTGCACGAAACATCTTTTTAGGAAACGGCAGCGATGAGGCCATCGACATTCTTTTTCGTGCGTTTTGTAATCCCGGCATTGATAACGTGATACTGGTACCACCGACTTACGGAATGTATGAAGTGTCGGCAAATATTAATGACGTTGCCACCAAGAAAGTGCACCTTACTGAAGAATACCAGCTTAACCTGGAAGGTATAGCCGAGGTTATTGATGAACATACCAAACTGATTTTCATTTGCTCGCCAAATAATCCTACAGGTAATTCCATAAATCGCGATGATATCGAAACCCTCCTCGCAAACTTTAATGGCATTGTGGTCGTCGATGAGGCATATATCAATTTCAGTCGGCAGAAGACCTTTATTCAGGAACTGACAGAATACGCCAATCTGGTAGTATTGCAAACATTATCAAAAGCATGGGGCCTGGCCGCCTTGCGTGTAGGTATGGCATTTGCTAGTCAAGAGATCGTCGAAGTGATGAATAAGGTTAAACCGCCCTACAACATCAATGAAGCTTCGCAGCAGCTGGCATTGCAGGCCTTACAGAATACTGATCTCGTAAACCTTTGGATCAAAGAAACTTTAGCGCAACGGGATAATCTTGTTCTTCAACTGAAAAACCTCGAATTTGTAGTGGACATCTACCCGTCTGATGCCAATTTTATCTTGGTTAAAACTACAGACCCTAACGGCATTTACCGGTTTTTAGTGGAGCATGGTATCATTGTTCGTAACCGTACTAGTGTGGAGCTTTGTGAAGGTTCGCTGCGAATAACAATAGGTACGCCCGATGAAAACAAAAAATTATTAGAAACTTTACAGCAGTATAGATGAGCGGCTTAAAGAAAATATTATTTATTGACCGGGACGGTACGCTGATAAAAGAAAGCGCAGACCAGCAGATCGATTCTTTTCACAAGCTGGAGTTTTACAATAAAGCCCTGCAATACTTGCCACGCATCGCTCAGGAACTGGATTTCGAAATGGTGATGGTAAGCAACCAGGACGGTTTGGGAACCATAAGCCACCCGGATGAAAACTTTTGGCCGGTGCAAAACCTGGTCATCAAAACGTTTGCAAATGAAGGCGCTGTATTTTCCGCCGTTCATATAGACCGCACTTTCCCAAAAGATAACGCCCCTACACGCAAGCCGGGCACGGGAATGTTGACCGAGTATTTTGACGATGCAAAATATGACCTGGCCAATTCTTTTGTTATTGGCGACCGTAAAAACGATGTGTTGCTGGCAAAAAATTTAGCCTGTAAAGCCATTTGGCTAAATAACAATAGTGGCCTAGGCAATGCCGAATTTTCTGCTGAAGAAAATGCGGCCATTAAGCAAACTGTAGCCCTGGAAACTACCGACTGGCAAAAGATATACGAATTTCTTAAGCTGGGTGAAAGGGTAGCCGAACGCCGTCGCACCACTAAAGAAACTGACATCTATATCAAGATAAATTTCGATGGCACCGGCGAGGCAAAGGCAAAAACCGGGCTGCATTTCTTTGATCACATGCTGGATCAGATCGCACGTCACGGCAGTATTGATCTGGAAATTGACGCCAAAGGTGACTTGCATATAGATGAGCACCACACTATAGAAGATACAGCAATTGCTTTAGGCGAAGTATTCGCTACTGCGTTAGGAGATAAGCGTGGTATTGAGCGTTATGGTTTTTGCCTGCCAATGGACGATTGCCTGGCGCAGGTTGCGATAGATTTTGGCGGTCGCAGCTGGCTGGTTTGGGACGCTGATTTTAAACGCGAAAAAGTGGGCGATGTGCCGACAGAAATGTTTTATCATTTCTTTAAGTCGTTTAGCGATGCGGCTAAGTGCAACCTTAATATCAAAGCCGAAGGACAAAACGAACACCATAAAATAGAGGCAATATTCAAAGCATTCGCCAAAGCCATTAAAATGGCCGTACGTCGTGACGCGAATAATATGGTAGTACCGAGTACAAAGGGCTTACTTTAGAAAGTCTAAACAAATTTGTCATTGCGAGGCACGAAGCAATCTCAGCATAAAATTGTCCTATGAGATTGCCCCGCCGCAAGCGGCTCGCAATGACAAGATGGATATGGAAAATATTAGAAACCATAATAAGGATTCCGCCTCTGGCGGCATAGGTATTATCAATTACGGCGCCGGTAATATCTTCTCGCTTACTTCTGCGTTAGACAGGCTGGGCATCAGCTATGGCATGATTAACCGCGAGGAAGATTTTGATCAGTTTGATCGCTATATAATTCCTGGTGTAGGTCACGCAGGTGCTGCCATGGCAAAGCTTCAACAAACAGGATTAGTGCCTAAAATTAAATCGCTCACCAAGCCAACTTTGGGTGTATGTGTTGGCATGCAATTGCTTACTGCCCACTCAGAAGAAGGTGACGCCGATCTTTTAAACATCATCCCTGTTAAAACTTTGAAATTTAAAGACACCGAAGGTTACAAAGTACCTCACACGGGATGGAACAACGTTTCGCAGCAACAAGACAATCCACTGTTTGCAGGCATACCCAACGGTACACATTTTTATTACGTGCATTCATATTTTATAGAACATACAGATGCATATACTTTAGCATCAACAAATTACATCGATAAATTTTCGGCATCAATTTGGTATAACAATTTTTATGGCGTTCAATTTCACCCCGAAAAATCGGGCGAGTACGGTGAAATGCTGTTAAAAAACTTTTCAAAACTTTAACCTATGTACATCATTCCGGCAATAGATATATTAGATAAAAAAGTGGTGCGCCTGCGCGAGGGCGACTATAACCAAATCACCAATTACGATGTCACGCTTGAAGAAATGATAGAGCGGTATCAATCGCACGGCACCAACTTTATCCACATCATAGATCTTAACGGCGCCAAAGGCGATTTCAGCAACCAGGAATATCTGTTTAATATCATCAAAAAAACAGATATGAAGGTACAATACGGTGGCGGCGTGCGGACAATCGAAAAAGTTAAAGAGTTGATCGGCGCCGGCGTCCACAGGGTTATTGTCGGCACTCAAGCCATTACAAACCCCGCTTTTTTAGGTGAGTTGAGTGAGGCGCTGTGTGTGAAAGAGAAACAGGCAAACCAGGTAGTTATCGCTATTGATGTGTTAGACGAAGTGATCAAATATTCGGGCTGGATGGAAAGTTCGCCCGTTAAATTGATCGATTATGTAGATAAATGCTTGTCTTTAGGCTTTTTTAGATTCTTATGCACCGATATTGACAAAGACGGGAAATTGGGTGGTGCCGGGATTGAACTTTACGAGAAATTGCTCGACCACTCCCCTTTTATAAAACTGATCGCGTCCGGCGGTGTGAGTTCTATGAAAGACATAGAACAATTAAACAAAATTAGGGTGGAAAGCTGTGTGGTTGGAAAAGCCATTTACGAAAACCGGATCACCATAGAAGAAGTGAAAAACTGGAACTTGCAGGCTTTGGTATCTATATAATGCTTGCCAAACGAATCATTCCCTGCCTTGATGTAAAGGATGGCCGCACTGTTAAAGGTGTAAACTTTGTTGACTTGCGCGATGCCGGCGACCCCGTTGAACTGGCATGGAACTATTCGCATCAGGGTGCCGACGAACTGGTATTTCTGGATATAACCGCGACCCACGAGCGCCGCAAAACAATGGTCGATTTGGTTAAAGCCGTTGCCAGGCAAATAAACATTCCGTTTACCATTGGCGGAGGCATCAACGAGATCGCAGATGCAGACGCGCTATTAAATGCGGGGGCGGATAAGATTTCGATCAATTCTGCAGCAGTACGCAACCCGCAATTGATAGATGATCTGGCAAAAGCATTTGGGGTGCAATTTGTAGTTGTAGCGGTTGATACCCGACACGACGGTAACAGCAATATTGTTCATCTAAACGGCGGCCGCGTGCCCACAGATAAAGAAACTTTAAGCTGGATTAGAGAAGCTGAGAATCGTGGTGCGGGCGAAATCCTGCTTACTTCTATGGATCACGATGGCACAAAAGCAGGGTTTGATAATAATCTGCTAAAGGTGGTTAATGACGCGGTAAATATTCCGGTTATTGCTTCCGGTGGTGCAGGCACCGTGCAACACTTTGTAGATGTGTTTGAGAAAACGAATGTGGACGCGGCGTTGGCTGCTTCTGTGTTTCACTACGGCGAAATATTGATACCTGACTTAAAGACCACGCTTAGCCAACACAACATTAATGTTAGATAATAATTTCAATGCAAATAGACTTTAATAAAGCCGGCGGACTTGTGCCAACCGTTATACAAGACGCGCAAACCTTAGAAGTGCTGATGGTGGGCTATATGAACGCCGAAGCATATGATCAAACGGTTAAAGAGCATAAGGTCACGTTCTTTTCGCGTACTAAGAACCGCCTGTGGACAAAGGGTGAAACAAGTGGTAATTTTTTGCATGTGCAAAGCATTGATATTGATTGCGATAACGACAGCCTTTTGATCAAAGTAAAACCCGATGGGCCAACCTGCCATACAGGGTCGCGCAGCTGTTTTAATACCGGTTATAACCAAAACTTTATCCTGAAATTAGAACACATTATTGCCGACCGCTTTGACAACCCGGTTGAAGGCTCCTATGTGAATAAGCTGCACGGCAAAGGCTTAAATAAAGTTGCGCAAAAAGTGGGCGAAGAGGCGGTAGAGACGGTTATAGCTGCGCTGGCAGAAACTGATACCGACTTGATCAATGAGTCCTCAGATTTGGTTTTTCACCTATTAATGCTCCTGCGCGAAAAGGGTTTAACCTTAGAGACCATTGCTAAGAACCTTGAGGCACGCCACGCTGTAAAGGCACCCAAAAGCGGGCACTGATCTTAAATGGAAGCCAAATTAGCCTTTGAGCTTAGCGGGCATCAGAACCCGATATTTGCTGCGTCACTTTCACAAAAGCCAGGCATCTTATTTACTGCAGGCAATGACAAAGGACTGGTAGAATGGAGCTTAGCTAAGCAACAATTTATTAAAGTGATGTTCCCGGTGCGGGCGTCTGTCTATGCTATTTGCTGCCCCGAAGGTTTGCCACTAATGATTACCGGGCTTCGCAGCGGCGAAGTTCTAGTTTTCAACTTTATTGAACAAAAGGTAGTTATGCAATTGAGGCATCACACCAAATCAGTATTTGATATTAAATACCTTGCCCACAAGAAAGAATTGCTGATCGCATCCGAAGATGGCACCGTTTCCATCTGGGATATTAACAAGCTAAATCTGCTGCACGTATTAAAAGTTTCTGCGGATACGGTGCGCTCAATCGCTATTTCACCTGATAATAAACTTATGGCTTTAGGCTGCCGCGACAATATTGTACGTATTTACCACACCGAAGATTATTCATCTGTGGCGGAATTAACGGGTCACACCATGGCGGTTTTTACAACAGAATTTAATAATACAGGCCAGTACATTCTTTCGGGGGCACGCGATGCGCAAATCAAGATTTGGGATGTGAATACTTTTGAGCCGGTTAAAAATATTCCTGCGCACCTCTTTGCGATAAATCACATAATGCAACATCCAACCCGGCCATATTTTGCCAGCGCCAGTATGGATAAAAGCATTAAGATATGGGGCAGCGACGATTTTAAACTATACAAGATCATCAGCCGCGAAAAAGGATATCCAAGTCACCATTTATCGGTCAATAAACTTGCATGGAACGGCGATCAGCTCATCTCTGTAGGCGACGACAAATTGGTAAAAGTTTGGGATATCGGCTTTTAAGCAAAACGTTTAATAATGCGCAGCTTGTGCGTATACTTCTTAAACTCTTCAGAATAGATGCCCTGCGTGTCGATATGCTCGATCTTAACACGCCCCGATGAATGTATGATCTTATCCTGGCTCATCAGGATGCCCACGTGGGTGATGCGCCCCTCATCATTGTCAAAAAATGCAACATCACCGGGCTTAACTTCGGCTAAAAAATCAACTGTTGAGCCTTCTTCGGCTTGCAGGTAAGCATCTCTTTTAAGGTTGATCCCTTGCTGACGGAAAACAGCCTGCACCAATCCCGAGCAGTCTATGCCAAAGTGTGTTCGGCCACCCCAAAGGTAAGGTGTGTTTAAGAATGTTTGCGCTAGCGATAAGACATCGCCTTTGTTAGCGTCAACGTTACTAACATCATACTGCTCAGTCGCCAATGCTAATTTATTTTCATTAAGCCCGGACAGAGAACTGCCAAAAGGGATATAGATCAACGAGCCATCGCTCTGTTTTACCAGGGCGCTAACCGGCTTTGTTGTAAGCACATTGCTATTTTGGTAACTATCATAAGCAACGGTATCAGCTAAAGTTACCTGGTTGCGGCTGATCCAGCCCTCGTACCCATCGTGCAGAGCACTCACGTACACCCAGTTCTTCTGCTCACCTTCTGTATGCGGAATTAGCTGGTAAATTTCACCAAAGAGCAGTTGCGAAACCATTTCGCTTTTCTCTGAAGGGGCCGCCCGCATCGGGATAATAGGTAATGTGCAAATGCCGTATTCCATAGGGCTAAGTTATAGAAACAAGAAGTAACGGACAAGAAGCAGGACAAAGGCAAACCTCGAGAAACAAAAAAGGGAACACAAATTGTGTTCCCTTTAAATATCAACTCCCTCTCTTTCGGAGACGGCTGAGGTGAGGCTATTACTCGCCCATGTGCAGCCAATCTTTCTTGGCCAGCAGTTCTTCCTTGCTTTCGCGAATATCTTCGTCGTCTACGCAGCAGTCAACAGGGCAAACAGCAGCACACTGCGGTTCGTCATGGAAGCCAACACACTCTGTACATTTGTCCGGAACTATGTAGTAAATATCGTCGCTTAACGCAGCCTGTGTCTCGCCGGCATCAAGGGTATTGCCATCGCCAAAGTCTATCACACCCCTTAAACCGGTGCCGTCAGAAAAGCGCCATGTAGCACCAGCATCATAGATGGCATTGTTAGGGCACTCGGGTTCGCAAGCTCCGCAGTTTATACATTCATCGGTGATTTTAATCGCCATATTATTCTTAAAGTCTTATATTCTCAGTTACCTTTGCAGCCGCAAATATAACAAAAAAGCCCGTTAAGGGTTTCAACATACTTCGCCGTAATGTCAGCCACAGATAAAAATTACCTCGTACAAGCCTTCAGCCAGTTGGGTAACAGGCTTTTATTGCCCGATGATAACTTGTCGTCGCTTATTCAAAACGAGGCTTTTCGTAATCCTTGGTTTACGACAGAAAACGTTGAGCATGCAATCACAGCAACAGGCAAAATGCTCAATGAAGCAGACTTGCAGCAATGGTTACACAGTTTCGATATAAAAGACCACGTACCTAAAAAAGTTGGCCTCATCCTGGCAGGAAACATTCCGCTGGTAGGGTTTCACGATATCTTGTGCGTATTGGCCAGCGGCAACACCGCGCTAATCAAACCATCATCGCAAGACGACCGCCTAATTAAATATGTTCTTCAGTTATTATTTGAGATCGCACCGTTACTAAAAGATCGTGTCATTTATACTGACCGGTTAACCGGTTTCGACGCCGTGATAGCCACCGGCAGTAACAACACCAGCAGGTATTTTGATTATTACTTCGGCAAAGTGCCGAATATCATCCGTAAAAACCGCAACAGTGTGGCTTTACTTACGGGTTTTGAAGCCGCCGAAGATTTTGCAGCGCTTGGTCATGACATATTCGACTACTTTGGTCTGGGGTGCCGCAACGTATCTGCCTTGTTGGTGCCTAAAGATTATAAATTCGATTCCTTTTTTGAGGGGATACAACAATTTGAGACTGTTGCTATGCACAGTAAATACAACAATAATTACGACTACAATAAAGCCATTTACCTGGTGAACCGCGACAAACATCTCGATAATGGCTTTTTGCTGTTAAAAGAAGATGAACGTATAGCCTCGCCCCTTGCGGTGGTTTATTTTAGGTATTATGAAACCCTTGACGATGCGATAACCATCCTTCGGGAACAGGAAGACCAGATCCAGTGTGTTGTGGGTAAAGTTGCAGGTGGAATTAGCAACCAGGTGGTCGACTTTGGTAACAGCCAGGCACCGCGTTTATGGGACTATGCAGACGGTGTAGACACCATGCAATTCTTGTGCAGTCTTTAAAATAACAATATCTTTGGGCATGTACATCATTAAAGTAAAAGGCGTAGCCAAAATACCTGATTATGTACAATTGCGCGACGACAAGTTCACTTTGCTGGCCTACTTTAGGGTAGACAGGCCCGAGAAATCGTTGGACAAGATAGGTTTGGCTGACAAGGCCGAGCAGATCATGAGCCTGGTGAATGAACTGCCATTTGGCCGCATATTAAAACTCGAATTGTAAGATGATTGGAAATTCTATTATAAAACTACAGGGCGTCGATATTTTTCAGCAAAAGCACCTGGTGCTTTCAAACGTCGACCTGCATATAGACAAAGGCGATTTTGTTTGGCTGATCGGTCAGACCGGCTCTGGTAAAAGCAGCTTGCTTAAAGTGATCTACGGTGACCTGCCTGTTTCTGCCGGCGACGCGCACGCGGGCGGCTATCAGTTGAAGAATTTACCATCAAAGGAGGTGCCGTTTCTGCGCCGCAAACTGGGTATAGTTTTCCAGGATTTTCAGTTACTGACAGACCGTACCGTTGAGCAAAACCTGGAGTTTGTGATGAAAGCCACCGGCTGGAAAGACAAGGCAGAAATTGCCAAGCGCACGCTCGACGTGTTGGAAAAAGTGGGCGTTCGTTCTAAATTAAAAAAGATGCCTCATGAGCTTTCGGGCGGTGAACAGCAGCGCGTGGTTATTGCCCGTGCATTGATCAATGACCCTGAAATCATCCTGGCTGACGAACCTACGGGTAACCTGGACCCTGATACATCCGAAGAGATCGTAATGCTGCTGAAACAGATCAGCCAGTCAGGCACCGCTGTGCTGATTGCCACACATGATTACCATATCATACGTGCTTTTCCATCGCGTATCATCAAATGCGAAAACGGTAAAGTATTGGAGGATGTTCAGTTTAATTAGTGGGAGTTTTTAATAGCAATCGTAATAAGACCAGTTTCCTGAACTGACACTACTACCTTATAGTTGCCAGATGGCATATTACTACTGCCACGCTGCCACTGCAACTTTTCTAACTCTGCCAACGTGGCAAGATTTACCCGGTGGCAGGAAACTTGATTAGCAACAATTACCATGAATTTTAAGGACATGCTTAACCGCAACAAAGCCGGTAAGGCATCAAATAAAAATACAGTGAATACAGAAAATAACGAATACGAACAAAACCCGGCAGAAGAAGAGTTGAACGTTGATCCGCAAGCACCTGTTGCTGATGAGCAACCGGAAACTGAGGGATTGTCTGCCGAAGATAAATTGAAAGCCGACCTGGTTAGCGCGAATGACAAATACCTGCGCCTGTATGCCGAGTTTGACAATTTCCGTCGCCGTACCAACAAAGAGCGTGCGGATGAAAGGCTTAATGCCGGCAAGGATACCATTACAGCTTTATTGCCGGTATTGGATGATTTTGAGCGCGCTATAAAAGCAATGGATACCGCGACAGACATCATCCCGGTTAAAGAAGGTGTGGCGCTTATTCAAAATAAATTAAAGAAAGCTTTAGCTGCAAAAGGCCTTACAGAGATGGAGGCCAAGGGTGTACCTTTTGACGCTGATATCCACGAGGCGATAACCAGCATCCCCGCCCCTTCTGACGACCTTAAAGGTAAAGTTGTGGATGAGTTAGAAAAAGGTTATTACTTAAACGAAAAGGTGATACGCTTTGCCAAAGTTGTTGTTGGAGCGTAGAAAATGAAAGAATGATTGAATTAGTGAATGATAGAATTTTCACTATTTATCATTTAAAGATACTGGAAAAGATGACTGATGTAGCGATGATAGCTTTTTAATTCTATCATTCTATCCTTCGCTCATTCTATCATTAAATAAGATGGCAAAAAGAGATTATTACGATATTCTTGGCATAAGCAAAGGTGCCAGCGCGGACGAGATTAAAAAAGCGTACCGCAAAATGGCTATAAAATACCACCCCGATAAAAACCAGGGTGATAAAGAAGCCGAAGAGCATTTCAAGGAAGCTGCTGAAGCTTACGAAGTGTTAAGCAACAACGATAAGCGCGCACGTTACGATCAGTTTGGCCATGCGGCAAACGCCGGCTCTGCTGCAGGTGGCGGTTATGGCGGCGGCATGAATATGGAGGACATATTCAGCCAGTTTGGGGATATATTCGGCGGCGGCAGTCCGTTTGGCGACTTTTTTGGTAACAGCGGCGGTCGCCAGGGCGGCGGCGGACGAAGGGTTGCCCGTGGCAGCAATCTGCGCATAAAGGTTAAGCTAACTCTGGAAGAAATTGCTAATGGTGCAGAGAAAAAGATTAAAGTTAACAAACAGGTTGTCTGTAAAACCTGCGATGGTACCGGTGCCAAAGATAAATCGGCATTTCAAACCTGTTCTACCTGCGGCGGCCAAGGTTCTGTACGCAGGGTGACCAATACTATTTTAGGCCAGATGCAAACTACCAGCACCTGCCCTACCTGTAATGGCGAAGGCTCCGTTATTACATCAAAATGTAATGTATGCCATGGCGACGGTGTTGTTCGCGGCGAGGAGACCATCAGCATAAACATTCCGGCCGGTGTAAGCGAAGGCATGCAATTAAGCATGAGCGGCAAAGGCAATGCGGCCCCACGGGGCGGTGTGCCGGGTGATTTGATCATCCTGATAGAAGAGATCCCTCATGAAACATTGAAGCGCGACGGAAACAATGTGATCTATGATCTGCATATCAGTTTTGTGGACGCGGCTTTAGGATCAAGCGTAGAGGTGCCAACCATCGATGGTAAAGCTAAGATCAAGATAGATGCCGGCACCCAGGGGGGTAAAATATTACGCCTGAAAGGTAAAGGCGTGCCTGAGGTTAACTCATACCATCGCGGTGATCAACTGGTACATATCAACATTTGGACACCAAAGGCACTGAATAAAGAAGAACGCGACCTATTGGAGAAATTGCAGGATTCGCCAAACTTTAAACCCGCGCCCGGCAAGAACGAGAAAAGTTTCTTTGAACGGATGAAGGAGTACTTTGAGTAGACTCAAGAATCAAGAGACAAGAATCAAGATGCGTCATATAGAGGCTCTTGAGATATAAGCATATTACAACTAAAACGCCCGCTGAATTAGCGGGCGTTTTAGTTATCGAAGCATCTCAGCCAACACGCCTTCTTTTAAGGAGTATACCGACATTGCTGTGCTTCTGATATTTAATTTTTGGATAAGATAACGCGTTACTACAGACGAAACCACTATCATGTCGGTGCGTACATGCGGAATGTGTTTGTTCGCGGCCCGTTCCGGATGCGTCGAACAAATAAGGTCGGCCAGCTGCCGCATCAATTCGTTTTGATCAAACCTACATGCTTTAATTGTCGCCATGTCGAAGTCATTGCCCTTTTGTGACTCAATCAATTCTGCAAATGTTTCAAACGCGCCTGATGATCCCACCAGATTGGTAACATTGTGTTCGGTTGTTGCAGCATACATATCCGGCAATACCTCATCCAGATACCTTTCCAGATCGGCGATCTCATCAGCACTGATCGGGTCTGAGTGATGAAATTGCTTCATCAGCCGGGCTGCTCCTATTTCGTAACTGCGTTTCCAGAAAATACTTTGGTTATCGCAAATGATAAACTCTATACTTCCGCCGCCTATGTCAAGTATCAGGCTAATATCAGAAGGCAAAATTCCGGTCGACCGTACCCCTTGATAGATATAACCGGCCTCTGTCTCGCCATCAACAGAAACGATCTCGATGCCGGTTTCGCTTTTTACTTGCTGGATAAAGTCAGTCCCGTTTTTAGCACTGCGTAACGCCGATGTGCCGATAGCCTTGATATCGGTTACACCAAACTTGTCGATTGCTTTCTTAAAGTTCACTAAAGCTGCAACGCCCCGTTCAAAAGCCGACGCTTTGATATAACCGTCGGGCATGCCATCCTCACCTAAACGCGTAGAGTTTTCCAGGTGGCACCGGGTTTTAAAATGGGCACCATCTTTTTCTGCAATAAGCAGATGAAAAG
Source organism: Mucilaginibacter ginkgonis (assembly GCF_009754905.2). Classification (NCBI taxonomy): domain Bacteria; kingdom Pseudomonadati; phylum Bacteroidota; class Sphingobacteriia; order Sphingobacteriales; family Sphingobacteriaceae; genus Mucilaginibacter; species Mucilaginibacter ginkgonis. Next base: position 1,309,791 of record NZ_CP066775.1, on the reverse strand, counting down.
TGTTGGTGCCCAGATCCATTACGGCAATGCGGCGCGGCATGCTGCTATTCTTTGTAGAAGAACCATTTGCTTAGTTCCTTGTAGCTTGCTTTTTTGCCGTACATTAAAATACCTACACGATAAATTCGGGCAGCCACCCAAGCTGTAAATAAAAATCCGACAACCATTAAACACATCGATATGGCTAACTGCCATACCGGAACGTTAAATGGCAGACGTACCATCATTGCTACAGGCGCTGTAAATGGTATCATAGACAGCCATACTGCCAGCGGACTGTTCGGCGCCTGGAATAGCACAGACACAGATAAGAAATAGGTAAACAGCAATGGCAAAGTTATGGGGAACATAAATTGTTGTGTCTCTGTCTCGCTGTCTACTGCAGAACCAACGGCGGCAAATAAGGCACTATACAACAAATAGCCGCTTGTAAAGTAAAACAGAAAACAGCTTAATATATAACCAAATTGGATTGTTTTAAGTCCGTTGATTAAAGTCATGATGGCACCACCTTGCGGGCCAACCGCGTGGCCTGCAATTTTGCTGGCAACTACTGAAAGTACGATCCACGCCGCAAACTGCGTTAAGCCAACCAGACCTACGCCAATGATCTTGCCCAGCATTAATTGAAAGGGCTTTACCGATGAAATAATTACTTCTATAATACGGCTGGTCTTCTCCTCTATTACACCACGCATTACCTGCGCGCCATAGATGAATAAAGCCAGGTAGATTAATATCGAACACGCGATGGCCACGCCGACGTTTGCGCCGATGTTGGCATCTTTATCGCCGGTTTCTGTGATCTCAATCGCTTTTAACGAAATATCGCTTTTGCTGATCACCTGCACCAGCGACGCATCTATGTGATGTTCTGCAAAGTTGTGCTGAATGGCGATATCATTCATTTGCTTTTCAATAGATGAGGTCATCTTTACAGAAGGTTTCTTGGCAGAAAATATCTCCACAGAATCTTTCGCGCTATAGTTAGCTGGTATATATAATACACACACGCCTTCCTTTTTATAGGATTGCTTCTTAGCCTCTTTTAAAGACAGATTGGATTTCTCGAATTTGATGTTCGGCTCGTTGTGAAATTTATCTTTAAAAATATTGCTTTGATCTATTACCTTTACGGTTTGCTGGGTATCAAGGTCGCTGCTGTTTTTAGCAATAAATGCCGTTAACGCGCCCATGCCAATGATAAGAAGGGGCACAACGAAGATCATGATGATGAATGATTTTTTGCGCACGCGGGTAAGGTATTCGCGGCTTATGATAAGTAAGATTTTGTTCATGGGGTCTTAGGCTATTTGATTTACTTTCTGAATAAAGATCTCGTTCATGGTCGGTATCACTTCTTGCAGCATGCTTACACGGGCTTTAGGCATAAAATAACCCAATATATCGTTAGAGGTGCTGCCGGGTTTAAGCTTAAGCTTTACCGTGTACAAACCTTCGTCTTCAGATACGTTTTGCTGCAATTCAAAGGGCTCAGTCCCGTTAACTACAATTGGTTCTCCTGCATACTCTAGTAGGTACACATCATTACGGTACGACCGGCGGATAGCTTTAACCTTGCCGTCTAATATTTTATGCGATTTATTGATCAGCGCAATGGAATCGCAAAGCTCTTCTACAGACTCCATGCGGTGAGTAGAGAAAATAATGGTTGCGCCTTTTTTATTAAGGGCAAGTATTTCATCTTTTATGATCTCGGCATTAACAGGGTCAAATCCACTAAAGGGTTCGTCGAGGATCAGCAACTCTGGTTCGTGCAGAATGGTCGCAACAAACTGGGCCTTTTGCTGCATACCTTTAGAAAGTTCTTCTACCTTTTTATTCCACCAGCTTTCCATACCCAGTTTTTCAAACCAATATTTGATGCGAGTACGGGCTTTATCGCGGCTAAGGCCTTTTAATCTGGCCAGGTAGATCATCTGTTCGCCGATCTCCATCTTTTTGTACAAGCCGCGCTCCTCCGGTAAGTAGCCGATACGGTCGATGTGCGATTGATTAAGTTTTTCTCCGTTGAAAAGTACCTGCCCCGAGTCGGGCGCGGTAATTTGATTGATGATACGGATAAGTGAGGTTTTCCCTGCGCCGTTGGGCCCAAGCAGGCCAAACACTTTGCCGGTTTCTACTTCCAGGCTTACATCATCTAAAGCGGTATGGCCTGCATAACGCTTCACAATGTGATTAACACTAAGCATAATTGTGGGTCAAATAGTTTATGGGTTTTAAATTAGATAAAATTGTTCTTAAAATGTTACCGGCTATAAAAAAAATAGAATATCTACGCTTTAGACCGCTTTTGCGCAAATGCTCTATATTAGCTGATCTATCTGCTGCTTATGAAATTTATCTACACCTGCGTTTGCGTTGCATTGTTATTTTCAGGGACTGTAAACGCGCAACAGGCCAACCGTCAGGATACCGTGATCTCATCTTACAACCCGGCCGAACTGTTCGCACCTTTGTTTTATAAATATCGCGGCAGTCAAAACCATTCGGCCAATGGTGCGCCGGGGCCAAAATATTGGCAAAACCGTGCTGACTACATTTTAAACGCCACTATCGACACCATCGCTAACACGCTTACCGGCAATGCCACTATCAACTACAAAAATAACAGCCCGGACAAACTGGACTTTCTATGGCTACAGCTTGACCAAAACACCTACAAAGCAGACGCGCTTTCAAACAGCTTTACCAGCTATGTGGCGAAAGAGCGCACCAGGGGCTACGAAATATCTTCTGTAACGGTTACAGTAAACGGCAAGACACAAAAAGCCAATTACCTGGTAACAGATACCCGCATGCAGATTAAACTGGCCTCACCACTTAATGCAGACGGGGGTACAATTTCGATCAATATTGCCTACAAATACACCATCCCCGGAACATTTGGCAACCGCACCGACTGGAACCAAACTAAAAACGGTAAGATTTATGAAATAGCCCAGTGGTACCCGCGCATGTGTGTCTACGATGATGCACAAGGCTGGGATACGCTGCCCTTTTTAGGCTCGGGAGAATTTTATTTAGAGTACGGCGACTTTGATTACAAGGTTACAGTACCTACGGGAATGATCGTTGCCGGTGCAGGCGAACTGCTTAATCCGCAGGAAGTATTGAACGCCTTGCAACTTGCGCGCCTTGCAAATGCACGAAAGAGCGACAAAACTATAATGATCCGCACAGCGGATGAAGTATTAACGGCAACAAAAACATCATTAAAGGGCACTAAGACGTGGCACTTTAAAATGCTGAACACCCGCGACGTGGCCTTTGGTGCGTCGTCGGCATATATATGGGACGCGGCTAAAGTAAATCTGCCCAACAACAAGCCTTGCCTGGCTATGTCTGTCTATCCTGTTGAAAGTGCCGGCAATGATGCGTGGGGGCGGGCGACGGAATACCTGAAAGAATCCATCGAATACTTTTCAAAGAAATGGTTTGTGTATCCGTGGCCGGTTGCGATTAATGAAGCCGGAACCGCTGCGGGCATGGAGTATCCCGGTATAGTGTTCGATGGCATTACCGACAAAGGCAAAGAACTGTATTGGGTAACGGCGCACGAGATCGGCCACAACTGGTTCCCTATGATCGTAGGCTCAAACGAACGCCGCTTTGGCTGGATGGACGAAGGCTTCAATACATTTATTGATGTTTATGCCTCTGATAATTTTAATGGAGGAGAATATGCGCCGAAGCGCGACGATGAATATGCGCCTAAAGGTGGCTATCCTGCTGACGAAATTGTGCCTACAATTTTAGATCCTAACGCGCCTACGATTATGTCGATACCCGACGCCACGCCCGAGAAATACCGGCACCCGATCACCTATTTTAAACCCGCGTTGGGTTTGGTCATGCTGCGCGAGCATATCTTAGGGCCGGCCCGTTTCGATTACGCGTTTAAGCATTACATAGAAACCTGGGCGTACAAACATCCACAGCCTGAAGATTTTTTCAGGTCGATGGAAAATGCCGCCGGAGAAGACCTTAGCTGGTTTTGGCGAAGCTGGTACTATAACAACTATAAGCTTGATGTGGCGGTGATCGATGCACGGTATGCGGATAAAGACAAGAAGCGAGGACTTAACGTTACCATCGCCAATAAAGAACAAATGGCTATGCCCGTAAAGGTGGCTGTAAAATTTAAAGACGGCGGCATCATGTATAAACGATTACCGGTTGTTACCTGGATACAAAATAAGATTGCGGTGATAAACTTAGAGACCATAAAGGAAATCGCGTCTGTAGAATTGGACCCGGATCACGAGGTACCGGATATCAACCGTGCAAACAACTCGATAAAAGTGAAGTGATTAAACAGTTTGCTTTTTACGCAGCATATTTTTGGCGCCTCGCAATAACTTCAGCGTCTCGTCCCAGCCGATTTTGTAAGTGTCTTTAAGCGTGAACTGCGTGTATTTCTGAAGGTAAACGTAGGCTATGCCGTAGCCTATTAATACAGGGATAATGGTGCCAAATGCTATGCCGTACACGCTTTTAAAAATGTAGACACCAAGGAAATCGCCGACCAGGTTACCTATCACCATAAAGAACAGCTTTATCATATTAACCCTCGGCTGGTTTATGGCATCAAGCGTAAGTGCCATGTAACGTTCTATTGGATATAAAAGCGCGAAGCTCATGAAAATACGCAACACGTTGGCCGCCGGGGTGCTCAGGTAATGTTTGTCAACAATCCATACGCCTACTTCGGCAAAGGCCAGGGAGCCTGCAACAATAGGCAGCAGTAAAATAGTTGTCATGCCGGCATATTTTTTCAGCAGGTAGATACAGTACGACTTCTCTCCCCTGTTGTAAGCTGCTGCAAGCGGCGCGATGATAGTCGCGGCGAAACTGCGGAGCGGTATCTCCACCAGTTCCATTAGCCTTAAACCCAAATTGTAAATAGCTAATGCGCTCGGCCCAAGGGTAAAGTTTATAATGTAGGTATCCGTGGTGCTAAACAGGTTTGTCCCCAATGCCGTGCCAATGCTGTACTTACCGTAATTAAATAAAGCCCTTACTGTAGTGCCTGTTTTGTTGATCAAAGTATTAATACGCGACCAGCCTGTAACAACTGTCATCAACCCGGTAACACCGCCGGCCACAAACCCGATGTAGATCACGTTCATTAGTGTTACCTTTTTTAATGCGATGAAAACAATGATGAGAATGATAGAGATTGATGTGCTTACCGACCTGATAATCAATAACCTATCAAAACGCTGTTCTGCCTGCAGGACGCAGCTGGCAATAAACGATGGCAGGGTAATAATGAATACCACACCTATCCATTTAAGTATGAGGTCTGTACCTGCATCTTTCACATGCCAGGGGCTAAATATGTAGCCAATGTTCACCATCACAATAATGGCGGTTATAATGAGCGAAAGATACCATGCCGACCCGGCAACGTCTGCCGCACGTTCTTTAGTAGTGCCCGCGTAACTGGTAATAAAAGCCGTACTTAAAAACCCCGCGCGTGATGTATCCACTAAACTAATAGTCCCCTGGAAGAAAAACCAAATACCCATATCGGGCATAGAGAGATAGTTGAAGAGGATGGCTACCTGTATCATGTTAAGCAAAGACATAATGGCGTTGCCAACCAGGTTTATAAAGTGCGGGTTTCTTAATTTTTGAAGAACTGCTTTAAACACAGATGGTAGTTATAAGTTAAATATTTTGCGGCAGCCTATTTTTTAAACCTTAGTTTGTAGGTGCTGTTAATTACCTTTCCTTTTAGGTAAACATAACGCAAAAATCTTATAAAAGCAGAATTGCTTAACTTCCAGGCACTGCGTACCATAGTGCTTGGTTCAACCTCGTCATGTCGGTGGGTAAACAATTCGCCGCGGTTGTAAATGAGTGCGCGGCCTTTTGCACGCAAAAAGCGCAGGCACATGTTGTATTCCGTAATGTCGCCTTTAATGCCTTCATCATAGCGACCGAATTTCTCAAAGAAGTTAGCGCGCCGTATGTGTGGATGGTCGCTATATACCCTGAATTTTAAATGGTCTGTATGCCACAACTGCGGCCTGAAGATCATTTCAGCAAAACCTAACTTGTAATCTTTAAGGTAGGGAAACGGCGCCCAAGGGAAGGTGTAAAACCGGATGATATCCCATTGGTGCTCTTCATTCATCAATTTTACGGCGTTCCTGAAATTTGGCACAAAGTCTGGCGTGGGTTCAAAGTCTTCCTGTACATAAAGCGTGTACTCGCTTTTCACCGCGTCCTGCCCCTTGTTAAGGTTATTACCTAAGCCCTTGTTTACAGGTGTGGTTACTAAAGTAAAGTTGTATTTCTGCTGCAATTCTTTTACAATGTCCAGATGTTCGGGGCGGCTGCCATCGTCAGAAACTACAATGTCATGAAACTTAAGCCCTTCCTTTACTACATCGCCCAAAAGCAAGCCCAAAGAATTACTGCGGTTGTAATGCGTAATAAGTAGCGTTACCTGGTCGAATGTATTATCAGACATCTTATTAAAATGATTTGATTGCGTAGTTAACCGGTGATCTTCCTTATAAAACGCTTTACCATTTGTATTTGGCGCTGAAGTTTGGTTACCGGTTTGTGATCTTTAAGCAGGGTCTGATTTAAATAACTGAAGAAGATATCCTGGTACGCTTTACTGTAAGGATAATTATCGTAAATAGGTTTATTGCCTATGTAATGGATCAATTTTCCACCCGGATTATTATTATCCACCAGGTGGTTCCATTCCGGGTCTAAGTGTAGCCAGCGGTTAGCCAATACAACGTTCAAACAGTACTGGTCGCCCCATTTGATATAACGCTGATACTTGGCGGCAGCCTCGAGCGCTTTGCTGGTCACGTCAAACTCAACCCACTTTTTGAAGTTGATAAGCAGCAGCCCCGCGTTAAAATACGGGTCGTCTGACTGGTAGCCCAGCGCTTCCCAGTTTTGCACACCTCCACCCCAAGAGCAGCCTAAGGTTACGATATTTGGGTCTTGCACCGCACCAATTATGTGGTTGCTTAGGTCCAGATCAAACAACTCTTTCAGGTCGCCGAGAACGATCATGTCCGAGTCGAGGTACAAAACCTTTTCAGTATCTGCCGGCATAAAGCTGGCGATGAACAACCTGAAGAATGTGGTTACCGGTAATCGCGGATTGTTAAAATATGGGATGTTAACGTTCTTCCCCATTACATCCTTTACCAAATGAAAGTGAAGTATGATCTCTGGTGATGTAAATGACTGCTTTATCTTTTCAACGTTCTCCGGCTTAATGCCATCATCAATGATGTAGATGTTTTTTATGGAGCCGGGAGAATTTATTTCGACAGATTTTATAGACGCCGCCAGCAAAGGCGCAAAGTTGTTATCACAAGCGTAAACAATGTTGTACTGCGGTTTTTCAACTGCCATAAACTATGGTATCGGAGTTTAATTGCAAGCCTCATATATCTATCAGGCCATTTCAAATATATCGATTAATATAAGGAAATTTTGATAAGGTTTACTTTTTCGCCTGTGGGCATCCGCAAACGGGCACTTATAGCATAATAGTTAAAAAATTAATCGCGCAATAAAGTCCTATTGTTTAAAGTACTTGTAATCGGCAAACCAATTAGCCAATAACAATGGCCATTCTTTCAGCGATTTAAATTCAGAGCGTTTACCCATATTAAACGCGTGGTTTCCTTTTGCAAAAATATGCAGCTCAGCATGCGCTCCAACCGCGCGATAAGCATTCAGTATCTTGATCAGCGGCAGCGAGCAGCATTCATCATCATTAGCGGCTACCAAAAATGCAGGTGGTGCACCTTTGGTAACTTTTTCGGGCACATATAACGGGCCGGGATAAGTCTCAATTACAAAGTCGGGTTTAGAGCTTAGCCTGTCTACCGGCTCTGTAGCGTTTGGTTTAGAGGGTGTGTTATCATACGCCACCATATTTGTTATCTCGCCGCCGGCAGAAAAACCCCAGATACCTATTCTGTTCGCGTCAATCCCCCATGCCGCAGCATTACTGCGGATTAGCCGCATAGCGCGGTTGCCATCTTCACGGCCATGAACCTCTATCTTATAATATGGCGTAAGCGTATCGCGGCCAAGGCGGTACTTCAGAACAATAGCTGCCACGCCAATGCTATTAAGAAACTTTGCAGGGTCATGCCCCTCAGACGTCATCACCAGCATGCGGTGACCACCACCAGGGCAGATCAATACTGCCGCACCTGTGGCCTTCTCTTTTGGCGGCAGGTAAACGGTTACAGACGGGTTGTTAATGTTGCTTGCATACACCGGGCCTTTTTCGGGAATATCTTTCTTTGACTCAAAGCCGGGTGCCCCGTTTTTCCAAAGAGAAATTACTGTAGAATCGCCTTGGGCAAAGGCGCTGATAGTAACAACCGATAACACTATCGACAAGAGATACTTCATAACTGGTGGCTGGTTAAATTTTCAAGATAAATGTAACAAAAGCGACAACACAAAATCAAATAGCAACACATGTTGCTCACATTCAACCAAAAACAGCTTTTATGAAATTAAAAGATCTATTTAAAAAAAGAGACACCGGCGGCAAGCCAAAGAAAACAAAATTGCGTGAGTGGATAGACGCGTTAGTTTTTGCCGTGGTGGCAGCTACGATCATCCGCGGATTGCTTTTTTCGGCGTACGCCATACCATCGGGCTCTATGGAAGGCACGCAGATGACGGGCGACTACCTATTTGTAAGCAAGTTTGACTACGGCGCACGCATGCCCATCACTCCTATCACCATCCCTTTTCTGGAACCGACGCTTGCCAACGGAAGCGTTAAGACATATTGGGACGGTTTGCAGCTACCTTATTTTAGGCTGCCCGGATTTTCGCATATAAAGAATGGCGACATAGTGGTGTTTAACATTCCGACGGATTCGATAAACAAGCCAATAGATATGAAAACTACGCTCATTAAGCGTTGTCAGGCTATCCCGGGCGATGAATTGAAGATCGTAAACAGTCAGGTTTATATTAACGGCAAAGCCGCTAAAAACGCTCCTAAGGCGCAGACATCTTACATAGTTACAACAGATGGGACAGATCTTAACCCGCAAGTAATACAAGACCTGCACATCGAGATCTATCAGCAAGGGCAAGCCAACAGCTATTTGATGATCATTCCCACAGATAGCTACAACACCTTTAAGAGCTTCAGTAACATCAGGTCGATCACTCCGGTGGTTACACCCGGCGGGCAATACGATCCCAGTGTTTTCCCGCACAGTCCGTTATACAAATGGAGTATAGATAATTACGGGCCATTGCTGGTGCCGAAAAAGAATTTGACCATTGCGCTTAACGATTCTACCGTGGCCCTGTATAAAAGCATCATCACCAACTACGAGCATAATACACTGAGCGGTTCGGCAAATAATTATACCCTTAACGGGGCAAAGGCAACCACCTACACCTTTAAAAGTAATTATTACTGGATGATGGGCGACAACCGCCACAACAGCGACGACTCGCGTTACTGGGGTTTTGTACCCGAAGAAAATGTGGTAGGCAAAGCCATGTTTACCTGGATGAGCATAGACAGCAGCGCCACATTTTTTAACAAAATACGCTGGAACCGTGTGCTGCGAAAAATAGAATAACGGCCTGTGCGCATCGTATTGCAGGCTAGAGAATAATTATAGCAGATATATGGTTTTAATTGACTACCTTGCGAGCTTAGTAACAATATAAATGAATACAGGAACAGTAAAATTTTACAATGAATCAAAGGGCTTCGGCTTCATCAAATCTGAAGATGGCGAAGAGATCTTTGTTCACGTAACAGGTCTGGTTGACAAGATCAGAGAGAATGACAGCGTAACTTTCGAAGTAAAAGACGGCAAAAAAGGACTAAACGCGGTTAACGTAAAGTTAGCTTAACCTTTTATAAATCATTCATGGAGCATCCCGGCAATACCGGGGTGCTTTTTATTTATTACAAGAATTTAAAAGAGAATACGAAATGGCAAAGTCGCAGGCGACATTTATGAAGAAGCAACTGGAGAAAAACCGGTTAAAGAAAAGAGAAGAAAAAGAAGAACGCAAGCAACAACGCAAAGAGAATTCAGCCGGTGGCGGTTTAGAAAATATGATGGCGTATGTTAACGAGTTTGGCGAAATAGTTGATACCCCGCCCGAGCCTAAAAAGCCAGCAAAAGATTAACATTGTTTAGTTGCAGTAAAAATATGTTCTTGTAAGCCGGCCGTTTTGACCGGCTTATTTTTTTAATGATAGTTTTGTATACCAATTATGTTGTCAGAGCCGTCATACCTAGCCGCGCGCATGGTTGCTTCTACTATTGAGAAGCATTTTGAAGATAATTTAGCTACAGCCCGCGATACAGGCGCCGAATGCCTTGCCACTATGCCACCACTTCATATTATAGAAGCCGTTATAGATGCCGCCTTTTGGGCCAGCTTGCAAAAAGAAGAAGGGCATCCTCCAAAAATATCTATCGCTTTGTTGCACCCTTCACAGGCAAGATTGCACTTGAAGTTTGGGACGCCGCTAAGGCTTACGCCGCATAATTTGAAAAAGCTTGCGCCAGCTGTTGAACGCCCTGGTGTACACCTGGCAGTTTGGAATAAAAACGATGAAGCATTTATCTGGGGAACATCCCACATATTGCCGGGCATTTGCTTTGTGCTGGAAGTGGTAGAACCCGGACTCATGATCATTAAGCACAGCCGCGCGGATGGCTTCGGTAAATTTGTGAACGTAGCTATCCTTAACGGCGACCAGGTAAAGTTTGTTGCTCCCCAAACCGGGGAAATGGCCGAGTATCCGGCAATGTTATCATCGCTGTTAGGTAAAACACTACCATCTTATTTATCCAATAAAGTTAATGTGCTGATAGAACTTGCTGCGGTGATGCGTGCCCATGGTCGGGGCGGCATTGTCGCCATTGTACCCAGCCACTCTGACAATTGGCGCAAATCTGTAGTGCACCCTATCACTTACCCCGTTGAACCGGCATACGATGCTATTAACAAACTAATGGTGAAGTACGAATTACAGGAGAATGTAACCCACTGGCAGGATAAGCTATTACAAGCCATAGAAATTGTGGGCGGGTTTACCGCGGTTGATGGAGCCACGATCATCAATCAGGATAATGAACTGCTGGCTTTTGGCGCTAAGCTTACCCGGTCTGACGATTCGCAGCGTATAGAGCGTATGAATGTGACTGAGCCGGTTATAGGTGCCGAGCCAAAGGTGTTGCACCCGGCACAAAACGGTGGCACACGCCATTTGGCTGCCGCGCAGTTTGTGCATGATCAGCGTGATGCCATTGCATTGGTAGCTTCACAGGATGGCAACTTTACGATATTCGCGTGGTCAGCTAAGTTGAATATGGTGCACGCCAACCGTATAGATGTGCTATTAATGTAGCTATTCCATCGCCGGAAGGCCCATAAATTCCCACTCTTCTTTAGATGGGCCAAATATCCCCGGTACCGGCAATCCAACCATACGCATAACAACCGTCATCTGGCTGCGGTGGTGGGTTTGATGAGCGATAATGATCTGTAGAAAACGGCCTTTTTTCCAGGTTTCGCCATACATAGGGATACCATCTTCCAATGCAGAATCTGTCCATTTGCTGCGCAGCGCCTGCGCAAAAACGCCGCAATACTTTTGATAGAGTTCAGTAATGCCTGCCATGGTTTCAGGCATAGGAGTTTCGGCAAGCTGGTCAGTTTCCAAAATACCTGCCGCCGCCGCCATTTCTGTAATGCTGTGCGTAATGTGCCACGCCAGTTTCTCGATCGTACGCACGTTTACATTTATTTCTTTCGATTTGGTGTCGTGCGTTATTTCTGTAAAGATCTTTAACGTGTTTGCTTCTTCACTTTTCCAATCGTTCAAAAAATCTTGAATATGGCGGTACATAGGGTCGTTTAAAATGATAATTTTTTTAGCATTCAAATTTTATAAAAACAAACGATGTTCCGTTAATAAATTTATAAACATTTCAAGAGTGATATAAAATGAAGAAGTGGGACGTAGCGCAAAAACTTCGTTCAGCAGGCTTAATTAATTACGGCTATTTCAGTAAACTCAGTAAAAATTCCAATTTATATAAAATACATCTTCAAATATTTGAAATTTTGAATAAATTTGAGCCGAATTTTAGCTTTTAGTAATTTCAAAGAAGCAACTATCCCCTTTTCAATAAAAAATGGCATCAAAACTGGAGTACATTTGGCTTGACGGTTACAAACCCACACAAAGTTTACGCAGCAAAACAAAAATTGAACACAATTTTAGCGGAAAATTAGAAGATTGCCCGCTTTGGAACTTCGATGGCTCATCAACAGAGCAGGCACCGGGCGGATCCTCTGACTGTGTCTTGAAACCGGTATTTATTTGCAAAGATCCGCAGCGTAAGAAAGCTTACCTGGTAATGTGCGAGGTTTTAAATCCTGATGGCACCCCGCACGATAGCAACGGCCGCGCACACATAGAAGATGATGACAACGATTTTTGGTTTGGTTTCGAGCAGGAATACTTCTTATGGAACCCCGAGACTAATAAGCCATTAGGCTTCCCTGATAATGGCTACCCGGTGCCGCAAGGCCCTTATTACTGCTCTGTAGGTGCTAAAAACGCATATGGCCGCCGAATTGTAGAAGAGCATCTGGATGTTTGTCTTGAAGCGGGCTTGAACGTCGAAGGCATTAACGCGGAAGTTGCCGCGGGCCAGTGGGAGTTTCAAATATTTGCGAAAGGCGCCAAAGAAGCCGGCGACCAGATCTGGGTTGCACGTTATTTATTAGAGCGTATCGGCGAGGAATACAACGTAGCCATTAACTGGCATTGCAAACCATTGGGCACCTTAGACTGGAACGGATCTGGCATGCATGCCAACTTCTCTAACACGCTGCTTCGTACCGCTGCAAGCCAGGAGACCTATACAAAGGTATTAGAGGCTTTTCGTCCGGTAGTGAAAGAGCATATAGAAGTTTATGGTGCAGACAACCACATGAGATTAACCGGGAAACATGAAACGGCTTCGATAAATGATTACAGCTATGGCGTGTCAGACCGCGGCGCATCTATCCGCATTCCGTTGTTTACCGTACAAAAAGGCTGGAGCGGTTACCTGGAAGACCGTCGCCCTAACTCTGCTGCCGACCCATACAAGGTAGCAGCCAGAATTATCAAAACCGTAAAATCGGTGTTATAACAGCCCTTATTTTAGTTTTACTATACAAAGCCCGGTCAACAGCCGGGTTTTTTTTATTGAATAATTTACTTATTCAAACAGATTTCGCATTTTTACGCCCGAGCCGAAACATCCCTGACCCGATTTACATTTACCTATTTTGTTGATACAGTTTATTTTGAATGGATAGTTTGAATAAAGGCGCTTTTAATTTTTTTAGATCAGACACGCAGCGCGACCTTGCATTACTTACCAAAGCACTTGATGCTTCGATATCAGGCATTATTATAACAGATAATACCCTGCCCGATAACCCGATAGTTTATTGCAATAATGCTTTTCTGGAAATAAGCGGTTACGATCGCACCGACATCATCGGTCACAATTGCCGCTTTTTGCAAAAAAATGATCGCGATCAACCAGAACGTGAGTTACTAAGAAAAGCTATCGAAAATGGCGAAAGCTGCGTGGTTGATATCCGCAACTATAAAAAGGACGGTACGCTATTCTACAATAACTTATTTGTATCGCCGGTTAAGGATGAAAACGGTAATGTGCAATTCTTCATTGGTGTACAAAATAACGTAACTCAGCGCGTTAAGGCCGAGATAAAGCTTCGCGAGCAACAAGCGCTGATGGAAAAACGCATTGTCGAGCGTACGCAGCACCTTAAAGAGAGCAAAGATTATTTGAACAGTATCGTTCAGACAGTTAGGGAAAGCCTCATCGTTTTAGACCCAACCTTTAAAATCCTTAGTGTTAACGACCACTTTATAAAAGTATTTAAAGTTACCCGTGATGATACCATCGGCAAGGAAATGTATGAATTAGGCAACGGCCAATGGAACATTCCGCGTCTTAAGGAACTACTAGAGACAGTACTGCCCACCAATAACCCTGTAGAGGAGTTTGAGGTTGAGCACGATTTCCCGCGTATAGGCCACAAACTGATGGTATTGAATGCTTACCGGGTAGAACTTGAAGGCGAATATAAAGACCGCATCCTCATCGCCATTGAAGACATTACTGACCGACGCGAGATCGAGCGCCGTAAAGATGATTTCCTTTCTATTGCCAGCCACGAACTAAAAACGCCGCTCACCACTATCAAAGGTTTTATACACCTGATGAAAAGCACTGTGCCGGCTGAGGCGGATGGTAAATTTAAAGCCGCTCTTGAAAAGACGGATGTTTATGTAGAACGCTTGAACAGCCTTATTGCAGAACTGCTTGACGTATCTCGCATTCAAACCGGCAACATCGAGCTGCATAAAGAAGACTTTGAGTTCGACAAGATGGTTGCCGAAACTGTGGACGGCCTGCAAACCGCCACCAAATCGCACCAGATAACTGTCGACGGCGCCACTCACAGCATTTACAACGGCGACGAGTCGCACATTATACAGGTGCTCAACAACCTGCTGTCTAACGCCATAAAATACAGTCCCGGATCAGACAAAGTGCGTGTGCATCTGTCAGAAGTGGGCAATTACATCAAGGTGTCTGTAACCGACTACGGCCTGGGCATTAACCACCAGGACCAGAAAAAAATATTCGACCGTTTTTACCGCGTAGGCGAAATTCAGCAGCATTATCCCGGCATGGGCATCGGCCTGTATGTTTGCGACCAGATCATCAAAAACCACGGCGGATCGCTTTGGGTAGAGAGCGAACCTGGCAAGGGATCAACTTTTAGCTTCACACTGCCCGTACATACCGAGCATCAACAATGAATAAGACACTTTTAATTTGCGACGACGATGCCGGCATCGTTGATATGTTGGAAATGATGTTTGAAGGCACGGGTTACAATATCATTCCGGTTCTTGATAGTTTACAGGTAATGGACGTCATTGAAAAACAGAAACCTGACGTGTTGATCCTTGACCTGTGGATGCCCGTACTATCTGGCGACCAGGTGCTGAAGACACTGCGTAGTAACTCCGAAACTAAGGACCTGCCGGTTATTGTGGTATCTGCCAGCCGCGACGGCGAAAAAATTGCCCGTGAGGCCGGCGCTACAGATTACGTGTCAAAACCTTTTGATATGGACCTGCTGATGACCAAGGTTGATAAGTTTGCGGGTGCAGCTTAGCTTGCTTATTTTCAGGCTTTAACATAGACCCAGGTAGTAATGCCCGACGCCATTGTGGCGATAACACGCTTGTAATTACTGCCTTCGTAAGTGTCAACCTTTTCAAACTCGTGGTGCTCTACCTGGTAAACCATACCCTCTACCCGGTCGGTAACGTTGCCGGTATGTACTAGGGCCAGGTGTTCGGCTTGTCCGCTGGTTTCAACCACGCCTTCGTCGGCAATGGTAATGGTAGTCGTAACGTAACCCACCAAAGCATCTTTAAAGCCCTTAAGCTTCCGGCCGAATGTTGTCAGCTGCACAGCCTCTAACTGCAGCGTTCCATATGAAAATAGATTTTCTTCCATAAATGTAAGGGTGCAAGTTAGGGGTTAGTAATGGAAAACTGTCTATGATAAACAATTTTGAGAACAAACACAAAAGTTGTCATGCTGAGCCTGTCGAAGCATCGGGTGCGTGTGCTAAATTAAGTTTGTACAGTTGCCCCGCTTAGTGTTGTTACTTCTTTTGGCCGTCAAAAGAAGTAACCAAGAAAACTCGCGGCTGCACCCTGCGCTACAATAGTTTCTGCTGTTTCAAATGTTGTGGTTACCGCACAGACTGATGCCGCATTTTTTCGGTGTTCTAAATGCAGTGCCAACAAATCTACGCCAGAGCACAATTTGCCTCACCCCCCTTCCGATAGCTATCGGGACCGCCTCCACAAGAGAGGGGCTTTCAAAGTCCTCCCTCCCGGGGAGGATTAAGTGGAGCATATTAAGCAAACCCTAAGCGGCGAATGAGCGATGCTTCGACAGGGTCAGCATGACATAACGGAAATTTTGGTGAGAATACCTCTCCGAAAAGAAGGGCGTCCAAAGTCCTCCCTCCCGGGGAGGATTTAGGTGGGGCGTTTTAAACAAAGCCTTAGCGGTGAGTGAGCGGAAGATTGCTCACCCCAAACCCCTCTCCGAAAGAGAGGGGCTTAGAAGTCCTCCCTTTTGGGAAGGATTTAGATGGGGCGTATTAAACAAGCCTTAGCGGCGAATGAGCGATGCTTCGACAGGCTCAGCATGACATAACGGAAATTTTGGTGAGAATACCTCTCCGAAAAGAAGGGCGTCCAAAGTCCTCCCTCCCGGGGAGGATTTAGGTGGGGCGTTTTAAGAAAGCACTAGCGGCGAATGAGCGGAAGATTGCCTCACCCCAAACCCCTCTCCGAAAGAGAGGGGCTTAGAAGTCCTCCCTTTTGGGAAGGATTTAGATGGAGCGTAATAAGCAAAGCACTAGCGGCGAATGAGCGGAAGATTGCTTCACCCCTTTCGATAGCTATCGGGACCTCTCTCCACAAGAGGAGCTTTCAGTCTTTTGCCTCGGGTCAAGTTTTATAGAGGCATACACCTGTGGCTTTTAATGCCAGCGGGCAGCTTCGGATGGAAACGCGAGCCGCTACTGAGGGCATGTGTGATGAGGGCCATGCGAGCGTTTCGCAGGGTGGCGTGTGCGACAAGAAGCCTTTCGCTGGCTTGGCCTTTTTTGGACACTTTTGTGGCTAAGACAAAAGTGTCGAGCCTAAGCGGCGAATGAGCGATGCTTCGACAGGCTCAGCATGACACAGGGAGTTGAACGCTAAAATTGCCTCACCCCTCCCGATAGCTATCGGGACCCTCTCCGAAAGAGAGGGGCTTTAACATCGGAAAGATCAATTCTCTTCTTTAAAAAACACCTTGTAGTAATTCATACCCTTACCATCATCAAAACCCTTTTCTATTAGCTCCTTGTTGCCATGAATATAAATATGAAAGTTCTTATCCAGCTTAAGCACGCTTTTATAAACGCGCGACTGCTTTTTTACTGCCGCGTCTGAGATGTCGAAACTATCCGGGATGGGTGTCTCAAACTCGTCTTCGTAGCCCTTTTTGTAATTAAGGAACGAGGCTATACCCTGTTCATTTCCTATCACTTCCTGGCCAAACTCCTCGGTATCGAAACTATCCTTTTCCTTAAAATATTTCATCGAGCGGTTCAGCAGGTCGATCTTGTCGGCTTTGCTCATCTCAAACTCGTCGTCGAGTTTTTCTGTGACAAAGTTTTTGTAAACGCCCAGTACGTTAGTGGTTTGGTTGTAATTGTCGTTGCGGACGCGCAGTTTCAGGAACTCGTCTTTCCAGTACACCGCGTCCTGGCCGCGGTTGGTATTGTCTATTACCGCCACTTTGTAGCCCTCTTCCTTTTCGGTGTTAAAGATGAGGCAGCCTTTATCCAGTTTGCGGATGTCTATCGCGTCCTGCTCGTAGCTTAGCCCGAAGCCGTCTTTTTGCGGAAAAACTTTTAGATAAGTTTCCTTGGTCTCCGACTTAAAGATGCCTATCGCGTTGTGCAGTTCGCCGTCAACCTGCACCTGCTCAAAGTAGGCAATGTACAGTTCGCCGGGTTTTATTTTGGGGTGGTTCTGGCTTTCATACAGGTGCTTTGCCAGTTGCTTGCTGTTCTCTTGGAACGACTCAGGCTCATCAAATATGGCCGAAGCGAAATGGTACACCTCGTTAAGGTTAAGGTCGCCGCTGGGATGGTACAGGCGGAAGATCTCATTCACCTTGTCGAACCCGCTCAGGAAATATTGCATCAACAGCTGACTAAGCAACTGGTCTTGTAGGGCAACCGGCTCGTCCGAAAGTACAAAACGCTCGTTCCGCAGTTTGTTGCCGATATGGTGGATTGCTAAGCTGTTAAGGCCGGCTTCAAGAAATGCGATCATAGTAAATATTTATACTGACAACATTATGACACAATGTCAACATCTCGCAAATTAAGTTAATGTAAAATTTACATATCTGACATTTTCAAGACAGACTGTCAATCAGTTATCAACATTTGTTTATTTTTCAACATTATTAAGAGATATTAAATATTGGCAATAAGATTGCTCTACACCTTCGCCTTATAACGAGGAAAGCCAAAAGGAGTGCAATCCTAATGGCTTTCGGTAATGTCAAGCAATCGAACTGTGGCAACAGAGATATTACTGGGACATCTGTTTTTCAACGTGCCAAAAGTATAAAAAGTTTTTTAACCGAAAACTTTTTATACTTTTTGTTTCCTCACCGATTGCCGGTTATTCTTCTTACCGGTTAAAAGAAGTCATTTAAATTATTTGACTATGGCCACGAATGGCAAATCAGGTGACAATCACCGACAAGGAGCGGTACGCTCAAGATCTCAAACGTTTAACCCTCAATCTGAACAATGGGTTAAAAGAAATTCCTATACAGGAAAATTTATGGATGTGAAACAGGATGGTACACCTTTCAAAGGCGTAAGAAAGGAGAATAAGAAATGAGTGAGGTATACGTTGTGGGATATGATCTAAACAAACCTGGGCAAAATTATGCGGGCTTAATGGAGGAATTAAAAAAATCTCCAAGTTGGTGGCATTATTTAGATTCAACTTGGCTTATTTATACTAAGGAATCTGCAACTCAATTACGAGATCGAATTTTAAATTGCGTAGATAATAGTGATAGATTACTTGTTATGGAAGTTACAAAGAATTATTCTGGATGGCTCCCGCAAGAAGCATGGACCTGGATTAGCAATCACTTAATATGAACGGCACACCACAACTTCCAAACATTTCATTAAATAAGCTTGGAGAATTTCAAAATGCTACGCCAGCCAAAAAGCGTAGCATTTTGAAATCTATAAAATTTCCGAGCACGTTTAAAAACGCTCGCTATAGTTCCCCTAAAAGTGCTTTTACAAACTTTATGGCAGATAAACATCATGACTACTCTATATTCGAAACAAAAAAAAATCTCATTGCCAAACGGGTAGCTGATACAAGTTGGAAGATTAATAATAAAGTCTGTTGTATGGAAGCTGTTGATCATTTAAAGACTATTTCTGAAACTACAGTAGTACCATATCTTACTTTTAAATCTCAAAAAGGCTTGCAAAAAGAATTTTCCAATATAAATATCGATGGGGTAGAGATAAATTTAAATCCTGATATAGTTTTGTTAGATAATAGGGATTTATCGATTAAAGGTGTAGTTAAGCTTGTTTTCTCTAAAAGCAGGGAAGTTGATTTTACCGAAGGCCAAATGATTTCGGGGTTGTTAAAATATCATATAGACAAACACTATGGTTTGAATATAGATCCTGTAAACTGTATGTCTATCGACGTTTTTCACGATAAACACGCTTTAGCTCCAGTGCATTTTGATGAACAATATAAAAAAATCAAAATGTCTTGTAAAGAGATATTGGAACTATGGCCATCTATATCAGCATAGTATCCCCAGCTACCGCAAGAGTCCCCGCTTGTGGGCATCACGCAGTCAGGGTTAATACAGGCCCGGTATTTAACAATAATCACGGGCACTGCTGTACAGGTATTCGTGCGCATAGTCAACAAGACCTGCCTCTACCGGATTATTATTTAAATAGTCTAAACTTACAAAGTAAAGACCTTCGGGGTCAAGAAATTTGTAGTTGCGGCTCACAAATTAAATATAGTATATATTTTCCCATACCACAAGCTAGGACGCTTGCGGTAGCGCAGGGTGTTCGATAAACGGGAGAGGCAGTCAAAATCACGGCGTTAGTTTAGCCACCCCTGGCCACACCATGGGGATGCTATGGCGATGGCACCTTAATTAATGACTTATAAGTATGGTTATGGCAATATCTTGTCGGCATTGATTAACATAAACTATTGATTTACAGGTATGAGCGCATCTTGTCAGCGAAATAAAACACGCGCACCCGCTACCGCAAGCGTCCCTGCTTGTGGGCGTCACGCAATCAGGGTCAATACAAGCCCCCCGCTACCGCAAGCGTCCCCGCTTGTGGGCATCACGCAGTCAGGGTAAATATAAGCTCAGGTATTCCACAATAATCACGGGCACTGCTATATAAGTACTCGTTTGCATTATCGACAAAACCTGCTTCTACCGGGTTGTTATGTATATAGTCTATCTTTGTTCAATCCCCCCGATACCGCAAGCGTCCCAGCTTGTGGGCATCACGCAGTCAGGGTCAATACAAGCCCAGGTATTCCATAATAATCACGGGCACTGCTATATAAGTACTCGTTTGCGTTATCAACCCTCACTACCGCAAGCGTCCCCGCCCCCGCTACCGCAAGCGTCCCCGCTTGTGGGCATCACGCAGTCAGGGTCAATACAAGCCCAGGTATTCCACAATAATCACGCGCGCTGCTATATAAGTACTCGTTTGCATTATCAACAAAACCTGCTTCTACCGGGTTGTTATGTATATAGTCTATCTTTTGTTCAATCACCGCCGCGCTCCACAATTCTATTGGCTTATTGTGTTGCTGCCAGAATTGATTTTTAGAATTATTTGGATTTGCAGCACCTGCCTTTGCAAAACTTTTTAACAGCCATTCGCGACGGCTTTCTTGTATATTGCCGGCTATTAATGCAATCAATTTACGCGCAGTTACAGACTTAAACCCGCCAATCATTTCGTCCGGTTTAACCTTAACCGACCTGAATACCAAATGTACGTGGCTTGGCATAATACACCATGCATAGATTTCCATCCCCTTTTCTTTGACACAATAGTTAAGGTCATCTACCAGGCAGTCAAAGTACAAACGTCGCACAAATACATCTACCCAAAAGACGGTAGCAAAACTTACAAAGTAAAGACCTTCAGGGTCAAGAAATTTGTAGTTGCGGCTCACAAATTAAATATAGCATAATTTTCCCATCCCACAAGCGGGGACGCTTGCGGGAGCGGGGTCAAGAAATTTATAGTTGCGGCTCACGCTTAAACATAGCTTATATTTTTACATTACCACAAGCTAGGACGCTTGCGGTAGCGCAGGGTGTTTGATAAACGGGAAAGGCAGTCAAAATCCCAGCGTTAATTTACGCACCCCTGGCCACACCATGGCGATGCTATGGCGATGGCACCTTTATTAATGACTAATAAGTGTAGTTATGGCAATATTATGCCGGCTTTAATTAACGTAAACTGTTGATTTACAGCTGCAATGGCTATCTTGTCAGCGAAATGAAACACCCGCCCCCCTGGCAATGCCACCCACCCGTTCGCATACGTAAATCGGCCGCAAAGCTTTAGACCGTAACCGTGCGGCCAACAATAAATTAGGTATATTAGCCATACCATTTAATCAAGCTGTTATGAAAAGTCTGCTTTACTCTTTTGTTGTATTACTGCTCACGGTTAGCTCATGCAAAAAGAGCGACAGCCTTGCAGATATTATTCTGGGTAAATGGCAATTGTTTGCATCAGTTAACGTAAGCGCCAGTTCGGTTGATCCTGCTACCACTTACTTATATGTAAAATTCAATAGTGACGGCAGTCTGGGTGGCAATTTATACCCCAACTTCACCAATTACCAGTTTAATGCCAACAATGGCACTATCACATTTACAGGAAACGGTTCTTCTATCCTATACAATTATTCCTTTGTAAACAGTCAGCTCAATTTGTCGCTCCCCAACACGCTTACTACAAATTACCTAAGGTTTAAGAAGGTACCTTAGTGTCCAGTCCACGGTTGATAGCTAATAGACCATAGCAGCCTCTGTTTTCTCTGTTTACCATGGTCTATTGTCAATGGTCTATGGGACTCAACTAAAAACGTATCTTTGCTGCTGCAAACCGTTCTGTCGCTGCCGTTCATCCGGCAGAGGAAAGTCCGGGCAACACAGGGCATCCTGCTTCCTAACGGGAAGGGGTCGTACCAGCCGGCTACAGCAAGTGCCACAGAAAATAAACCGCCCGTTTCAGGATGGGTAAGGGTGAAAACGTGAGGTAAGAGCTCACGGCTTTTACGGGCGACCGTAATTGCGGTAAACCTCAGGAGTTGAAAAACCAAATAGGTCTCAATTGAAAAGCGGCCCGCTTTATGTGTTTCGGCACGGTTGAGATGGGTAGGTTGATAGAGCCGTGCAGCAATGTACGGACCAGATCAATGACAGAATATCCGCAAGGATACACAGAACCCGGCTTACAGGTTTGCTGCTGGTTTTAACCCTTTGACTTGATAGTCGGAGGGTTTTTTTATTAGCCTCACCCCAACCCTCTCCAACCGAAGAGGGAGTTATTGCTTGTCCTTTCAGCAAATGTCAAATGGTATTTTGGGCGTTGCCCTGCCTGCGGCAGCGCCGGGCTATCCGCTATAACTCCTCGTCCCCACGATACCGTGGCGACTGCGGGGTTTCCGCTTTTATCCCTAACGCGAACCGGCATCACCTACTTCGTAGCAACCGCAATACGGTAAGTGTTCTTCAGCATTACGCTGCCGTCCGCTTTTACGAAAGGCATAACCGCCGTACGCACGGCGTTGTAAACCTGCTCATACCCGCTGTTCTCGATAGCTCTTGCCGGCGGCCCTGCAGAAAGCATTCCTCGCATAGCGGTTTCCAAATTAGGGTATTCCCATGCGCCGGGAACATCGGTTACAATAATATCTTTAAAGCCGGAATCGGTGAGCAAATTCTTCAACACATCGGGCTCAGATAGCGCGTACGGCCCCGGTGCGCCCGGCGGTGGTGGCGGCAGCATACTGCCAACGGCTTTAAGGTATACCGCGGCTTCACAATCTTCCCTGGCACCCCACACCGTCGCTGTTAAAGTTCCGCCCGGTTTTAAAACACGCCGTGCTTCTGCAAGCGCATTGCCCACGTTAGCGGCATATTGAAAGGAATTGAATCCGGTGACAACATCGAACGACTCATCTTCAAATGGCAGTTCTTCCATCTCCCCTTCTACAAAAGTGCAGTCGGGGTAACGTGACCGGGCTTGTTCTATGAAATTTTCTGTGGCATCCAGGCCGGTTACCGTGAGGCGCAGATCTTTAGCCATTCCGCAGAATATGCCGGATCCGCAGCCTACGTCGAGCAAAGTGCCGGCCGACCTGATCTGCGATAATCCCGCGACATAATCGTATCCCGGCATGCCGGTAGCTTCCTGAATGTCTGCCCAGTCTTGCGGGCGCTGACCCCACAAGTGCGATTGTATAGCTTTTGATCCCATAAAGCAATTTACTAAACTTCGGCCATAACAAACATTCCTTTGGCAATTCTATTTAGTGTGTTATGACCAGCATTGCAAAAGAATTCCGTGTAACCAACGGCAAAAATTTCTCCCTCAAAGATTACAAAACAGATTATACTGCCGATTACAACAAAGAGGGTGCAGCCGAGACTTTAAAAGGCCTTATCGCTGAGATCTCGGATCTGCAGGAAAAACTTTACGCCGAAAAACGCTGGTCGGTGCTCGCCATCTTCCAGGCTATGGACGCGGCAGGCAAAGACAGCGCGATAGCACATACTATGAGTGGCATTAATCCGCAGGGCTGTCAGGTTTATAGTTTTAAACAGCCCAGTACAGAAGAGTATGAGCATGATTTTCTGTGGCGGCATTACAAGGCCCTGCCCGAGCGAGGTCGCTTTGGTATTCATAACCGTTCGCATTATGAGAATGTGCTGGTTACCAAGGTACACCCTGAATATATCTTAAATGAAAACCTGCCTGACATTACCGACACAAAAGACATCAGCGATGATTTCTGGAAAGACCGTTATAAAAGCATATGCCATTTTGAGAACCATTTGCACCGCAACGGTACCGTCATCATCAAGTTCTTTCTGCATCTGTCAAAAGATGAACAGCTAAAGCGTTTTATGAAACGCCTTGATGACCCGTCAAAGAATTGGAAATTTGCCGAAGGCGACCTCGCAGAGCGCGAGCGCTGGAAAGATTACATGCAGGCTTACGAAGACGCGATAACCCACACAGCTACTGAGCATGCACCCTGGTATATTTTACCTGCCGATAAAAAATGGTTTACCAGGATCGCTATCTCGACCATTTTATTGGAGACACTAAAAAATCTCCACCTACAATTTCCTAAACCCGCGCCTGAAGCCGAGACTAAGTTCGATGCTTTGAAAGCTAAGCTTTTGAGAGAGCAGTGATAAGTTATTTAGTAAATTTCATCTGAGCCGGCGTTTATCATCTTTACCGCATTCTCAAAAGTGTCAGTTAAGTAGTCTGTGACCTCTGTTCCTTTAAATTCATAATGCTTAAAGATCCCAAGTCTCGTTCTTGAAAATGCTATTATGTGGGAATTTAAAAGAAAATCACAGAATCCGATAATATCTTTATTCTGAATATCCTCCAATTCATCAATAATCCTCCCTAAGGACCAAAAAGAAAACATATGTTCCTGCCAATCCAATCCCTCAAAACCGTTAGCTGTGAGATACAATTGCCGAAAATCTTCCGGAAAAGTGAATTGAAGTTTTCTTTCGACTTCTGCTAATTGCGCTAAAGATGCAGGCGGGTTCAATTTTGTCTCAGATGATTCCCATTTTAAAACGGCCTCTTTGATCCATGTTTTCATATAGCATAACTTACGCTAATGCCTGTTTCAAATCTTCTAACAAATCTTCGATATCTTCTACCCCCACGCTCAGGCGCAGTAAATTATCAGTAACACCAACCGCCTCGCGCACATCTTTTGGTATAGAGCCGTGTGTCATCGTTGCCGGGTGATTGATCAGCGATTCTACCCCACCCAGCGATTCTGCAAGGGTAAAAACTTTAAAGCCTGATGATATGCGGAAAGTTTCTGCAAGATCGGCACCTTTCAGGGTGATAGAAATCATACCGCCAAAATCGCGCATTTGCTTTTTGGCAACTTCGTGGTTTGGGTGATCGGTAAAGCCCGGCCAGTAGATCTTATCCACGTGCGGGTGGGTCTTCAAGAATTCTGCGACCTTGCGTCCATTTTCGCAATGCGCTTTCATGCGCAGATGAAGTGTCTTGATGCCGCGCAGTACCAGGAAGCTATCCATCGGCCCGGGAGTAGCGCCGCAGGCATTGTAAATGAACCACAGTTTTTTATACAATTCGTCGTCGTTCATTACCAAGGCACCCATTACGACGTCTGAGTGGCCACCGATGTACTTAGTAACCGAATGCATTACCACGTCGGCACCCAGATCCATTGGGTTTTGCAGGTAAGGCGAAGCGAATGTGTTATCAACCACCAGCAGTAAGTTTTTAGCTTTGGCATGTTTCGCGATAGCTTCAATGTCAACCACTTGCATGGTTGGGTTAGTAGGTGTCTCTATCCAAACCAACTTTGTATTGTGGTTGGCGTACTGCTCGATTATAGCAGGGTCTGACAGATCAAGAAAATGAAACTTGATACCATATTCAGCATAAATCTTAGTAAAAATGCGGTACGAGCCTCCGTAAAGATCATTACCGGTGATCACTTCGTCGCCCGGCTTCAGCAATTTCATCACGGCGTCCGTCGCACCCATACCGCTTGAGAACGCTAGTCCGTGCTTGGCATTCTCCAGTGCTGCCAGACATTCTTCCAGGGCCTTGCGGGTTGGATTTGTGCCACGCGAATACTCGAAACCCTGGTTGTCGCCCGGCGCTTTTTGCGCATAGGTAGACGTCTGAAATATAGGGGTCATCACCGCCCCTGTTGATGGATCGGGCTCTTGCCCGGCATGTATAGCTTTTGTTGCGAATCGCATAGTTAGTGAATAGTTGATTGAGTGAGTAGAGAATGGTTCCTATTCTCCACCTTTTTTATTTTTTAAATAAAGTATATAACCGTTGATCAATTTCAAGCAGCTTTCATGTTCAATATAGTAAGCATCAAACACTTTACTGGTTATAATATTGTCATCTAGGGCAATTATTAAATGATCTGATGTTTCCGATAGTGAACCACGAGCGACAACACAAAATCTTATATTATCCTGATAGTTTTAACGGCCATGACCTTCTGCAAGATTATTACCGACAGAACGCGACGAGCGAATTATTTGGTCAGTAAGTCGATATTTATCTTCAATTGGAAATGACTTAACCAATCCGGAGATATAGATTCTTATCTCGCGAGCCTTTTTCCAAACATCTAAATCTGTAAATGACGCCATAAATTATTAAACTACTCACCACTCACAAATTCAACCATTCACTAATCGTCAATACGCCCTTGCAAACAGTACCCGTTCTTTAGACGGTTTGCCTGTAAGGATGCATTTGCCTTCTTCCTGTTTATTGTTTAAAGGAATACAACGGATAGTGGCTTTGGTTTCTTCTTTTATACGTTGTTCTGTTTCAGGCGTGCCGTCCCAATGCGCTGCAAGGAAGCCCGGCTTTTCGTCGAGCAGACGTTTAAATTCTTCCCAATCGTTTACCTCAGTTGTATTTTCTTCACGGAAGTCTAATGCCTTCTTAAAAATATTTTGTTGTATCTCTTCAAGCAAACCTTCAATGCGGTCTGCCAATCCGGCTTGCTCAACAGTTTCTTTAGTGCGCGTATCACGACGGGCCAGTTCAACTGTTCCGTTTTGCATATCGCGGCTGCCAATGGCAACTCGTAAGGGCACGCCTTTAAGTTCATACTCGGCGAATTTAAAGCCGGGGCGCTGCGTATCGCGGTTATCGAATTTTATAGAGATGCCTTTAGCCTTAAGTTCAGCGGTTAAACCTTTTACGTAGTTGGTGATGTTTTCCAGTTCGTCGTCGTGCTTGTAAATCGGCACAACAACCACCTGTATAGGCGCAAGCATTGGCGGCAATACCAGTCCCGCATCATCAGAGTGTGCCATGATCAACGCGCCCATCAAACGGGTAGATACACCCCAAGAGGTAGCCCAAACATAATCAAGCTTATTTTCCTTATCAGAAAACTTTACATCGAATGCCTTCGCGAAGTTTTGACCCAGAAAATGCGAGGTGCCGGCCTGCAAAGCTTTTCCGTCTTGCATCAGGGCTTCAATACAATAGGTATCCAGTGCGCCAGCGAAGCGTTCGTTCGGCGTTTTGCGGCCTTTTACCACGGGTACGGCCAGCCAGTTCTCTACAAAATCTGCATAAACCTCCAGCATTTGTTCTGCTTCTGCTACAGCTTCTTCAGATGTAGCGTGCGCGGTGTGCCCCTCCTGCCATAAAAATTCACTGGTACGAAGAAACAACCTGGTCCGCATCTCCCAACGTACAACGTTAGCCCATTGGTTAACCAGAATAGGCAAATCGCGGTAAGATTGTATCCAACCTTTGTAGGTATGCCATATGATGGTCTCAGATGTTGGCCGAACGATGAGTTCTTCTTCCAATTTCGCTTCATCGTCTACAATAATATTCCCTTCACCATCGTTCTTTAACCGATAATGCGTCACCACAGCGCATTCTTTGGCAAATCCCTCAACGTGGCTTGCCTCTTTTGAGAAGAAAGATTTTGGTATAAAAAGCGGAAAATACGCATTGCTATGGCCGGTGTCTTTGAACATCTTGTCGAGCACGGCCTGTATTTTTTCCCAGATGGAGTAACCATATGGCTTGATGATCATACAGCCCCTCACCGGCGAGTACTCGGCAAGGTCTGCTTTTATTACCAGATCATTAAACCATTGTGAATAATCTTCGTCTTTACTGACGATACCTTTGCTCATAGTGTATTAGTGGAATGAAATTTGACTGATAGAATACGTATAATTGCGGCCAAATTTATAAATTTAAACTTTAATAGAACTTTAACTTCTACATCAATGAAAATAAATATACTTAACGGATTGGTACTTATTGGGGCACTTTCCATCGCCTCATGTTCCACCCAAAAGTTAGCTTCGAATGGTACTATCGAAGATGACGTTTACAATACCAAAGCAAGGGCTGGCGACAAAGTTGATCTTCCTCCGCCCACTTATCGAGAAGACGTTTATACAGATGAACCCGAAACGGGTGATGGTCAGTATTACGACTCATACGGTAATGGCGCAGGCAGCGATTATTACTATTATGACAGTTATGCCTCGCGTATAAACCGTTTTGGTTACTCCTCTCCTTTTAACTTTTATGACGACTACTATTATGGCTATTCGCCCTATGGTTATGGCTACGGTAATGGCTGGAACGTTGGCTTAGGCATTGGTTACGGCTACGGCGGTTTTGGTTATGGCGGATATTATGGCTACACCGGATATGGATTTGGCTTAGGTTATGGCCTTGGGTACCCTTACGGTTATTATGGTTACTCGCCTCTGGGTGTTGGTTATGGCGGGGGCTATCCTTTTTGGGGTGTTTACTCTGCGTATGCGAATACACCACGCCCTTACCGCGGTTCAGGCGCGCCGGGCTTTGGCGGTTTAGCCAATCGTTTGCCACGCACTTCTGTGTATAATGGCGCATATCCCGGTGTTAACGCGTATCCCGGCAGGCCGGTTGGCGTTAATGGTTACCGCGGCCGTGGCGGCGTAGGTACAAATGGTTATGGTAACCGCGTAGGCACGAATGCATATGGCGGTAACAATAATAACTATGGTGGCCGTGGCAACGGTAACGGCAACAACGGTTATGGGGGCATGCGTGCGCCAAGAACAGATAATCAACAGCCGCAATATCAGCCGCGTACATCAAACTCGTTCCCGTCTGACGGTGGCAGCCGTGGTGGCGGCAGCGCACCGGCATCAAGCGGTGGCGGCGGCGGTGGCAGACCGGGCAGACCTTAATTTTTAATCTTACTACCTTTTTATGAAAATAAAATACCTTATACCCGTAATAGCCGGACTGGCTATCACACAACATAGTTATGCGCAATACGCGCAGGATGCTTTACGCTTTTCTACCGGTCAGCCCGGTGGTTCTGCGCGTATCAAAGCTTTAGGAAACGCAGGTACAGCCATCGGGGGCGATTTAAGTTCCATTGGTAATAATCCTGCAGGCTTGGGTGCTTTTACCCACTCAGAATTTAGCTTAACGCCTGAGCTGAACAGCTCTAAGGTGAGCGCCAATTATTTCGGCAGTAACAACGCCGCATCCAAAGATCAATTGAATTTGAGCAATGCATCATTAGTGCTTTACCAACGATTGAACACTGCTAAAGGTGCCGACAAATCGCAAGGTTGGTTAAGCCTAAACTTTGGTGTTGGTTATAACCGCACCAACAATTTTTATCAGAATACTTTTTACTCGGGCCGCAACCCTAATACATCTATTGCAAACTACTATGCCGAGCAAGGAAACGCTAATGGTATAGCAACCGGCTCTTTACAACGCGGCGCTTATGATCAATTGCTAATTGATAATTATGGCACCACTGCTGCGCCTGTTTACAGGAGCAACGTCGTTGGCGGCGGTCCGGTACAAACGAAGAATGCTTATGAAACGGGAGGCCAGTCTGAAATTGACCTCTCTATGGGTGCCAACTACAGCAACAAGTTGTATTTGGGCTTTGGTATCGATATAACTGATCTTCGTTATAACTCTACCCGTTTTCTTAATGAGCAAGGACTTGTTTCTGTTATAGAAAGTGGCGCGCCGGTTAATCGCGCGTACAATTCCACTTATGAACAAGACCAGGCAACACGAGGCACGGGTTTCAATGCACGCTTTGGTTTAATTTACAAACCTGTTGATGCGGTACGTATCGGCGCTTCTTTTACAACGCCAACCTGGTACAATATTGATGATGCTTACGCCGAAAGTTTAAATTCTACTGTAGCTAACCACAGTGTGCCGCAATACGGCCCTGCAAGCTATCCATTCAACTACAACTTACGTACCCCGCTTAAGGTAGCCGGCGGTATAGCCGTGTTTGTTGGTAAGTTAGGTTTCATTACCGGTGATGTCGAATATCAGGATTACTCTTCTATCCACTTGTCGGCGTCAGGAAACAGTGGAGTGGGTGATAACTATTTTAATGCTGATAATAACGACGTGAAGAATTTATACCGCTCTGTAGTTAATGCGCATGTTGGAGCCGAAATTAAAGCAGATCAGTTTTACTTGCGTGGCGGTTATGGCGTACAAGGCAACCCGCTTAGACAATATGGTGGTGAAGCAAATACCGTAAGCGGTGGCATAGGTTACCGTTTTGGCGGCGCTTACATCGACGCTACCTATAGCCATGTTTCGAGCACATCTACTGTATTCCCATACGAATTAACAACTGCTACAAATTACGGAGCCGGCCTTAAAAACACGTTTAACAATGTGTTTCTGACCCTAGGCTTCGCTTTGTAAAAATAAGAAATAGAGAAAAAGCCCCGCTCTAATAATAGATCGGGGCTTTTTTATGCAGGCCCGTCGAAGTTAATCTTCGTTAATAAATGAGCGCAGCATCCAGGTATTTTTCTCTTTGAATTGCATAAAACGGTTAACCATATCATTGGTACCATCATCACCGGCGTTAGCGGTAATGTCAAGTATATCACGTTCCAACTCAATTAAGGTAGCCATGTCGTTAATCAACGCCTTAACCATTATCACGTCTTCCATGCCAATGGTGTTCTCTTCTTTGATTTTGGCTGTCTTGATATAATCTTCAAAAGTGCTGATAGGCGGTTTACCTAAGGTAAGGATGCGCTCGGCAAGTTCATCAATAGTCAGTAATGCTTGATTGTAAAGCTCTTCGAACTTTACATGCAGCGTAAAAAAACTTTTGCCTTTAACATTCCAGTGGCAGCCTCTAAGTTTTTGGTAGTGTATATGATAGTTGGCCAATAGGTCATTCAGATGGTCTACAACAGGCTTCACCTGTCCTTCGTCTAAGCTTATCTCGTTTGCGTTCATAAAATTAAGTATAAATCGTTAACAGTTTTACTAACCATCTTGTTTAGGCGCTAAAAATGTTTGCCCATATTTGCAGGCGATGCAATTAAGCCCATACATCAACATTGAACTCACACACCCTGTATGGCGGATGCAGATCGATGAACAGGAAGATATTCTTTGTCTTGAAACGCGCGACGTTGCCAATAAAGCGGCTGCCTTCACAACTATAGATGTACGTCACGGGAGGATTCTCTTCAAAAACAAAACATTACCGAATGGCTGGCTATGCGGATTGGAAGTGGCGGCTTTCGGTGTGATGTTGGTGCACGGTTACCAGTCAGAAAATTTGCCGGTACGGAAAGGCTTGATGGCCATCGATGCTAAAACCGGTGACTTGCTGTGGGAAAACCATAACCTGAATTTCGAAAGCGTTGCAACCACTGACTTTAGGGTTTACGACCTGCGCATCCAGCCCAAGCGGATCTCTGTAATTGATGCAAAAGCAGGCACTGCCTTAAGCAATGCGCCAGTGATTGATGAGCAGGCATCTAGCATTCTTTTTCCTGAATCTGTAGTTGATGACACCGTCCACAAGCTTGGTATTCCGGATATCAGCATGCCACATACGGCGCTTTTGCTTAGCCATAATGGATACATAATTGTATCTTTGCACGCGCTTTCGGCGGGGGTTGTCAATCAATTTTTATATGTGATAGATAGCAATCGAAATGTGGTTTTTAAGGATATTATCGCAACAGATATACAAAAACTGCAACCCGAAGCGTTTATAGTGTTTAAGCAAAAACTGATCTGGTTACAGAACAGGTCGGTGGTTAAAGTTTTACATCTGTAATCATAAAACCAATTTATGAGGTCAAATTTCTTGCTGCTATCTGTTCTTGTATTACCCCTGTTATCTAAAGCAACTACGCCGGTCGACTCGATTGGGGTCGAAAATCAAAACGGAAAAAAAGTCATTCTTCATAAGGTCGATGCAAAGGATACCTATTATTCAATTGCGCGTCGTTATAATATTAAGCCACAGCTGGTTATAAAATTCAACAGCAGCGCTGCCTTACACATCGGCGATGTTGTTAAAGTACCTACAGAACTTTCTTTTGTACAGACCGCAACCGGCCAGCCGGCCGCTACGCAGGCAGTTGCTGATGGCGCTGTTATACAATATAAAGTGGCCCAGCATGAATATCTTTTTGGTATAGCTAAACGCTTTAACACAACTGTTGAGGATATTAAAAAGCTTAACAACCTTACAAAAGACGCGCTGCAGCCCGGCCAGATACTCAATATTCATCAAGGCGGATCTACAACTGTAATCGCGCAACAACAACAGCCGACTCAGACAACTGTCGTTACCAACAAGCCTGTTGTAGTAGCGCAGTCGGTTCCTGTTACTCCCGCTGCAACCCAGCCTGTAAACACAGGTCAGCCGGGCACAGCAATTCAGTATAAAGTAACAAAACGCGAGTATTTGTATAGCGTTGCAAAACGCTTTAATACAACTGTAGAAAAAATTAAAGAGGATAATCAACTAACCAGCAACGCGCTAAGGCCCGGCCAGGTATTGGTCATCACTTCGGGTGCTGCGCAGCAAGTTGCCACAGTAGAAACTGTAAAAACGGATACCATTCCGCCTGCCAAACGTGACACAACGCGTACCAACAGTATCGCCGACAGTTTAGCCGAACATAAAGCCCCCTCTCGTTACGGATTATTTGAGAAAAATGAACATGGGATCGCTACGTGGATGGACGACGCATCTTTCGACGCAAACAAAAAATTGGTATTGCACCGCACCGCCCCCATCGGCACTGTTATAAAGATCACCAACCCAATGACCAGTCGCACCACCTTTGCGAAGGTTGTTGGCCGTTTTACTGATAATGAATCAACAAAAGATGTTATTATTGTGATGACAAAAAATGTTGCAGAATCGCTTGGTGCGCTTGATAAGCGTTTCAGGGTAAATATCAGTTACGGGGTATCAAATGAATAAGCCTTATATTATAGGTGTGGCCGGCGGAAGCGGTTCCGGTAAAACTTTCTTTCTTAAATGCTTTCTGGCCCATTTTAAGCCCGAAGAGGTTTGTTTAGTATCGCAGGACGACTACTATTTCCCGGTTGCCCATGGCATGACACCTGAAGAGATAGCGCTATACAATTTCGATCTACCCTCCACCATCGATAACGAGCACTTTTTGAAAGACATTCAAAAGCTGTTCAACTACGAAACGGTCTATAAGCAGGAATATACTTTTAACAACCTTAACGCTGTGCCAAAAATGTTAGAGATAAAGCCGGCTCCGATTATTATCGTGGAAGGCTTGTTCATTCTGCATTTTAAAGAGATTGCCAACCTGCTGAATATGCGCATCTTCATAGACACCGAAGAACAGGTTGCATTACAGCGCCGTTTAAAACGAGACCTAGAAGAACGTGGCTACTCGCATGAGGATGTAATGTACAGATGGCATAACCACGTGCAGCCCGCCTACAAAGAATTTCTTTTACCTTACAAATCAGGCTGCGATAAAGTGATCACTAACAATTCGCACGTTGCTGATGATATTATTGCTATTACAGACGACATCTCTCAGCAACTAAGAGAAAGCGTATTGCAAAACTCTTCACGTTAACTTCTAAACTTCAAAACAAATTTTGGCACTGTCTGGTTTCTTAACAAAACAGACGCCATGAATTTCCCTGAAGAAAATAACGAAGAAAAACCACGTGCTTACCACGTGGACGACGATAACAACCTCGAAGAAAAAGATTTGAAACGTTCATTTCTTTTTGGACAGGATGAAGATGCCAACCCCGATCAACCCGGCTATGAAAGCCATGGCGCGGGAGGTCAAAATTTTGGCAAGACCAATGTAACTACATCGGGCGATGATGAAGCGAACCCCTCACAAAACGCAGGTTATAGTAACGCCTACTTTGCCCGTACAGAACCATCTGAGGAACACCCCGAAGATTTGAACTTTAAACCCGAAGATCAGCAAGGTGCACCGCATGAGGATGGTGCCAACGGCACTTCATCGAATGGAGAAAGAATTCAGGAAGGCACGGCAGATTATGATGGCGGAACCCAACACGGCGAGCGAGAGGATACAAATCCCGACCAGTCTAAAATGGAAAACGGTAATTAATTTTCCGCTTCCCAACCGGTATGTTGCTCAATGAATGCTTCTAACTGTTTTGCCATATCGGCTTGTTCTGCAACCTTTGGATGGCCGGGTGTATTTTTGTAGTTGACAATGAAGCTGAGTATTTTTTTATCGTGGAGCTGCTTAACTGCGATGGCTACATAACCCCGCCAGTCTGATCCCGGTTTGCTGATATCCATATTACCCAACATACAGACAATGGTGGCCTTAGGATATTTTGAGCGGATGTTTCGGATGAATGTTGTATAAGCATTAATAATATAAGCCGGATCGGGATAAACATCGGTAAAGCGAGCTTTATATTGCGCGTTATCCGGCAGCTTTGTAATCCAGGAATCGTTTTGCATTAAATTGACGACAACTACCTGGGGCTTGTATTTGCTAAAATCCCATTTGGAAAGTGAATCCGACGGATCTTGGCGATCATATAGTTCGGGCATGATCTGCGG
Organism: Mucilaginibacter ginkgonis; assembly: GCF_009754905.2. Lineage (NCBI taxonomy): Bacteria > Pseudomonadati > Bacteroidota > Sphingobacteriia > Sphingobacteriales > Sphingobacteriaceae > Mucilaginibacter > Mucilaginibacter ginkgonis. The sequence goes on along the minus strand of NZ_CP066775.1, from coordinate 1,275,284 downwards.
AAACCAACTTACCATTATTCCAATGCCGCTTCGGGCAATACAGCTATACCGCGCATTAAAATACCTTGATGTAAGAGCAGCGTAAGACAAGTACCCGTCTTCAAACTCGGGCGTGCCCCTATCCTTTCCGCTGGTATCCAAAGTGCCGTATCCGCAAGTGATGGAATTACCGTAAAATTCTATCGCCCGCTTAGGCGCCTTGGGTGCTTTATTTACAACAGCGTTCGCGGGTAACTCAAATCCATAGAGCCAGGTGTCGCCGTGCACAAACTCTGTACGCTTAAATAATTGCAGCGTATGGTTATCATCTGAAAGTTGGCTTGCAAGTTGGTAGCCATGTTTCGTGCTGTCGGGATGGATGTCGGGCAAAGGCTTACCATCAAGTATTACTTTAAGATAATTAAGGCCACCCTCGTCTTTCAACACGGCGCCAATGCCGGTTCCTTTAAAACTAATCTGCACCGAATTTCCGGTCCATGATAATACGCTATGATCACCTTTATAAGTAATCCTACCCTGGTAGGTCAATTCCTTAGCGTTAGCGGCAATAAATTTACTTTGAGCGTTTGCCCACAATGCGATACCAAAAGCCAGGACAAGGGCAGGAATAACTTTAGCTTTCATGAAAGTAAATCAGATAGTTTATAAATGTAATAGAAAAGGCCGGTGTTTCATCCAGCCTTTCCATTCAGAAATATATCAATTTAGTTACTCAGTTGAAAATTTATAGGTATGGTGTACTGCACACGCACCGGCTTGTTTCCTTGCAGCCCGGGCTTCCATTTTGGCGCCATCTTTAAAACACGCAAAGCTTCGGCATCCAATTGGTTGTCAATGCCTTTGATCACTTTAACATCTGAAAGGCTGCCGTCGCGCTCAACAATAAATGATAATATCACGCGTCCCTCCACGTCGGTATTTGGATAGCGCATGTTCTTCTGCAAAAATCTGGACCAGCCGGCCATACCACCAAAAGGTTCGGGGGCTACATCTGTCAGTAAATGCACTGTATTATCCACCGGTGCAGCTTCGGTTGCGTTACCCACCCCTCCGCCGGTCGCGGGTATATCAACAGGTACGTTTACATTGGTGGAAGTACCTTTACTGGCCTCTGCCCCTACTGCGGCATGCTCTATTTCCGTAAGCGTCGGCGGGTCTGTTGGTATGTCTTCGCGCGAGGTGACATGCGTAGGAATAACAACCGTTCTGGCTGTTGACTGCGAAGCTAATGGCGGGTGTTCTATTACAGGTTTTGGTTTTGCCGGCGGCGGTTGCAGCACCTTGGTAAGGTCTACAACCGTGGTGTGTACAGGCGCGTCATCTTTTGTTGATCGTTTAGTTACAATGTTGATAATAAGTGCTGCGCCAACAACCCCCACTACAGTGCAGCCAATGGCCTTCGTCATAACCCTTCCGTAATGGTTTCTGAGTTCATATGCACCGTAATTTTTGTTGCGGTTTGCAAACACAAGATCAAGCCACTCGGTCTTGTAGAGATCAAATTTTGGAATTAGCATAGCCGTTTAGTTTAATTGGTTAAAAGTTTGTTTCTCTATAGATGATAATCGTCCACATTTTCCATAAACTATTTTTTAAATTTTGCATCTTTGGACATTTTAGTAGCGACTAATAAAAATCCGATCGATTATTAACTGAATTTTATTCCCTTTTATGTCAAACATCCGTTTTAAGGCACTTGAAGCCGTGATGACCCGTACAATTCCTGAAGTGAAACTTCCGGGCGAAAAAATTTCGGGCTATTTTGCAGCAAACGTTTTCGATAAAAAGAAAATGCGCGAGTATTTGTCTAAAGAAGCTTTTGAAAGCATTACCAATTCTATAGACAACGGCGAATCTATCCAGCGTGAAACTGCAGAGCAGATTGCTTCAGCTATGAAAGCATGGGCTATGAGCAAGGGCGCTACGCATTATACACACTGGTTTCAACCCTTAACCGGCACAACTGCTGAAAAACACGACGCGTTTTTTGAGCCAACAGCAGACGGCGCAATAGAGAAGTTTAGCGGTGAAGCACTGGCACAACAAGAACCTGATGCATCAAGCTTTCCTAACGGTGGCATAAGGAACACATTTGAGGCACGTGGCTATACCGCCTGGGATCCATCATCTCCGGCATTTATTATGGGCCGTACACTTTGTATCCCAACAATATTTGTTTCCTACACGGGCGAAGCGCTGGATTACAAAGTGCCGTTGCTTAAAGCACTTAGTGCGTTAGACAGGGCTGCTGTTGATGTATGCCACTACTTTGATAAGGGCATTGAGAAAGTAAACGCTTCTTTGGGTATAGAGCAGGAATATTTTTTGGTTGACCTGGCGTTGTACAACGCCCGCCCTGATATGTATTTGACCGGCCGTACGCTATTTGGTCACATGTCTGCAAAAAACCAGCAATTAGAAGACCATTATTTTGGATCGATACCTGAGCGTGTTTATGCCTATATGCAGGATTTTGAAACAGAAGCATTGCTGTTGGGCATTCCGTTAAAAACAAGACATAATGAGGTGGCACCCTCTCAGTTCGAGTGTGCGCCCATATATGAAGAGATCAACCTGGCGATCGACCACAACTCGTTGTTGATGGACCTGATGGATAAAGTAGCTAAACGCCACAATTTCAAGGTATTATTACACGAGAAACCTTACGCAGGTGTAAACGGATCGGGCAAGCACAATAACTGGTCTATGATCACCAATACCGGCAAAAACTTATTGTCGCCGGGCAAAACGCCGAAGAATAACCTGATGTTCTTAACGTTCTTTGTCAATACCATCAAAGCGGTTTCAGAACATGCCGACCTGTTACGTGCTTCTATCGCATCTGTAAATAACGACCACCGTTTAGGTGCTAATGAAGCCCCTCCTGCAATCATTTCTATATTCCTGGGTTCGCAGTTGAATGATGTTCTTGATGAGATCGATACATCACGTATCAGTAAAAAATTAAAGGATGAAGCGCTGCTATGGCAAGGCATTCCTAAAGTGCCGCAAATACTAAAAGACAATACAGATAGAAATCGTACGTCTCCGTTTGCGTTCACAGGTAACAAATTCGAATTACGCGCTGTTGGTTCATCTGCCAACTCGGCCAGTCCGATGACGGTCCTTAACCTGATAGTTGCCGACCAGTTAAAACGCTTTAAAGTTGATGTTGACAAACTGATCAAGAAAGGCGAAAAGAAAGATGTAGCCTTGATGACGGTGATCAAACGCTATATTAAAGAATCTAAATCAATTCGTTTTGAAGGTAACGGCTACAGCGGCGAATGGGAAGTTGAAGCAGAAGGCCGCGGTTTAGCAAACGTTAAGACAACGCCTAAAGCGCTTGATGCGTTGGTTACTGAAAAAACCGAAAGACTTTTCGAAGAAACCGGCGTGTACACCAAACGTGAAGCGCATGCCCGTCACGAGATCTTACTGGAAGAATACTACAAAAAATTGCAGATTGAAGCGCGTGTTATGGGTGAACTGGTTAACAGCCTGATCATTCCGGCGGCTATCGCGTACCAATCTAATCTTGTTGACAGCGTTGCCGGATTGAAGAATATTGGCTTAAAAGAAGACAGCTACGCCGCGCAACTAACCATCATTACTAAATTGGCAGAGCACATCAATTTCATTAAATCTAACACAGATCAAATGGTTGAAGAGCGCAAAAAAGCCAATAACATTGACGATACCCGCGAGAAAGCTATCGCCTATGACGAGAAGGTGAAAGCATTCTTTGAACCCATCCGCTACCACGTTGATAAATTAGAACAACTGGTAGATGATAGTCTATGGCCATTGCCAAAGTTCAGAGAATTACTTTTTATTAAATAGAGCTTAACGCCCCTCCTAAAGAGGGGCTTTTTTATGGTAGCGGTTCTGCAGGGGCGGCGCCTTCTTTAATGGCCGTTTTGTTTTGTTCGCCCTTAATTAAGTCGGTAACATATTGCAACTTTAAATGATCATAAAACGAGTGTTTATCTATGAGCACAGACGCAAGACTGGCCACCATGCCGGCAAGTATGAGATGGAAAATAAGGTTGTGCCTGTCGGTCATTTCCAGTACCAAGATCACTGATGTAAAAGGCGAACGCGTAACACCGGTTAAAAAGGCTACCATGCCGGCAAGTATCATAATGTTGGCATCCGCATCGTTAGCGGTAAACCAGCCTGCAAAAGTTGAGCCTATATTTGCACCTGCACTTAAGGCAGGCGCAAATACGCCACCTGCTCCCCCTGATGTGAAAGATAATATCGATCCGCCCATCCGCACAAACGCGTCATACCATTCAGAGTATTTATTGTGCGTAAACAAAACCCTTACCATAGTTTCCTTACCCGATCCGAGGGATTCTTTGCCGAGGAAATAGCCTATCGACGCAACAACGAACCCCACTCCAAGTGCATACAATAATTGGTGACGCTTAAATGGGAATTTCTTTTTCCATGCAAATATCCATAACATTACCTTAGTGGTACCACTGCCGGCCAAGCCGCCTAAGAGCGCCACTAACACCACGGGGAAAAAGACCCAGGCCGATAAGTGATCTATCTTGGGATACCCCAGGTACAGGTATGGGCCTAAGAATGCCTCAGCCGTTAAGCCTGCAATAATCACCGACGAAAATATGGCGGTTTTAAAGAAGCTTATATGTGTTTTGGTCAGTTCTTCAATTGCGAATACTATCCCACCCAAAGGTGTATTAAACGCGGCTGCAAGGCCGGCCGCAGCTCCTGTAACCAGCATGTTTTTTTTGGCGATCTTTGGCCACCAGTCCGGCAAAACGCCGTAAATTAACTTATAAACCGATGCTGAGATCTGGATGGTCGGTCCTTCGCGGCCTACTATGGCTCCTCCTATGGCCATCACAAGACTTGAAGCTACCTTAATAATGATGATTCGCCAGCTAAGCAGCTTATCTACCAGCCGATTAGTTTTGGGCGATGAAAGTTCAATGGCGGCCATCACTTGCGGGATACCACTACCTCTTGCATAAGGCGAATATTTGTTAACCAGCCACCAGGCAATTACAAAACACAATGGAGTGACAACAAACAGCAGCCACGTGTGAAAATGATAAATAATAGCAGTTAGGTTTTCGGCGTATAAGAACAACCGGGCATAAGCAACCGCGAACAAGCCGGTAATGACAGACGCTATCCAAAAAGGTATCGCCTGCAGCGCGTTTTTCTTTAATTTTTCATTATGAATACGATCAAAGATCCTTTTCAGAATCAGCCTTATGGCAGAAAACAATTTCATGCAGATGGTAGAATGGCACGCTATCTTGAGTAAGCGCGTACGCAGTAATTTAGGGGATGCGGCAAAGATACCAAACGTAAATTATAGAAACGAGATTAACGCTATATTTGAGCCATGAATTCTACGCAGCGCTATGACCAGCGGGGTGTTTCTGCCTCTAAAGATGATGTTCACAACGCCATAAAAAATATAGACAAAGGCATCTTCCCAAAAGCGTTCTGCAAGATCATCCCTGATGTTTTGGGTGGCGAAGATGATTGGTGCAACATAATGCACGCCGATGGTGCCGGCACAAAATCTTCTCTTGCTTACATGTACTGGAAGCAAACCGGCGACCTCTCGATTTGGAAAGGCATTGCCCAGGATGCTGTAATCATGAACATCGATGACCTGCTTTGCGTGGGTGCCGTTGACAACATTTTACTGTCGAGCACAATAGGGCGTAACAAAAATCTGATACCAGGCGAAGTAATAGCAGCTATTATCAATGGTACCGAAGAAGTTCTACAGGAACTGCGCGATCATGGTATTGGCATCTACTCTACCGGTGGCGAAACTGCTGATGTAGGCGATATCGTCCGGACTATAATTGTGGATTCAACGGTAACCTGCCGCATGAAACGCAGCGACGTTATTGATAATGCAAACATTAAGGCGGGTAATGTAATTGTGGGGCTGGCATCATACGGCCAGGCCACCTACGAATCTGAATACAACGGTGGCATGGGTTCTAACGGCTTAACGTCTGCCCGTCATGATGTATTTAATAAACAGTTGGCAAAAGATTTTCCTGAGAGCTACGATCCGGCTGTGCCAATGGATTTGATCTTCTCGGGAACTAAAAGCCTAACAGACAAAATCGATGTAGGCAGCGGAAAGTGGGTAGACGCCGGTAAACTGGTGCTCTCTCCCACCCGCACCTATGCGCCGGTTATTAAAGCAATCTTAAATAAATACCGTTCGCAGATCGACGGTATGGTTCATTGCAGCGGTGGCGCTCAAACTAAGGTATTGCACTTTATAGACAGCCTGCATGTAATAAAAGATAATCTGTTTGAAGTTCCGCCTTTGTTCAAACTTATTCAGGCAGAGTCGGGAACATCATGGCAAGAAATGTACAAAGTGTTCAATATGGGTCACCGTATGGAGCTGTATGTTTCACCAGATATCGCTCAGGATATTATTACCATTTCACAAAACTACGGCATCCCGGCGCAAATAGTTGGCCGTGTAGAATCTGCAGATCAAAAGCAGGTCATCATCCACTCAGAATTCGGGGAATTTACTTACCGATAACGATCCTTATACAGTAATATTAACAAAGAAATTAAAACCATCCTAAATAAAAAGAGCCCCGCAAATGCGGGGCTCTTTAGTTATCCTTAATTATCTAAGTATTACTGAACTTTAAATAATGAAGTAGTTGTAATGGTAGACGGTGTTGCGTTACCAGATTTATAAGCGTAAGCTTTAACTGTGTAAGTTTTACCTGCAGCCAAGCCTAAAGTGCTTAATTTAAGGTTAATAGTACCGCCATAAACCTGGGTGTTAGGATAGCTGGTCGGCTCTAACACATAGCTGATAGTATGGCCACCAGCCGCGTCATCACTTCCAGACCAGGTTGGGAAGTTTACGGTTTTGGTGATTGGCCCTGTTGCTGATGTAGCCGCGTAAAACTCAAGTTTAAAAGCTGCTGGAGCCGCATTAGTAGTGGTGGCACCAAACATAAGTGTTAAAGTACCACTTGAAATAGTTAGCGGGCTTATTTGCTGGGTACCTAAACTGCTGATCTGGATAGATGGCAGGTTTGGTTCAGTAGCAGCAACATCTGCTTGTTTTGTGCAAGAAAACATTCCTAATGAAATCACTGCCACAAATGCTGATATGATAAATTTCTTCATGTTTTTATTTCTTAAATGTGTTTGATCTTAGAATATGTATTTAGCACCGATCAATAAACTCCATGTAGTATTTGCAGTGGCGTTTTGGAAAGGTGAGCTTACCAAAGTACCGCCAATGTTACGCAGGTTATAAGTTGGAACGCCATTAGCATCTATAGATGTGTAAGTCAACGGGCTGGTTGTAACAGTCTGTTGTTGTATACCCCAATATTTGCTGATGAAGTTTGGAACGTTGATCATTACCGCGCTTAACTCTAGCGTGTGTTTGTGTCCACCTTTTGTTGTGATATAGAAATCTTGTAAGATGTTCGCGTCTACACGGTTATACCAAGGCAGGAATGAAGCGTTGCGTTGTGCAAACTGGCCTCTGTGGCTGCGCAGGTATGGCGAGTTGTTGATAAACTGCTCAAACGCGTCTTGTTGCTGTTGTACTGTGTAAGTTACACCGCCGGCAGTGTATTGAGCAAAGTTTACAGTGCTACCTGCTTTAGGGATGTACATCAAGTCTGATGATGCGTTACCATCGCCGTTGATATCGCCGTTAACTACATAGCTGAACGGGCTGCCGCCTGCAGAACCTTGATAGTAAACACCTACGCTGGTTGATACGTGGTTAGCATAGTTAAACTTGTAAGAAGCAGAACCTACTATACGGTGAGGAACATAGAAGCCGGTGTAACCAGACTCAATGTCGTTTGTTGTACCAACGTTTGCAGTTGTTGCCCAAACGCTTGCCGCTGTTGAACCTGCTGAAGAGAATGCCTCTTTCGCATCTGTAAAGGTATAAGCTAAGTTAGCGTTAAAGCCGTTAGCAAACGATTTGTTCAATTGTGCGGTTAGCTGTATTGCGTGACCAATATTAGTGTTTTCTAACACTATAACAGATGACAATGCAGGATAAATAGAGCGATCTGCAGCACCAACCGCGTTAGCTGTACCTGTACCTATGAAACGAGGGCGAGATACACCGTCAACCTCTTGAGTTACACCGGTAGGTGTTTTAAGGTTGGCGTTACGCATACGTGTAGCATTGATGTCTTTGGTGTATAAACCTTCAAATGTTGCTGTGAAACCGTTACCTAAGTTTTTCTCAACTGCTAAGTTAGCACGGAAAACCTGAGGGAATTTGAAGTTGCGGTCTAACACAACAGTTGAGGTTTGGATGGCGGTACCAGCAGCTGTAGGGAACAGGTTTTTGTAAACGCTTGGATCAGGGCTGAACCTGATAGTAGCTAGCTGTGCAGCAGTTGCAACCGCACCAAAGTTGTACATCGCACTGTTACTTGGTCCGTTGGTTAAGAACACATAAGGAACTTTACCTGTAAAGATACCAACACCACCACGAAGAACTAATGAATTGTCTTCAAGCAAGTTGGCTCTGAAACCTACCCTTGGAGAAAGGTAAGTTCTGTTTTTAGGATACAACCCGCTGTTATAAGTTGTGATGTTACCATTAGCATCAGGCAATTGCAACGCAGTGATTTGTGGGTTCTCAATAGGGTTTTCTAAAACGTTTGTTCTTTCCGCACGTAAACCGTAAGTCAGCTTAAAGTCGTTAGTAACGTTAAATTCGTCCTGAGCATAGATACTAAGCGTACCTGTCTTAAGATTTGCAGAGAAAACTTGGTCAACACCCGGTACCAAAGAATAGTTATAAGTAAATTGGATTGGCTGAGCGTTAGTTAAGAAATCATTTAATGAGTTGTAGATATAAGAACCTGCAGCACCTGGTAAAAACGCGTTGCCAATACGTTGGTATTCGTAGTTGATACCTGCTGTAATGGTATGTTTACCTGCATAATAAGTTACGTTATCGTAAATGCTTGTGGTATTATCAATAACCTCGTTATATTTTGTGTAAGGGTCAGAACCTGCAGTGATGTAGTTAGATCCGTTACCATTGAAGATATCAATGCTTGGGAAAATACCACCTTTAGAAGTTCTTGGGTTATCATAGTTCTTAAAGGTGAATAACAACTGGTTAGAAAGTTTTGAGCTGATAGAGCTATTTAACTCTGCTGTACCTGTTTTTACAACGTTTAAGAAACCGTAGTTAGAGTTTTCAAATGCGATAGATTGATTACTGTAACGGCCATTTGGTAAACCACCTGTACCACGAGTTGTAGTAGCGTTTGTTACTGCATTGCTGGTATAAGTATAAGCACCGTTATTAGGCGTACTGGTCGAGTTAACCTGTACATCGCTGGTTGCTTTTAAATAAGAATATTTAACGGTCAACTTATTCTTGGTGTTGATGTTCCAGTCTAACTTCACCAAATACTTAGTATTTTTTGGTTGGAAAGCCGGGAAGTTGTCAAAGCCACCAGCTTCATAACCATAATTATTTAACAGGTAATCGTGAACTTTTTGCAAGTCTGCAACCGGTGTAGCGGCAATAGTACCTGTACCTGAACCTCCTGTTGGAGAGTAGTTGATACCAGGGCTTGTAGACACTTCACGCTCGTAGTTACCAAAAAAGAACAATTTGTTTTTGATGATCGGTCCGCCCAAAGTAGCACCATATGTTTTTGTACTTGATTTTGCTACAGCAGCTGAGATGTCATTATCACCGATGTGCACACCGTTAAAAGATTGATCTTTGTAGTAAGTGTATGCAGAACCGTGGAAAGTGTTGGTACCGCTTTTAGTTGTAGCATAGATACCTGCACCGGTAAAGCCAGATTGACGTACGTCGAACGGTGAGTTATTAATAGAAAGTTCGTCGTAAGCTTCAATAGAAATCGGCTGTGCACCACCACCCGGGAAAAGGTCTGATGATGTACCGAAAGTGTTGTTTAGGTTTGCACCATCAACTGTTACACTATTTAAACGCGCATCGCGGCCTCCAAAACTTGAACCACCATTACTTTGTGGCGAAATACGGGTAAAGTCCGTAATGCTTCGGTTAAACGTAGGCAACGTTTGGATAGCTGTTCTGTTAATGTTGGTAGTAGCACCAGATTTAGCAGACACGATTTTTTTTGATGAAACAATGTTAACTGTTTGCAGGGTAACACCTGTTACAGACATCCTTAAATTTACGATGTAAGGCTCGCCCAATTTTAGAGTGATGTTCTCTAATGTAGATTTAGCATAACCTATGAAAGATACTGTAACGGTATAAGGGCCGCCTACACGCATACCAGGCAAGTTAAACAAACCATCTTTGTTTGTTGCTGCAGAGTATACAGTACCCGATGGTACGTGTGTAGCCGTTACAGTTGCGCCGGGCAAGGTCTCGCCCTTTTCGTCTTTGATTGTTCCTGTCATACTACTAGAGGTAACCTGTGCAAAGGTTGCGATGGTAGTAAACAAGAAAATGATTAAGAGAAGTAAGTGTTTTCTCATGTTCATGGATTTTCGTTATTTAATTTGCCGCAAAAGTAAGTAAAGTCTTCATAACCAATGTTAAGCAAATGTTAACACTGATTAAATTTTATTAACAGGCATAACCAAATAAGCGAAAAGCGTAGTGGTGAGGCATTTAACTTTGTGAGTAACTAAAAATGCCACGTTGCGGTGTCAAACTAGTTACAGTTTTGGTCATGTGTCGTAAGCTATGGAAGTTGTGACACAGGCCTCACAAGCAGGTTTCGCAATCCTTGCATTTTTGCATATTTTTGCACCACAAAAGTTTAACCATACAAACTACATGAATTACGATCTGATTGTTATAGGGTCCGGCCCGGGCGGTTACGTAGCTGCCATTCGCGCTTCCCAATTGGGTTTAAAAACCGCCATTGTCGAAAAGGAATCTCTTGGTGGCATTTGCTTAAACTGGGGTTGTATCCCTACTAAGGCATTGTTAAAAAGTGCCCAGGTTTTTGAATATATCAACCACTCTGCAGATTACGGTATCACTATAGAAGGCCAGGGCAAGGTAGATTTCGGCGCAGTTATAAAACGCAGCCGTAACGTTGCTGATGGTATGAGCAAGGGCGTGCAGTTTTTGATGAAGAAAAACAAGATCGACGTGATCATGGGTTTTGGTAAACTTAAAGGTGCTGGTAAAGTCGAAGTAAAAGCTGCAGACGGCACAATTGCAGAACACCAGGCAAAGCACATTATTTTAGCTACCGGCGGCCGTTCACGAGAATTGCCAAGCCTTAAACAAGACGGTAAAAAAGTTATTGGCTACCGCCAGGCGATGAATTTACCGCAGCAACCAAAGTCTATGGTGGTTGTTGGCTCAGGGGCTATCGGTATCGAGTTTGCCTATTTTTATAACTCCATCGGTACAAAAGTTACTGTCGTTGAATTTCTGGATAATATCGTTCCATTAGAAGACGAAGATGTTTCAAAAGGTCTTGCACGTAGCTTAAAGAAACAAGGCATCGAAATAATGACCAGTTCAACAGTTGAGTCTGTTGACAGTACCGGCGACTTGTGTAAAGTTAATATCAAGACAGATAAAGGTAACGTGGTGATAGAAGCCGAAGTTGTATTGTCTGCAATTGGTATCAGCACCAATCTTGAAGGCATTGGCCTTGAAGAAGTGGGCGTTAAAACCGACAAAGGAAAAGTATTAGTAGACGATTACTACAAGACTAATATTGAGGGCGTTTACGCTATCGGCGACATTGTTAAAGGCCAGGCTTTGGCACACGTCGCTTCTGCAGAAGGTATTACCTGTGTGGAAAAAATTGCAGGTTTACACGTAGAGCCAATTAACTATAATAATATCCCGGGATGTACCTATTGCTCACCCGAAGTTGCCTCTGTGGGTTACACAGAAAAGGCAGCTAAAGAAGCAGGCTATGAGATCAAAGTTGGTAAATTTCCTTTCTCCGCATCGGGCAAAGCAAGCGCCGCAGGTGCTAAAGATGGTTTTGTAAAGGTGATCTTTGATGCGAAGTACGGCGAATTCCTTGGCGCGCACATGATGGGCTACAATGTAACCGAAATGATCGCCGAAGTAGTAGCTGCCCGTAAACTGGAGTGCACCGGTCACGACATTATTAAAACCGTTCACCCACACCCTACTATGAGCGAAGCCGTTATGGAAGCTGCCGCTGATGCATACGGTGAAGTAATACACCTATAAGCTAAAAACATTTAGTCAGAAAGTCCGGAAGTAGTAAACTTTCGGACTTTTTTTGTTATGCATAAATCGATACTTTCGGGCTTTCTGACTTAACCGACTTTCGGACATGACGCTACACACCATCGACACCGGATTCTTTAAATTAGATGGAGGCGCTATGTTTGGCGTTGTACCCAAATCCATTTGGCAAAAAACTAATCCGGCCGATGAAAATAATATGTGTACCTGGGCAATGCGCTGTTTGCTGGTTGAAGATGGTAAAAGGCTGATACTGATCGATACTGGTATAGGTGACAAGCAAAGCGAAAAATTTTTTAGTCACTACTACCTTCATGGTGATGTTACTCTTGAAAGATCGTTAAACTCTAAAGGCTTCACTGCTGATGACATTACGGATGTGTTTTTAACCCATCTGCACTTTGACCATGTTGGAGGTGCTGTAAAACGCAACAATGAAAATCTTATCCTTGCTTTTAAAAATGCCACATATTGGAGCAATGCTAAGCATTGGGACTGGGCTACAAAACCAAATGAGCGCGAAAAAGCATCATTTCTTTCAGAAAACATTTTACCGATACAACAAAGCGGACAACTAAAATTTATTAATGTTTCTGAGCAAACTAATTTTTTAGATGGTTTTGATGTACGCTTTGTATCGGGCCATACAGAATCTATGATGTTGCCGCTTATTAATTATAAAGGCCAACAGATTTTGTACATGGCAGATCTGTTGCCTTCTGTTGGGCACTTGCCTATCCCCTATGTAATGTCTTATGATATGTTTCCGCTGACAACCATGGCAGAAAGGCATTCATTTTTTAACGAAGCTGCGGAAAAAGAATACGTGATGTTCTTAGAGCACGATGCTGTTAACGAATGCTGTACGGTGCAGCAAACAGAAAAAGGCATAAGGGTTAAAAACACATTTAAATTATCCGAGTTATAAGGTTGTTTTATAAGCCAAGAGCATATAAATCTGACACTGCTGTTTCAATTTTTAGGTAACTTTTTGTACCTTTGCACGTTCTAAGCTAAAATATTAGAATAGAGGTAATAAAATTAGATGAGACAACTCAAAATAACGCAATCAATTACCAACCGTGAGAGCCAGTCGCTCGACAAATATCTTCACGAAATTGGTAAGGTTGACCTAATCACTGCCGAAGAAGAAGTAATATTAGCACAAAAGATACGCGAGGGCGATCAGGCTGCCTTAGAGCGGTTAACAAAAACCAACCTCCGTTTTGTGGTTTCTGTTGCTAAACAATATCAAAATCAAGGACTCACATTGGGCGATTTGATCAATGAAGGTAACTTGGGTTTGATAAAGGCAGCTAAGCGTTTTGACGAAACCAAAGGTTTTAAGTTTATCTCGTATGCCGTATGGTGGATTCGCCAGTCAATTTTACAAGCTATTGCAGAACAATCACGTATTGTGCGTTTACCATTAAACCAGGTAGGTTCTTTAAGCAAGATCAGCAAGGCATTTTCAAAACTGGAGCAAGAGTATGAGCGCGAGCCATCTCCCGAAGAATTAGCTGACATCTTAGAAACTACTGTCGACAAAATTTCTGATACGTTAAGCAACTCGGGTCGCCATGTTTCTATGGATGCGCCGTTTGTACAAGGCGAAGAAAACACTTTGCTGGATGTATTAGAGAACCAGGAGCCAAACACAGACTCTATCCTTATCAATGAATCATTGTCAGAAGAGATCAAACGTTCACTATCTACGTTAACAGAGCGCGAGCGTGAGATCATCGTGTTGTTCTTTGGCTTGGGAAGCAATCACCCATTGTCATTGGAAGAGATTGGCGAAAAATTCAATTTAACACGTGAGCGTGTTCGCCAGATCAAAGACAAAGCATTACAGCGTTTAAGGCATACCTCAAGAAGCAAAATTCTTAAGTCATATTTAGGTTAATCCTTTCTTAAAGCATTTGAGAGCCCCGATTTCATCGGGGCTTTTTGTTTGTTTGTCTCGTCCTGAAAAAAGTTGACTAATAAAACGTCAACAAGATGAGTTACAAGGTAATTAAAGTAAAAGGAGAAGCCTCGCATTTAAAGTATAGCGAGGCATTCAGGCGATCTGTCGTCGCCGAGTATGAACGCGGGCTGCTGAACAAGGACCAATTGCAGGCCAAGTATGGAATAAAGGGTAATTCGAGATTATTGGAATGGTGCCGCAAGTATGGTAAATTGCACTACCCCAAAGCAGGAGCATTAGGCCGCCCAATGAAAGACCCGCAAAAGCAACGCATAAAAGACCTGGAGAAAGAGTTGGCTGACACTAAACTGAAGCTGATCGCTTATCAGAAGCTGATCGAGATCGCCGAACAGGAAGAAGGGATCAGCATCTTAAAAAAAGACGCAGCCAAACGATCAAAGAGCTTGCCAGGACCTACCCAAGAAAAGTAAGTACGTTCTGTGAGTTGTTTGGCTATAATAAACAATCTTATTATAAAGCACAAACCCAGTACTATTCGACAGAGAACAGGCAGAAGCAGGCAAAGGCCTTGGTTCTTGGGCTGCGACGGCAAATGCCGCGGCTGGGAACCAGAAAGCTGCACTACCTGCTAAAAGGTGAACTAAGCATCGGCAGGGACAAGCTGTTTAAGTTGCTCAGGACAGAGGGACTGCTGGTCGGCAAAAGAAGACGTTATACGGTCACTACCAATTCAAAACACTGGATGCATAAGTACCCTAACCTGGTCAAAGGAACAGCACTTACCCGACCTGAGCAGGTATGGGTAGCTGATATTACTTATATTGATACCAGTGAAGATGGCCATGGCTACCTGCACCTGATCACTGATGCTTATTCTAAGCAGATCATGGGTTATGAACTATGCGGGAACATGGAAGCATCATCTACATTAAAGGCGCTACAAATGGCGATAGCGAACAGGCAATACCATAGTCAGGCACTCATTCACCATTCAGACCGGGGGTTGCAATATTGCAGCAAACTTTACACTGACCATTTAAAAAGCAACAATATCAGCATCAGCATGACAGAGAACGGCAACCCATATGAGAATGCGATAGCTGAGCGTGTAAATGGCATCCTTAAAGATGAATTTGGGTTTTCAGATCAATTGAACAACATCAGCCAGGCTTTCAAGCTGGCGGCTCAAAGCGTACACATCTACAATAATAACCGGCCACACCTGAGTTGTAATATGCTAACCCCTGCTCAAATGCATCAACAAAACAAGATCAAATTGAAATCTTACAATAAAAAAGCTCAAACATCTTTGGTGGATGTTTGAGCTTTTTTTAATGTTTGTATATCAAAAAAATAGTCAACCTATTTCAGGACTACTCAGTTGATTTAAGAATTTAAATAAGTAATTTTGATTATTAACATTCCCAATGGCAACTCAAAAGCAATTTGAAGACGCTGAAATAAATTTGTTAAAAGAAGCGTTAAAACGTACTTATACAGAACGCTTTCTTTTTGCTACAAAACTTTACAAGATCCAAAAAACAATGGAAAAGGCTATAATTACTCATAAGCCTTTTATTGCCAAGTAAAAAACGTGGATATCTTCGACGAAGAAATTTTACGGTTTTGGAAAAGCCTGCAAGATAATAATGTTAGGTATATCATGATAGGTGGTTATGCCACAAACTTGCATGGTTATCCAAGATTTACAGGTGATTTGGATATTTGGATTGAAGACAACATTCCAAACCGTAAAAATTTAAGACAGGCGTTTTTTGATTGCGATATGGGTGATTACCCAATGGTAGAAACCATGCAATTTGTTCCAGGATGGACGGAATTTAATTTAAACAACGGGTTAGTATTAGATATCATAGTCGAAATGAAAGGACTTGAAGGTTACACCTTTAACGAATGTTTAGAATTAGCTTCTATAGCAGATATAGATAATATTAAGGTTCCTTTTCTGCATATCAATCAACTTCTCGCTAATAAAAAAGCTGTTAACAGACCTAAAGATCAACTTGATGTGATAAATCTTGAGCGAATTAAAAAATTAAGAGGAGAATAATTGAAATTAAATTCTCTTAATTACGACAGCCTCTCTCCTGCCCAAACAGTAGCGTTACAGCAAGAATTGCGCAAGCATATCCAAATTCGCCCTCTATATAAAGAAGTAAAAATCATAGGTAGCGCAGATATCTCTTTTAATAAAGGCGAAGAAACTGTTTACGCCGGGATAGTTTTATTTAAGTATCCTGAACTAACCGTAATTGGCAATTACACTGCAAAAGCAGAGACTAAATTTCCATGCATTTCGGGCTTATTGGCTTTTCGCGAACTGCCGGCATTATTAAAAGTTTGGGAACAGATAGAAACAAAACCCGATCTGATGGTACTCGACGGCCAAGGTATTGCGCATGAACGCCGTATGGGTATTGCCACACACTTTGGATGGTTAACGGATGTTCCTACTATTGGTAGCGCTAAGAGCCGCTTGGCGGGACGGTTTATAGAACCTGCTAATGAAGCTTTTGCTCAAAGCGAAATGACCGATAAAGGCGAAGTTGTTAGTATCGCTTTGCGAAGTAAAAAGAACTGTAATCCCATTTACATTTCGCCGGGACATCATATCGATATAGAGCAAAGCGTTGAAGTAATCAAAAATTGCATACGCGGTTACCGCATACCCGAACCAATCCGGCAGGCTCATAACCTGGTTAATGAATTCCGTATAAAAGATATCGGCAGCAATGCCCAGCAACTTTTATTCTAAAAAACAGTTAGTATTTTGGCCGGATGAAAACTATTCCCATCTACCAGGCCGACGCGTTTACTGATAAACTTTTTGGTGGCAACCCTGCTGCAGTCTGTCCGCTTACAGAATGGTTGCCGGACGAAATAATGCAGAAGATCGCCTTAGAAAACAACTTGGCAGAAACCGCATTCTTTATACAGACTGAAAATGGTTTTCACCTGCGATGGTTTACCCCCGAACTGGAAATAGACCTTTGCGGGCATGCAACCCTTGCAACTGCGCACATTCTTTATACACAATTGGGCTATGCAAAAAATGAGATCAGCTTTGAAACTCAAAAAGCAGGTGTATTGAAAGTTTATAAAGATGGTAATAAATACACCCTCGACTTTCCTTCGCGCCCGCCAATCGCGGCAGACATGCCTGACGGGTTGTTAGCAGCCCTTAATGTTAAAGCGCCAAACGCTGTCCTAAAATCGCGCGATTACTTTTTGGTTTACGATACTGAAGAAGATATCGTCGAAATTAGGCCTGATTTCTCTGCGTTGGCAAAGATCGATGCTATTGGCGTGATCATTACCGCGCCGGGGAATGATGTAGATTTTGTTTCACGGTTTTTTGCCCCTGCCGCCGGTGTGGCCGAAGATCCTGTTACCGGCTCGGCTCACTGTAATCTTATTCCTTACTGGGCAGATCAATTAAACAAAACTGAACTCCACGCCTATCAGCTCTCTGCACGTAAAGGAGAGTTATGGTGCGAGCTTAAAGGCGATCGGGTTTTGATGAGCGGAAACGCCATTACTTATTTAAAAGGTGAAATCTACGTGTAAGCAAACTGAAGACATCGTAAGTGATACCGAAATTTTACGGGATAACTTTATCAACATAACCCGTTTATATCTTTGCTTTATCCTTTCGCGTTTTTCATTTATCTTTTGATCCTAATTTATTGGTTGACCCGCTACCCCGTTAATGCAGCTTACCCGTTTAGAAATAAAAGGCTTTAAAAGCTTTGGCGATAAAATTACCATCAATTTTAATGAGGGTATTACTGCCATTGTTGGGCCTAACGGCTGCGGTAAATCTAACGTTGTTGACTCTATCCGCTGGGTGCTTGGCGAGCAAAGCACACGTATGCTGCGGTCAGAAAAGATGGAGAACGTCATCTTTAATGGCAGTAAAAGCCGTAAACCGGCAAACCTGGCAGAAGTTTCCCTCTCTTTTGATAACACGAAGAACGTTCTCCCTACCGAGTTCTCACAAGTAACCATTACCCGTAAATTATATCGCACCGGAGAAAGCGAATACCGCCTGAATGATGTGCAGTGCCGTCTTAAAGACATTACCGATCTGTTTTTAGATACCGGTATTGGTGCCGACTCGTACTCTATTATCGAGTTAAAAATGATCGAAGAGATCATCAGCAATAAAGAAGGGTCGCGGCGCAATTTGTTCGAAGAAGCATCGGGTATATCAAAATACAAGCTACGTAAAAAGCAAACTTTCAATAAGTTAAAAGATACCGAAGCTGACTTGATGCGTGTTGATGATCTGCTTTTTGAAATAGAAAAAAACCTTAAAACGCTTGAAAACCAAGCAAAGAAAGCAGAACGCTACAACCGCCTGCGTGAGCAATATAAATCGCTTAGCGTTTCATTGGCATCTTTCAGGGTTGTGAATTTTAGTAATTCACTAGCTAAGATAGAAGCGCGTGAAACAGCGCAAAAAATAGAGCGGGCAGGTATCGTCACTAAGATAGACACGCAAGAGGCGTTGTTACAAAAGCAAAAGTTAGAAAGTCTGACTAACGAGAAAAACTTATCGGTACAGCAAAAAGCTACAAACGACTTTATAGGAAAGATTCGTGCTTACGAGAGTGAGAAAAAAGTACGCAACGAGCAGCTAAAGTTTCAGAAGGATAAAGAACAGCGCCTTACGGAAGAGCTGGACCGCGACCGCAACCAGCTAAACCATGTGCTTTACAACATAAAACGTTTGACAGAAGAAAAGTCCGTTGAACAAGAGAATTTAACAACTTTAACCGCTACCGTCGAATCGCTTAAAAAAGAAGTTGATGAACTAAGGTTAAAACAAGCTTCGGCGAGAGATAAAATAAACCAGTTAAATTCGGTTAACAATCAGATCCAAAATCAAATCTACAAAACTGAGAAGGACAGCGATATATTAAAAATACAGTTGCAGGCCTTAGAACAAGAGAGCCTTCGCAATATGGAAGACACTGCGGGCAAAGAAACAGAGCTTTCTCAATTCAACCAGGTAATCGCGGAGCTGTCGCTCAGGACGGAAGCATTAGACGCAGAGCATAGTACGATGGCGGAAAACGAGGCTTATCTGCAACAACAAATCAAAAATGCCGAAGAAGACCTAGTTAAACTTAATCAGCAGGTTAGAGATGAAGGCCGGAAACTAGATGCTAAACAAAACGAGTATACGCTTACCAAAAGCATGGTGGACAACCTGGAAGGCTTCCCCGAATCGATACGGTTTTTAAAAAAGACTGTCGGTTGGTCTAAAGCCCCGCTCCTTTTCAGCGATGTGTTGTTTTGTCAGGAAGAGTATCGTGTAGCGATAGAAAACTATCTGGAACCGTTAATGAACCATTATGTTGTTGAAGATTTGACGGAGGCTGCGACAGCAATTAATCTGCTTAGCGACGCGGCGCGTGGACGCGCTCAGTTCTTCATTCTTAATACTTACAGTCAACCAGACTTTTTTAAACGCAACGTTCCTCAAAACTATATCGCTGCTATAGATGTGATACAGGTAGACGAAAAATATGCCGCGTTGTGCCACACGTTATTGAATGGGGTTTACCTGACAGACGAATCGGTAGAGCAAACGTTTAAAAATCGACCTAAAGATGATGTAGTCGTTATATCGCAAACCGGAAAATTCAATATCTCAAAGCACACAGCTGCGGGCGGTTCTGTGGGCTTATTTGAAGGTAAACGCATAGGCCGTACAAAAAACCTGGAAAACCTGGCTAAGGAAATAAAGATTACAGAGGCCTTATTGGCGAAGGCTAACGCTGCTGTTGCAGATCTGAACAACAAATTAACTGCATACAAAGCCTCGGCACGACCCGGCGATTTGATACAGAAGCAGCAGGAACTTAACAGGCTAAATACAGAGTTAGTCACCGTACAAACCCGTCGCGAGCAGTATCAAACTTTTATAGAAAACAGCCATAACCGCAAAGATGATATCGCTGCGAAAATGGTGACTATTGGGCAGGACATTGCCCTTGCTGAACCGCAACTCACCCAACTGCGAACGGAAAAGCAAATACAAGCCGATTTGCTCAATGCTAGTCAATCTGCTTTTAATGAACTAAATGAGCAATATAACTTGCGCTCTGCAATCTATAATCAAGAGAACATCAGGTTTCATCAGCAGCAAAATGCTGTTACAAGCTTAGATAAGGATTTGCAGTATCGCGAGGCGCAACACGAGAACACCAGTAAGCGAATTGGGGAAAATTCGGCGGCACTTGAAAAGGTGAAGCAGGAAATCCAAATTACACTGCAACACACAGACCATTCTGACGATGACCTGTTAGGCATGTATCAACAGCGGGAAGAGATGGAAAAAGGTGTTACAGAAGCCGAGAATCTTTACTACGCAAGCCGCGGCTTAATTACAGAAACGGAGAATGACATCTCGCTGCTTCGCCGCCAAAAAGAGCAAGCCGATTACATCGAGAACGAATTAAAAGATGAACGTAATAATCTTAAGATAGAGCTCAATGCCCTAAAAGAACGGCTATCTGTGGAATTTAACGTTGATATCGAGGACTTACTGGACGTTGCCCCACCTGATGGTGAAACCGAAGAAAACCTGCGCGACAAAACCGATAAAATAAAACGGCAATTAGACGAATTTGGTGCTATCAATCCAATGGCTATTGAGGCTTATAATGAAATGGATGAGCGCAGTAAGTTTATACATGCGCAAAAAAGAGACCTGCAGGAAGCTAAAACCTCGCTCCTAGAAACCATCAAAGAAATTGACGACACCGCCCGCGAAAAGTTTATGGAAGCTTTCATCAGCGTACGCGAAAACTTCATAAAAGTGTTCCGCTCACTATTTAACGAGGAGGATTCGTGCGACCTGATCCTAACCGACCCACATAATCCGCTTGATTCTGATATAGATATCATCGCGAAACCAAAAGGTAAACGACCACTGTCCATAAACCAGTTGTCCGGAGGCGAGAAAACACTCACTGCGACAGCGATCTTGTTTTCGCTTTACCTGCTTAAGCCGGCACCGTTCTGTATTTTCGATGAGGTTGATGCACCGCTTGACGATACTAATATTGATAAGTTTAATAACATTATCCGCAAATTTTCCAGCGACTCGCAGTTCATTATTGTATCGCATAACAAACGTACCATCGCCAGCACTGATATCATTTATGGTGTTACCATGGTAGAACAAGGCATATCCCGTGTGGTAGCGGTCGATCTTCGCGAACTGGCCGACTAACAAAAACGCCCTTACAATTTCTGCAAGGGCGTTTGATATGATCTGATAGTTAATCCTATTTATGTTTGGGATATTGGAACAACATCCCTTTAAACTGGTCTGCATCTATTACAGACGAGTCGTAGTTCTGTGAACCTATGCTTTGCACACCAACAGTGGAAGTTGAGTTTGATTTGTAAACACCACCATTTAGATAGTTTACCACGGCAGATAACAACCCTTCATTGCTGTCACCAAAATCGTGAGTAAGGTCGTCGGCAGTTGCATAACCAGGATATGTTGACGAACCCGGGGTCATGCCGTTATAGTAGTTACTGTCACCATTGGCATTTCTAATCTCAAATGCCGGCAGATACATAGTATACGTACCAATTTTGATGTCAATAAAACCGATGGGTTTTCCGTAGGTAGTACCACCAACCAACTGCACATTCATGTACGGCCTAAGCGCGTTTATTGTTGCTTCGCTTGACGATGCGGTTGCCCCGGTTGTAAGGAAAAATACACGGGTTAAATTTAACGGGTGTGTAGAACCAAATTTAAAAGTCTGAGAGGTCAGTGAATAATCAACCTGGCCATAATTAAAAGTTGTTCCGCTGGCATCTTTACGCAACTGGTTCTTTAACAACAGCTGTTTACCGCCTTGCAAAGCCGGGTTGTAAGTTGCTGTAAACATGGTATTGTTTGATGCGGTTGCCGGAGCGATAAGGTTCAACAGATATTGTGCAGTTTCTGTGTAACCACCACCGTTATAGCGTACATCAACAATCAGCTCGCTGATTCCGTCTACCACAAATTTGGCAAAGGCCGCGTCCAGTAATGGTTTAGCAGTTGCCTGCGTTACAAAACTATTGAACACAATGTAACCGGCTTTCTTTCCATTGGCAAGCGTAATAGTTTGTGTTTTTAGGATGGGGTTATCTGCATATATGGCCGCCGTTAGGTTGTAAGTAACTTTTGTACCATCGGGTTTTGTAGCGGCAACACTAATAATACTGCCCGCCATTGCGCTGTTAATAAAAGCTGTATTTGTACCATTGGCGCCATCATTGTTTAAGCTTGTGGTTCCGTTAATTGCAGTGATCTGCGACCCACGTACCATGCCCGCATTTGCAGCCGGCGAACCCGGATTTACATAAGAAACCCTTAAGTCTGTAGCATTACGATATGCCCTGCCGAAACCAAAATCGCCGCTAACGGCGTTAAGCCTTAAGGTGGTCTGGCCGGCGTCTATATAGAAATATTTCGCCTTGCCAACGTTTGTCGATACATACTCATAAGGCAAGCTTGTTGCGGAGTTAATTTTATACTGCGATAATTTATTGACCTCGTTTGTTAACGCAAGGATATCTGTTGTACCGTTGGCAGCGGTCCGCGGAGCAAAGGTGTTATAGTCAGGGATGGCATCTGCCCAGTAATAATCTTCTTTTGTGTAATAGTAAACAGAGTCTTTTATGGCATCAGCCACAACAGTAGAAGAGCCTGTTACAGTGCTGCCGGTTGTAGCGGTTGTACCGCCGGTGATACTGTTTAAGCTGCCATTAGTTGGATTGTTGATACCCTTAACGCAGCTGCTTAACACAGCAATTGCAGATAATAGATAGATAAAATTTCTATTCATGTAAAACTGGTTTAATCAATAGTATAAAGATGAGAAAAAATTATTAGGGCTTGTTAATCAGGGAGTAAAGGTAATAAAATTGCAGAAAATATTAATGGGTGGTTAAAAAACTTTCAACATCCATTACATTGACATGATGCTTTGCGGCTAGTTTCTCAATTGCGCCGTCTTTTCCAATCATAAGTACATCCTGTGCAACAAGGCCGTGTTTTTGCAATAGCATGGTTATAACATCTGTGTTAGCCATGTCTGTAAATTCGCTTTCAAAATAGCATGTAAGATATTTGTCCAGGCCGTGCCACTCGGTTTGCTTTATTTTATTTAACTGCAGTTGGGCATCCCCTGCTGTTACAATGGATATCTGTTTGCGGTCAATAACAATATCTTGCAATAGCGTCAGCATTGGTTCATACAGTAACAATGGCAATGGTAGTTTAGCATTTGCCATAAGATGCGTCAGGTTAGACCGGTATTTCCCCTCTATCTTAAATTTAGATTGTATTTCATCAAACACAGCATCAGGCCCTGCAGAGAAATATGTTTCTGTCATTAACTTCAGCAATACTTTCTCATCCAGCAATTCTGTATATTCCATAAATCCTGCGAACAGGTAGTACACCTGTAATAGATAATCTTTCTGCGGATAAAGAACGTCATCCAGTTCAAAAATAAAGGCCTTCTTAGTCCTATCCAGGTCGCTGTAAGTCATACTGTTCTATTAATACTGATGCCATATTCTGCGAATAACTGTTCGCTTTCGGCTAATGCATTAAACTCCTTTGCATCAAGCGGATATACAGCGTCAACCCTATTATCCAAACACAAAGCCAGCATCTGGTGCTGGTAAGAAGGCCCTGCAGGACTAGGCAGCTGAATGATTTGCTTTGATTTGATCATTACTTCAGGTACATCTGCATAATCACCCAATATGATTTCCGTATCAATTGGCATGGTCTTTTTAAGCTGATGTGCTTGGGCACCGAGTGCGCAGGTAATCAAAACAGTCATCCTATTCAACGATTAAGCCGTCCTTCATGGTTACCTTACGGTCAGACAAATTTGCCAGATCTTCGTTGTGAGTGACGGTAACAAATGTTTGATTAAAGTCGTTCCGCAAGCGAACAAACAACTCATGCAGATCTCTGGCGTTCGCTGAGTCGAGGTTACCGGATGGTTCGTCCGCGAAGATCAATGCCGGGTCGTTGATCAATGCCCTGGCAATAGCGACCCGCTGCTGCTCCCCTCCTGATAGCTGCGCGGGCTTGTGGTCCATCCGGGCTGATAGCCCGAGGATATCCAATAATTCTTTAGCTTTCTTCTCTGCTGTGGCTTTAGGTGTACCCGCAATAAAGGCCGGGATGCAAACATTTTCCAGCGCGTTGAACTCAACCAATAAATGATGAAATTGGAATATAAAACCTATATGCTGATTGCGAAAGTGGCTAAGCTGTTTGTTACCCAAGTGGCTTACATCGGTTCCGGCTATATAGATCTGACCGCTATCTGGTTTATCGAGTGTACCCAATATGTTTAACAGAGAACTTTTACCGGCTCCGGATGCGCCAACAATGGCAACTATCTCGCCTTTATTAACCTGCAGGTCTACACCCTTTAATATGTGCAGCGCACCAAACTTTTTCTGTATCCCTGTAGCTTGTAGCATGGCGCAAAAATAGCAGATTGCAAGGCAATTTTGTTGTCGCTGTTTATTTACACTTAAAATAGTTTCTGAGGTTTTGTAACAAGGCTTAAAATTGTAGCTTTACCGCAAATTCTACTGAAACAATGAATATTCACGAATATCAGGGCAAGGCTATATTAAAAAGCTTTGGCGTACGCGTTCAGGAAGGCATAGTTGCCGACACTGTTGAAGAGGCTGTAACCGCGGCCCAAAAAATGAAGGAAGATTTTGGGTCTGATTGGGTTGTTGTGAAAGCCCAGATACATGCCGGCGGCCGTGGCAAAGGCGGTGGCGTAAAGGTGGCTAAAAACATAGACGATGTTAAAGAAAAAGCAGGCGCGATTTTAGGCATGCAATTGGTTACACCGCAAACGGGACCCGAGGGTAAGAAAGTAAACAAAGTGCTTATAGCGCAAGACGTTTATTACCCGGGCGAAAGCGAAACCAAAGAATTTTACATCAGCGTATTGCTTGATCGTGCAAAAGGCCGCAACATAATCATGTACTCTACTGAAGGCGGGATGGACATTGAGGAAGTAGCGCACAGCACACCTGAGAAAATATTTAAAGAAGAGATTGACCCTAAAGTGGGTTTACAAGGTTTCCAGGCACGTAAGATTGCCTTTAACCTTGGTGTAAGCGGCGATGCTTTTAAAGATATGGTGAAATTTATCACTGCGCTTTATAGAGCTTATGATGCTACAGATTCTTCTCAGTTCGAGATCAACCCGGTGCTTAAAACATCTGACAATAAAATTTTAGCGGTTGACGCTAAGGTGAACATTGATGATAACGCATTATACCGTCATGCCGACTATGCTGCTTTACGTGATACTGATGAGGAAGACCCTACCGAAGTTGAGGCAGGCAAATCTAATCTTAACTATGTAAAGCTTGATGGTAATGTGGGTTGTATGGTTAATGGTGCTGGTTTGGCTATGGCGACCATGGACATTATCAAACTGGCGGGTGGCGAGCCGGCTAACTTCCTTGACGTTGGTGGTACGGCTAACGCGCAAACGGTAAAGGCCGGATTTAATATCATCCTTTCAGATCCGAACGTAAAAGCGATCCTAATCAACATCTTCGGCGGTATTGTCCGTTGCGACCGTGTTGCGCAAGGTGTTATTGATGCATACAATGAAATTGGCAATATCCCCGTTCCTATCATCGTTCGTTTGCAAGGTACAAATGCTAAAGAGGCCAAAGAATTGATCGATAATTCAGGCCTGCAGGTTTACTCTGCAATCTTGTTAAAAGAAGCTGCTGATATTGTGAAAGACGTTTTGTCTAAATAATCTAAATAAAGTTGATATATAGCGTCTCGAATAAAACCGGGGCGCATTTTTTGTGCTTGCGATTTACAAATGCTTAACGACTTAGGGCCCGTTCGTCTATAAATTGTAATCTTAAATGTAGTAGATATATGTTCAAACATATATCTACTACATTTGTTAAAACAAAAAATTTAAAAATATGGCAGCTACCAAATGGTCTATGGACCCAATGCACTCAGAAGTGCAATTTAAAGTAAAACACCTGGTGATATCTACGGTAACAGGTTCATTCAAAAAATTTGAGGGCGAAATTTCTGCAGAGAATGAAGATTTCTCAAACGCGGATGTTACGTTTTCTCTTGATGTTGACAGCATTGACACCAACCAGGAACAACGCGACGGTCATTTGAAAAGCCCTGAGTTTTTTGATGCTGCGCAGTTCCCTACCATTTCTTTTAAATCAACATCGCTAACAAAAGATGGCGACGATTATAAACTAACAGGCGACCTAACTATTAAAGATAAAACCAACCCGGTTACGCTTGATGTGGAATTTGGCGGCACAGCTACCGATTTCTATGGCAATACCAAAGCAGGCTTTGAAGTAACAGGCAAGATCAGCCGTAAACAATTTGGCTTAACCTGGGAAGGCGTTACCGAAGCAGGTGCTATTGTTGTTGGCGACGAAATTAAACTGATCATTAATGCGCAATTCGCTAAGCAAGCTTAATTGATATGCAGTTTTGCACAAGTTTAGTTGTGCAGATACATCTTTTTAAAGCCTTTCAAATCGAAAGGCTTTTTCTTTTTAAAACCAATTGGGCTGTTCATTTGCTCATTAGTCATGTTGCTGAAAATATACCCAGAAAATCCTAATTCTAAAACCATTGAACAAGTGGTAGATGTATTGCGTAAAGGCGGCGTAGTCATTTACCCTACCGACACAGTGTACGGTCTGGGCTGTGATATAACCAATCAGCGGGCTATAGAACGTGTGGCCCGTATCAGAAATATCAAATCCGAGAAGGCAAATTTTTCCTTCGTCTGCTACGATTTGAGCAATATTTCTGATTATACCAAGCCTATTGACAATACCGCATTCCGAATTTTAAAAAAAGCCCTACCGGGGCCGTTTACCTTTATTTTCAATGCCAGCCATAACGTTCCTAAACTGTTAAGTTCGAGCAGGAAGACGGTGGGTATACGTGTACCTGATAACAACATTGCCCGTGAGATAGTAAAGGTGTTGGGTAATCCAATCGTTTCTACTTCGATCCATGATGAAGACGACATCATTGAGTATTCAACCGACCCTGAATTGATCTACGAAAAATATCAGGACCTGGTAGACATTGTTATTGATGGCGGATACGGCGGTAATGTGGCATCCACCGTGGTCGACTGTACCACAGGCGAATTTGAGGTTTTGCGTGAAGGTAAAGGGGATTTGGAGCTATATTTATAATATAATCTAAAATTTGTCATTACGAGGAGCGCAGTGACGCGGCTCCCGATTTAAGTCGGGATCCAGCATAAAATCTTAAGAACATCCTCTGAGATTGCTTCGTGCTTCGCGATGACATGTTTGGCATTTTACTCGCATATCCCCTTCACAAACCCCTCAACTTTACTTAAATAATCGCTACCCTCGCCTAACATTTTTACAAACGCGCTGCCCACAATGGCGCCACGATTGTATTGGCAAGCCTTGGTAAACGAGGCCTTGTCGCCTATACCAAAGCCTACTATGGTTGGGTTTTTAAGGTTCATGCCTTGGATGCGCGCGAAATACGTGTCTACGTGGTCATTCAGTTGTAGTGCCTTGCCCGTAATTGATGCGGAGGATAGCAAGTATATAAAACTATTGCTCAGCTCATCGATCTTGCGGATACGGTCTTCTGAAGTTTGTGGCGTTACAAGAAAAATATTGCTGATGTTGTATCTGGCAAAGACATCCTTGTATAACATCTCATATTCATGCATCGGCAGGTCTGGTATAATGCAGCCATCGACCCCGACTTCTGCAGCTCTACGACAAAAATTCTCTACGCCGAATTGCATTACCGGATTGGCATAACCCATCAATAAAATGGGGATAGTTACCGATTTGCGAAGATCTTTTAACTGCTCGAAAATCAAGTTTAAATTCATACCGGCATCCAACGCCATTTGTGAACTATGCTGAATGGTTGGGCCATCGGCAACGGGATCTGAATATGGGAAACCTACTTCCAAAAAGTCTACTCCGGCTTTCTCCAAAGCTTCGGCAATGGCTAGAGTGCTATTCAGTTCAGGGTAACCCGCTGTGAAATACACACTAAGCAGGTTATCTTTTTTTGTATCGAAGAGTTGGTTAAGACGGTTCATTTGTTTGAAAATTACTGTCATGCCGAACTTGTTTCGGCATCTCACAGGACAGTTAAAACTTTTATACCGGGATCCCTAAACAAGTTCGGGATGACATTTCAGTTAATTAATACCCAAAATGTTTAATGTAAGTATCCAAGTCTTTGTCGCCACGGCCTGACAGGCAGATCACAACATTATCATTGGGCTTAAATTTCATTTTTTCCAAATAAGCAAAGGCATGTGCCGATTCAATCGCAGGTATAATTCCCTCTAATTGAGAGACTAATAGGCCTGCATTTAAAGCTTCATCGTCGGTGATGCTTACATACTGTGCACGGTTGATCTTATATAAGTGTGCATGCTGCGGGCCAATACCGGGATAGTCTAATCCGGCGGATATTGAATATGGTTCAACTACCTGACCATCCTCGGTCTGCATTAAAATCGTACGGCTGCCATGCAGCACACCTTCTTTTCCCAAAAACGTTGTTGCAGCAGAGTGCCCGCTTTCAACACCCTTTCCTGCCGCTTCTACAGCGATTAGTTTTACACTTTCGTCATCCAAAAAATGGTAGAACATTCCCATTGCATTGCTGCCGCCGCCTACACAAGCCAGGGCATAATCAGGAAGTTCTCTGCCGGTATGCTCTAAAAGTTGTTTTTTAGTTTCGAGAGAAATGATGGATTGGAATTTTGCCACCATCTCCGGATAAGGGTACGGCCCCACCACAGAGCCTATTATGTAGTGGGTATCAAGCGGATTGTTGATCCAATCTCGCATCGCCTCATTTGTTGCATCTTTAAGTGTCTTACTTCCCGATGTTGCAGGGACAACCTTCGCGCCCAGCATTTTCATACGTGCAACATTTGGCGCCTGGCGTTCCATATCCACTTCGCCCATGTAAACAACACATTCAATACCTTTTAAGGCGCAAACCGTAGCCGTTGCTACGCCGTGCTGCCCGGCACCTGTCTCTGCGATGATGCGCTTTTTACAAAGCCGTTCTGCTAATAAGATCTGCCCTATAGCGTTATTGATCTTGTGCGAACCTGTATGGTTGAGATCTTCGCGTTTAAGAAAAATGTTTGCGCCGTATTTCTCAGACAATCTTTCGGCAAGGTATAACGGAGAGGGCCTGCCCACATAGTCTTTAAGCAAACTTTCAAATTCTGCCTTAAATGAAGCATCATTTGTAATCGCCTGATACTGCTGCCTTAGTTCCTCAATATTAGGATACAGCATTTCGGGGATGTATGCTCCGCCGAAATCGCCGTAATAGCCTTGTTCATTAACTCCGTATCTCATATTAAACCGTTCTTCTTATCAGGTTAAATGCTTCTTTTAGTTTGCCGGCATCTTTTATACCAGGGCTAATTTCAAACTTGCTGTTCAGGTCAACAGCATAAAATTGCGGGTGCGAAATCTTTAGTGCAGCTTCCAAGTTATCAAGACTAAGTCCCCCGCTTAAAAAAAACGGCGCATTATGCGTGTAATTCTTCAAAACCGACCAGTCAAACGTCAGGCCGCTCCCGCCCGGTTTGTTACTACGCGTATCGAACAAAAAATAATCGACGTGCGGCAAATAAACGTCAAGGTCATCAAAATCAAATTCTTCATCAATGTTAAAAGCTTTAATCACCTTAACTCTTTTTTTTAATCCGGCACAAAACTCGGGGTTTTCTACACCATGCAACTGCACAGCGTCTAATTCGTATTCAGAAATCAAAGAGTTAATACTCTCAAAAGAATCGTTTACAAAAACGCCTGTTTTAACAATAGCTGGGCTAATCGCCTTTGTAACCGATGAGGGTAATCCATCAATATATCTGGGCGACCGCGGGTAAAATATCAAACCGATAAAATCCGGTCCGAGCGCCTCAATTGCCTTTATGTTGTTTGGATCTTTTAACCCGCAAACCTTTATCTTCATTAGTTGGCGTTAATTAAATTTGTGAAGCTCTTTAACGCTTTTTTGCCCAACAGTGACTCTTCAGCCTCATAAAAACAGTCACCAAAAGATTTTTCTGGGCTTATTGTTCTGATAGCGAGCGCAGCGTTACTTAACACCACATTGTTCTGCGCGTCGGCGCCATCGCCCTTTAAAACATTTGTAAAAATCGCAGCCGAATCGGCGACGGTATGCCCGCCCGTAATACTTGCCGGATCGAGCACATCGAAGCCTAAACCTTTAACGGTATTTATCTTTTCGCCTGCGGCAGAGAATGTTTTAAAATCGCAGGTGAGCGATACTTCGTCGTAACCGTCTAAAGCGTTCACAATGGTATAATTAGTCGACGATTTTTGGTATAAGTACGCATACAAACGCGCTAATTCCAAGTTATAGACACCTACGAGTTGATTTTTCGGCTTCGCCGGATTCACCAGCGGGCCAAGCATATTAAAGAAAGTTTTCACACCCAATTCGCGGCGAATAGGTGCCACAGTCTTCATCGCAGGGTGAAATAGCGGTGCATGCAAAAAGCAAATATTCGCAGCGTCGATAGTTGAGTTTAATTTACCGGTATCATTGGTGAAACTGTAACCCAGGTATTCAATAACGTTTGAAGAACCGCAACCCGAAGACACACCATAATTACCATGTTTCGCCACCTTGTAACCGGCACCTGCAACAACAAATGAGGCCAGCGTAGAAATGTTGAAAGTGTCTTTACCATCACCGCCCGTGCCGCACAGATCTATCAGGTCACCGGCTTCGATATTTACCGGAAGGCACAGCTCCAGCATGGCTTCACGAAATCCCTCTAACTCGTCAACGGTGATGCTACGCATACAATATGCCGTCATAAATGCTGCCATTTGCGAGGCATTATACTTCCCCTGACCGATGTCAGTCAGTATCTCTTTAGACTGCTGCCTGCTAAATGTCTTATGTTCAAAAAGGTGATTTAAAATTTGTTTCATGGCATAAAAAAAGGGTTGCTTATCAGCAACCCTTCCAATATTTAACAAACGAAAACAGGATTGCCTTACGATTTCTCGTTAGGCCACCAACCGTTTAAGTTTAATTTTTTCATTTGTTGTTATGGTGACAAATATGAGTATTGTTTTCACCAAAAACAAACCGATTTATATTTTTTGTCTATTTTAAACACCGTTTTAGCAGTTACGAAATGGCGATCAGAAAACATGCGGTAAACCCCGAAGACGACCTTGGTTTCGGCACCCAGGCCATAAGCCAGCGGGTTGTAAATAAAAACGGCACCATCAATGTAAAACGTGAGGGAATACCCTTTTTTAACACTACAAATACTTATCATAAGCTCATATCCATGCGCTGGCCACTGTTTTGGCTTATGGTATTATCCGGCTATTTAATTACCAATCTCATATTTGCAAGCATTTATGTTAGCATAGGCATACGCAACCTTAACGGTGCGGAGGGCAAGGATTTTCTGCATCATTTTCTTAGCGCTTTCTTTTTTTCTGCGCAGACGCTCTCGACTGTTGGATACGGCCATATTA
Organism: Mucilaginibacter ginkgonis; assembly: GCF_009754905.2. Classification (NCBI taxonomy): domain Bacteria; kingdom Pseudomonadati; phylum Bacteroidota; class Sphingobacteriia; order Sphingobacteriales; family Sphingobacteriaceae; genus Mucilaginibacter; species Mucilaginibacter ginkgonis. The sequence goes on along the minus strand of NZ_CP066775.1, from coordinate 1,243,440 downwards.
GTCCGTCCGGTGTTGCTACCAATTTTATCGCGGCATTTGAATCTATGATGGGTTTGCTGGCATTCGCTTTAGCAACCGGTTTATTATATGGGCGCTTCTCAAGACCGACAGCGAGGATCGCATTCAGCGACCAGTTACTGGTTGCGCCATATCAGCTCACCAATGGCAAGGGACTAATGTTCAGGCTGGCCAATAAGCGTCCTAATCTGCTGCTGGAGGTAACTGTGGAGATGATATTCTCTTACAATGAAATGGTAGATGGCAAACCTATGCGCCGTTTTTATACCTTGCCGTTGGAACGCAGCCACGTGAGTTTATTAACGCTTAGCTGGACAGTAGTTCACCCGCTGGATGAGAACAGTCCGCTGCATAACGTAACCCGCGAGGACCTTAAGAACGGTAATGCTACATTTGCAGTGTTGGTACAAGCTTTCGACGAAACATTTTCCCAAACAGTACATGCCCGTACATCATATATGTACGACGAGATGGTGTGGGGCGCACGTTTTACTCCTACTTTCTACAATGACAACGAAGGAAAGGTACATCTGCACTTAGGCAAAATCAGTGATTACACAGAAGCAGAACTGCCTGCGTTAAATTGATCACTTCAGCAGCGAATCCTTTTCTTTAGCGAATACGTTATAAACCAATTTATCCAATAACCCCGGGACAAACTTGCTTAATAAGTTAGTTAGCTTGCCTTGAGTTGTCATAACCAGCGTTCTTGCTTTATTTTCAACGCCTGTAGCTATGCGTTTAGCTACTTCTTCGGCGGTCATCATTTTATCCTCTTCCAGGTTGCTTTCACCCTGCTGATTACCGTTTTTGTCTAATGCCACATTACGAATGTTAGATGCTGTAAAACCAGGGCAGGCTATCAGCACGTTCAATCCTGTATGGAGGTTTTCAGTCCTCAGTGAGTCTAGAAAACCGTTCATGGCAAACTTCGAAGCAGAATAAGCGCTGCGGCTAGGTAACCCTTTAATTCCCGATATTGAAGATATACCTACAACTGTTCCCTTATTAGCCAAGAGCTGAGGCATAGCATAACGCGTGCAATATACAGTGCCCCAAAAGTTGATATCCATAACGCTTTTGAAAACGCTTAGATCCATATCTTTAAAAAGAGCACGCATGGTGATACCGGCATTATTCACAAGTACATCTATCCGAGCAAAGGTAGCAACCGTCTGTTTGATCATCGATTCACAGTCGCCTTCTTTGCTTACATCGCACTGAATGGATAGGGCTTTAACCGGGTATTTTTTCTGTACGTCTTCGGAGATTTCGCAAAGTGTTACATATTGCCTTGCCGCGAGCACCACATTGGCGCCGCGCGAAGCAAACTCGTAAACCATAGCTTTACCGATACCGGAAGATGCCCCGGTAATCACGACAACTTTATCCTTTAAGTTCATATGCAGGGTACAGCTCCTGCAATGGTTTAACTTTTACAGCAGGCAAACTGAAGAAATATTTGATGACGAAGATAAACAACGCTCCGTAAAATCCTTTGAGATATTGCCAGCTAAATTTCGTGACAGCTTGTGCCTGCTCTTTAATGATATAAGTTTTTGGAAAGTAGTAATTTTTGAAACCGGCCAGGCGTAAACGATAAGAAATGTCGATGTTACTTCCATATTTACCAAAGCGCTCGTCGAACTTACCGACAGTGTCTAAGGCTGATCTGCGCAATAACATAAAACTACTGCCTAACACGTCCATCTCGATGGTATCAAACTCGTCTTCGTGGTGTGCAGCAAAGTTGTGGCGTAAACGCGATTTAGGGAATTGCTTGAGCAACCCGGTCAATTTGAAAAATGCAATCCAGCTATCAGGCAATACCTTTTTCGAAGATTGCAAATAATTGCCATCAGCATCCAGCATACGTACGCTTAACCCGCCAGCGTGCTGATGGTGATCCATAAACTGTACAGATCTTTTAATAGCGTCATACTGCAAAACAGCATCCGGCTGTAAGATCAAAATATACTCGCCGATTGAGTTAGCTATGCCAAAATTAATGTCTTGAGAGATGTTATCTACGTAAGATTTAAAATAACGGACTATTGGTTCGGCCTTCGAATTCTTAGTTTCACCAATCACAATAATTTCAGACTCGACTTTATCTGCAGCAGCGGACAGTGCAGTTAACGCGTAAGGCGACAACTTGCTCCCTTTATGGTTTACCACAATTACAGATACCTTCATGTACTTAGCCTGATAGTGAGTTTTCGTAGGGTACGCGTGTCGCTATTGACCTTCCGAGTGTAATCTCGTCAACGTACTCTAACTCACCACCAAAAGCTATGCCACGGGCAATGGTAGATATGTTTAGTTTAAAGTTTTTAAGTCTTTTGTTAAGGTAAAAAATCGTGGTGTCGCCTTCCATGGTCGCGCTCAATGCAAAGAACACTTCTTTTATATCTCCCCGGCTCACACGTTCTATCAAAGAATCAATTTCAAGGTCGGCCGGGCCTACCCCATCCATCGGCGAAATTAAACCGCCAAGTACATGGTACACTCCGTTAAACTGGTCAGTATTTTCAACTGCCATCACGTCGCGTGTATCTTCCACTATACAAATGATGCCGTGGTCGCGTTTGGGAGAACTACAGATGTCGCAAACAGGCTGGTCAGAAATATTGTGACAGGTTGAGCAAAACAGAATCTCGTTACGCAGCTTAACCATCGCGTCGCTAAAAGATTGCACCTCCTCTTTGTCCTGACCGAGCAAATGCAGCACTAATCTGAGCGCTGTCTTAGGCCCAACGCCCGGCAGCTTAGCAAACTCGGCAACGGCATTTTCTAACAGCTTGGAGGAGAAATTCATTCATCAAATTTAAAAAAAACGGCATCATTTCTTGTCAAGATACGGTCAACAGCCTATCTTTCGCCTTGTAACCAATTAACGATTTAATACAAAACTATGTCGCCGGCCGTATTACTCTTATTTATCATCGGGTACTTTGTAGTGCTGGTGGCTATATCATTCCTCACTGCCGGCAAATCTTCAGACAATGATACGTTCTTTGTGGCCAACCGCAACTCCAAATGGTATCTCGTTGCCTTTGGTATGATAGGTACCGCGCTTAGCGGCGTAACATTCATATCCGTTCCCGGCAAAGTCGGCGCACCAACCGGGGATCAATTCGCTTACTTTCAATTTGTTTTAGGGAATGCGGCAGGCTTTATTGTGGTGTGTACGGTTTTATTGCCACTGTACTACAGATTAAGGCTAACGTCTATTTACGGCTATATAGAAAGTGCATTGGGTTTATGGAGTTACAAGACCGCGGCTGGGATATTCCTGATCAGCCGAACCATAGGTTCTGCATTCAGGCTTTACCTCGTTGTAATTATTTTGCAAAAGTTCATTTTCGATAGCTATCACGTTCCATTCGCGGTCACAGTGCTTATATGCCTGGCGCTCATCTGGTCTTACACCTACAAAGGCGGCTTAAAAACTATCATCATCACAGATAGCTTGCAGACTTTGTTTCTGGTGGCATCAGTATTTCTGTCCATATTTTTTATCTGCCGGAGCTTAAATCTTGACGTAGTCTCTGCTTTTGAGACAGTGAAAAACAGCAATTACTCCAAAATATTTTTCTTCAACGAGTTTGTGATCAGCAAATTTCACTTCACAAAACAGTTCCTTGGGGGCATGTTTATCACCATCGCGATGGTGGGCCTCGACCAGGACCTGATGCAGAAAAACCTAAGCTTAAAAAACATCGGAGAAGCACAGAAAAACATGTTCAGTTTCACAGCCATCTTTGTAGTGATCAACATTTTTTTCCTAAGCGTAGGTGCATTGCTTTATATATACGCGGTTAAGAATGGCATCACTGTCGCTAAAACTGATTATCTGTATCCAACAATCGCGCTCAATTACCTGGGTACTGCCCCGGCAGTTGTGTTTATGTTGGGGTTAACTGCGGCAACCTTTGCTACCACAGATTCTGCATTAACTGCTTTAACAACATCCTTCTGCGTCGACTTTTTGAACTTTAATAAGCGTGCTGATTCAAATTCTAAACAAGCCATCGCAACCCGCCATTATGTGCATGTCGCATTTTCCGGGTTGATGTTTTTAACTATCGTCTTTTTCAACACTATTAACAATGATGCGGTAGTGAGCGCAATTTTCAAAGTTGCCTCGTATACCTATGGCCCGCTATTGGGTTTGTATTCGTTCGGCCTGTTAATGAACAGTCGCCAGGTGAATGATAAACTTGTTCCGTTTATTTGTCTCATTTCTCCTGCTATTTGCTATTTCTTGAGTACAGAGTCTGCACGGTTGTTTGGCGGGTATGTTTTTGATAACGAACTCATCATTGTCAACGGATTGATTACATTTGCCGGCTTATTGGCTACCTCGAAACCAAAACAGACGGTAGCTGTAATATAATAAATTACATTATGACTGGTGATGAAAAACTAACCAAGGCCTTCGCTAACCACGACTGGCACGAAATAAAAGTTACTGACTCCTGGCAGATCTTTAAGATCATGGCCGAGTTTGTTGACGGATTTGAGAAATTGGCCAAGATAGGCCCATGTGTGTCGATATTCGGTTCGGCGCGCACAAAAAATGAGAACAAGTATTACGAGATGGCGGTAGAAACCGCACGTTTACTGGCAGAACGTGGCTATGGCGTAATATCAGGCGGTGGACCGGGCATTATGGAAGCAGCTAATAAAGGTGCTTACGAAGCCGGCGGTAAATCTGTAGGTCTGAACATCGAATTGCCATTTGAGCAATTTCACAATAAATACATCGACCGCGATAAATTACTGGAGTTCGATTATTTCTTTGTGCGTAAGGTAATGTTCATGAAGTATTCTCAAGGGTTTATTGTGTTACCGGGTGGTTTCGGAACGCTTGATGAATCTTTCGAAGCAATTACACTAATACAAACCGGTAAAATTGCCCGCTTCCCTATCGTGTTTATTGGCGTAGATTATTGGAAAGGGTTATTTGAATGGGTGGAAGAAAAAATGCTGAACGCTGAACATAATATCAGCCCCGATGATTTGAACCTTTACCGGGTAGTTGACACGGCCGAAGAAGCTGTTGAACATATCTTCAGGTTCTATCAGAAATATCTTCTAAAACCAAACTTTTAAAAAGCCCCCTCCGGGGCTTTTTTATGCTCAAATATCAGGACTGTAAAGCCAAATGTAATTTGTATAACGTATTGGCTCATAATGTATTTCGCAAAATCAACAATATTTTCGTTAACACGAAATTAATGTTGTGAAATTAAGATGGGTTCAAAAATTTAATTAGTTTCGTTGCATGGACAACTCCAAACGCAGCCCCGCCCTTGGGTTTATCTTCGTAACTTTACTTATTGATATTACGGGTTTTGGTATCATTATTCCGGTTTTTCCTAAACTAATAGAGAAGCTGATACACGGCAATTTAAGCCAGGCTGCGCAGTGGGGCGGGTGGTTGTTATTTGCCTATTCAGTAATGCAATTCCTGTTCGCACCTGTATTAGGTAATTTGAGTGATAAGTATGGTCGCAGGCCGATATTGCTTGGTTCGCTTTTGGGATTTGCAATTGATTATACCTTTTTAGCTTTCGCGCCAAACATTTGGTTACTCTTTATAGGTAGAATCATTGCGGGTATCACCGGTGCCAGCTTTACCACAGCCGCTGCTTACATTGCAGATATCAGCACGCCAGAAAAGCGAGCTCAAAACTTTGGTTTAATAGGCGCCGCTTTTGGTTTAGGTTTTATCATCGGGCCGGTGCTTGGCGGTATTCTGGGACACATCGATGTTCGCCTTCCGTTTCTTACTGCAGCAGGTTTGGCGTTACTGAACGCCGCATACGGGTTCTTTATCCTGCCTGAATCATTAGCCATAGAAAACCGGAGGAAGTTTGAATGGAAACGCGCAAACCCTATCGGCTCACTTAAACAACTAAGGCGTTACCCCGCAATTGCCGGCTTAGTTGGCTCATTAACACTTATCTACATCGCTGCTCACGCGGTTCAAAGTACCTGGTCATATTTTACCATGTCACGTTTCGGTTGGAACGAATCTACGGTCGGTTATTCTCTTGGCGTAGTAGGAGTATTATCCGGTTTGGTACAGGGTGTTTTGATACGCTTTACCATTCCTAAGTTTGGGCAGAAGAAGAGTATCGTCATAGGCTTTGCGTTGTATACACTTGCGCTTTCGTTATTTGCCTTTGCCAATCAAAGCTGGATGATGTTCGCCTTTCTTATCCCGTACTGTTTAGGTGGTATCGCAGGCCCTGCGCTGCAAGGCCTTATAAGTACTCAAATACCGCCGAATGAACAAGGCGAACTGCAAGGCGGACTTACAAGTTTAATGAGCGCAACCTCTATTGTTGGCCCGATATTGATGACCAACCTGTTTGCTTATTTCACGAGCAAAAACGCGCCGGTTACATTTCCGGGTGCACCATTTTTGATGGGCGCTATCCTGATGGTATTAAGCACGCTGTTTGCTATCCGCAGCTTTAACCGTGCGAGAGAAAAAAATGTGATGAGCGAACCGGAAATGGAAGCAGCCGAGCAAACAATACAGCCCCATTAATTTGTTATAGCATTTCAATGGCTGATATTGTTGTAAAGAAGCGCCCTACCGCGGCTTTAGGTTTCATCTTTGTAACCATATTTATCGATGTACTGGGTTTAGGGATCATCATCCCTATCCTGCCCAAACTGTTAGAACAATTAGGCCACACAGACATTAGTACGGCTGGGCTTTATAGCGGCTATCTCACCTTTACTTACGCGCTGATGCAGTTTCTGTTTTCGCCTGTTTTAGGCAACCTCAGCGACAGGTATGGCCGAAGGCCTATCCTACTTGGCTCACTGTTTGGATTTGGTTTAGACTACCTGCTAATGGCTTTCGCGCCCTCGCTGGCGTGGTTGTTTGTTGGGCGGACCATTGCCGGTATTGCAGGAGCAAGCACAACAACAGCAACGGCATACATCGCAGATGTAAGCACCGGTGATAACCGCGCGGCAAATTTCGGGTTGGTTGGCGCTGCATCCGGTCTTGGCTTCATCCTGGGGATAGGTTTGGGCGGATATCTTGGTGCATTAGGGATAAGAATTCCATTTATGGTTGCTGGTGGCCTCGCCTTTTTAAACGCGGCCTATGGTTACTTTGTATTGCCCGAATCATTAAGTAAACGCAACCGCCGGGCCTTTAGCTGGAAGAGTGCTAATCCCATAAGTTCATTAATAAAACTGATTAGGTACCCAGTTATCACAGGCCTTATCGGTGCTTTCGCGTTGGTTTATGTAGCGCAAAAAGCAGTTGAAAGTGTGCTGGCATTCTTCGTTATTGCCAAGTTCGACTGGACATTACCCAGCATAAGCAGCCTGGGTATTTTCATTGGGGTTTTGTTAGTTTCCATCCAAGCAGGATTGATACGTTTGATCATACCAAAATTTGGTTTGGAGAAAACCATCGTATCGGGGCTTTTATTTTACGCTATCGGGCTTGCGTTGATCGCTTTTGCGGGTTATGGATGGATGATGTATGTGTTTATGATCCCGTATTGTTTGGGCGGCATATCAGGCCCAGCTTTGCAGGGCTTAATTACTGAAAAAGTAGCGGCGAATGAGCAAGGAGAGTTACAAGGCGCGCTGACCAGTTTGTCGAGCGTTACAACTGTGGTTGGACCATTATTAATGACCGCGGTATTCCATCATTTCACAATGAATAACGCGCCCGTACATTTTCCGGGCGCTCCCTTTTTTTTAGGGTCACTATTGATGCTAATAGCAACTTTTATTTCGATAGGAAACTTTAGAAACCAGCGCAGGCTAAACGCTCCGAAAGTTACTCCAGACCAGATACCCCCCCTGATATAACGAATTTCATCATTTCGGCGGCGCTTTTATTTATCGGTGTCACTTTATCAGCAGATATAATGACTACCTGCCCTGCAAATGAATAAGACCACGGGAAATAAACGGCAACCTGTCCTGGCAAACCCAACGCGCTCAGATCTTTTTGGGTGAGGAAGCCAATTTTCTTTAAACCAAATTCATTTACCTCGACCAGAACAGGCTCATTAAATTTCTTTTCTTCGCCAACAAAGGCTTCTGTCAGATCTTTAATAGAAGAGTATAGAAATTTTAAAAGCGGCAAGCGGTTTAGCCAGCGGGCAAACCATTGCTTTATCGGGTCTGTAACAATGTAAGTTAGTAGAATCCCTGCGAAAAGAATTACGATCAGTACACTTAAAATACCTAAACCCGGTATATAGATTGGCTTACCAGTTTTCGGGTTGATTAGCAGGATATCGCTAAGGTTTAAAGTTCTGTCCAAGCCGGCTATGGCCCAATATACCAGAAAGATGGCGGCCCCTAGCGGCACCACCACAATCAACCCTTTAAGAAAATATCTGATCAATGCGCGGGCAACCCTATTCATGTGTACTGCAAATTCTACTCATAAAAGTACACTCTTTTTACACGCTGCGAAATATTTGTTAGTATTTCGTATGGGATGGTACCGATCTCTTGCGCCATGTCTTCAATGCGGTGCTCGTGGTTAAAAACGATCACCTCGTCGCCCTCGTTCGCATCAATATTGCTTACATCTATCATGCACATATCCATTGCAATGTTGCCTACCGTAGGCACAAGATTGCCTTTCACCAGCATTTTGCCTATGCCGTTACCGAAAGCCCGCAGATAGCCGTCGGCATAACCAATGCGTACTGTTGCTATTTTTCCGTCGGCTGCCAATTTGCCCATGCGGTTATATCCCACAGTCTCGCCTGCAGTTATCCGTTTTATCTGAGAAATGTTGGTTTTAAGCGTAGCAACAGGTTGCAGTCCATTCATATGATCAGGTATTGATGCGTCAATACCATACAGACCGATGCCCAACCGCACCATATCGTACTGCGCCATGGGCCAGCGTATAATTGCCGAGGTATTGGAAATATGCCTGATGAACTTATAGTCTAACGCGCGCTCCAGTTTAAGGTAAGCCTTCTCGTACCGTTTCATTTGCTGCAGTGTAAAAGCATCGTGCTGAGGCGCGTCGCTGGCTACCAGGTGTGAGAATACCGATTTTACTTTTACACAATCCACCTGTTCCAAAAAGTCACAAAGTTCATCTACCTCCAGAACGTCAAACCCGAGGCGGTGCATGCCGGTGTCTATCTTCAGGTGGATAGGATATGCAGTGATCTTATTGCGGAAGGCAAACTTTACGAATTCATCCAGCTGGTTGAAACTGTATATTTCGGGCTCAAGGTTATGTTCTACCATTTTATCAAAAGCCGCAGCCTCGGGGTTGAGCACCATTATCGGCAGGTTAATGCCGCTCTCGCGAAGCGAAACCCCCTCATCGATATAGGCTACTGCCAGATAATCCACCTTTGCATACTGAAGCACATTAGCAATCTCAAACGTGCCGCTGCCATAAGAAAACGCCTTAACCATGGCCATCACTTTAACGCGTGGATATAATTTTGATCTATAAAAATTAAGATTATCAACCATAGCATTCAGATTAATCTCCATCAGCGTTTCGTGCGCCTTTTGGGTCAGCGCCTTGCTAATGCGCTCGAAACCAAATATCCTGGACCCCTTAATCAATATTGTTTCGTCCCGCAGATCAAGTTTGCCCAGCTGCTTTATGAACGATTGTGTATCGGTGTAAAAAAACTTTTTCGAAATATTGAAATAACGCTGATGCTCGGTTAAAGCTTCACCAACACCAATAAAGCGGTTGATGTTTTTTGTGCCGATCAGTGATGCAACCTGTTTGTAAAGTTCGTCGACCTGTAAGCCCGATTGGTAAATATCCGATAGTATAACCGTTTTATTTTTGTGCTGGTTTTGTTGACTTAGAAAGTTAAGGGCGATCTCAAGGGACTGTAAATCAGAGTTATATGAATCGTCAATTATCGTACAATCGTTGATACCCATTTTAAGCTCAAGCCGCATACTTACGGCTGTAAGATGTTCCAGGCGTTTGTCGCATTCTACAGCGCTGTAACCCAAAGCAAGCATGGTTGCCCAGCAGGTTATGGCATTTTCTACCGAGGCATCATCAAGAAAAGGAATAAGGCATTCAATTTCTTTACCCCGGTAGCGCGCACGCAAGTAATAGTTTTTAGATATTATGGTTTCGCTGAAAACATACAAGTCCGACTGTGAAAATTCACGGCTCCAGGTGAATTTGCGTGGTGCAGTAATTTCATCCTGAAAGGTGACGAGGGCATCGTACTGGTAGATGAGCAGTTGAACATGCTGAAATAGCTTCAACTTCTCTTTCACCTTGTCATCATAGCTTGCAAACCCTTCATTATGCGCCGAGCCCAGATGCGTCAATACACCGATCCGCGGCTTGATGATCTCTTCTAAAACCGCCATCTCTCCCGACGTTGATACACCCGCTTCAAAAATGCCCAGGGTGTTTTCATTAGCAATTTGCCATACGGATAAAGGCACGCCAATTTGCGAATTGTAACTACGCGGGCTGCGAACGATATTCTTATCAGGTGATAGTAGCTGGAAAAGCCATTCTTTGACTATAGTTTTGCCGTTGCTGCCTGTAATGCCAATCACCTCCAGATCAAACTTGTCACGGTGATTGATCGCCAATTGCTGCAAGGCCTTTAACACGTCGGGCACGATCAGAAAATTAGCGTTCTCGAAAACTTGTCGCGGTAATTGTTTTACTATGAAGTTGCGCACGCCAAGTTTATAGGCTTCATCAATAAACTCGTGGCCATCGCGACGGCTCCTAAGGGCAAAAAACAAAGCTTCATGCGTGTTCACCGCGCGGCGGCTGTCGGTCAGTAAAACGCTTATGTAAGTG